>JAYRWN010000360.1:0-11675 GCA_041917975.1 Saprospiraceae bacterium | reverse complement strand
CGCAGTGGCCATGCTGTGTCCAAAAAGCAGTATTTTATGTTTTTTGGTCAGATAATCCACATCGCTTTTAATGATGTTTATATAATCCTGGATAAAATCGGTAAAAGGTGCAATATCCCCACGTGGACCCTCAGAATAACCCGTGCCTCGCGGATGGATGACGATGACCCGGTGTTGATGATTACTCAATAAGCCAATCAGGTCTTGCTCACGGTGGTGATTAATACCGATAATCCCAGCCACCAGGACTATGGTGGTGTGATAATCAGACGCTGGAGCGGTTTCATAAATAAATAGCCGGCATCCATCTGTGGACCTGTAAAAGTATCCGTTTTCGTTTATACCAACCACGCACCCAAAGGTTATAATCCAAGGTATTGGCGCAGGAATTCATTAATTTAATAACAAGAATAATTACGACTTCGTTTCTAAAGATACGCTGATCATCCGCTTCAGGGTTCTCTTTGCATCCAGCCCTGATAATGATCGTCCGACTGACCATCCAGGTCAAAATCCATCACCCCGCTGAAATACAATAATTCTTTTTGGCGGGCCACGTGGAGGTGAAAAGTTGGGCCACCGGCCGGATTTAACTGGGTCATAATGATGGTGTCCTTGCGGATGGTCCAGGTCCCGCCGGGGTTGCGCAGCAATACCTGCCCGGAGACATCATAATACCAGGATTCATAGGTGTTATCCGCCTTGAAAGCCGTAATGATTGGTTTACCTTGGGTTTCTTTTTCCCAATCGGCCCGCTGCACATCCAGGCTATCCACTCCCAGGCCGCCATGCCTGCCCTGAAAGACCACCTTCATTTTATGACTACTCCATTTACCCAGGATATCGCGAGCCAGTTTAGCTTGCCTATCGGAAAAACAAAATGTGGACGTGAGCAGCAACCCAATGCAGCCGCTAAATATTAACACATACATTTTCATATCATAAAAATATATAATATAATTAGGGGCTAAGTTATCACTATGCGGGGAAATAATAAATTTTAAGTGCAAAATGGCCGCTCGTAATTATATTAGGCCGGTTAGATGTAATTTAGTCGTTAAAAAAAATAAAGCATCACTCGTGTCAAATTCCATCAAGATACTGATCACCAGAGAAATTCCTTCCATCGGCCCGGACATGTTACGGGAAGCAGGTTTTTCAGTGGATGTATGGTCGGAGCCCCGGCCCATGACGGACGAGGAATTGCTCCTGGCGGCTTCCGGTGTGCATGCATTGTTGTCCTTAGGAGAAAACCGGTTGAATGCCGCGTTTTTAGAAGCTTGCAGCCACCTGGAGGTTATATCCCAATTTGCAGCCGGTTATGATAACATCGATGTAGCTGCCGCTACCAGATTGGGCATACCCGTAGCCAATACGCCTGGAGCTATGAGTGCAGCTACAGCCGACGTAGCCTTTGGATTAATGCTGGCGGTGGCGCGGAAGTTTTTTTTTAACCACAAAGCCATCCTGAGGGGGGATTGGGGACATTTTATGCCTTTGGCTCATCTTGGGCAGGAATTGGCTGGAAAAACTTTAGGCATATTTGGTCTGGGGGCCATCGGTCTGGAAATGGCTAAACGCTGCCGGGGCGCTTACGACATGGAGATAATATATTGTAATCGTACGAATAACCCTACAGCCGAACAATTGATCGGTGCGCGACGAGTTTCGTTTGATACATTATTGCGTGAAAGCGATGTATTGTCCGTACACAGTGTTCTCAGTCCGGAAACACGCGCCGTGTTTAATGCGGATGCTTTTTCACGCATGAAACCCAATGCTATATTTATCAACACGTCACGAGGTGGAGTGCATGACGAACAAGCCTTGTTGGACGCTTTACGGCGGGGCATCATCTGGGGCGCTGGGTTGGATGTGACCAATCCGGAACCCATGGCTGCCGATCATCCCTTACTGGAGATGGAAAATGTGGCTATCCTACCCCACATCGGTTCAGCAACGGTCACCGCGCGCCAGGCCATGTCCCGCATGGCCGCAGAAAATATCATCGGCTATTATCAACGACAATCCATACCTTATTTGATCAATCGAGATGTCACCCTGAGATACCGGGCAAACGAATAAAAATATTCTAAACAAATCTTGATCATGTTTTAGCCCTGGCCTGTATCTTTAGGCATAAACTTGTCAGCGTATGAAGACTATAAATCGCCGTTCATTCATCAGTCAGGCCGTCCTGGGCAGTGCTGCCGTGACCTTGTCTCCCCATGTATTGTTAGCTGCTACGCGTAAACCGAAAGAAAAATTAGGTGTGGCGTTGGTTGGTTTAGGTTATTACAGTGCGGATCTGTTGGCACCGGCTCTACAGAAAACCCAGCATTGTGAGTTAAAAGGTATTGTCACCGGCACCCCTTCCAAAATCGAAACCTGGCAGAAAAAATATGGCCTTGCGGATAAAAATGTGTACAATTATCAAAACTACGACCGCATAGCTGATAATCCGGACATCGACATTATTTATGTGGTCTTACCTCCATCCATGCATCGAGAATATACTGTCCGGGGAGCAAAGGCAGGTAAACACATCTGGTGTGAAAAACCCATGGCCCCATCGGTTGCCGATTGTCAGGCCATGATTGATGCTTGTGCTCAAAACAAGGTTAAATTAGCCATAGGATATCGCTGTCAACACGACCCCAACATCCAAGCATATATGAAAGTCACCAGGGACAAAAAATTTGGTAAAGTGCGGATGGTCAACTCAGCGGCCGGGTATTTTGAAAGCCGCACCAATCACTGGAAACAACAAAAGGCTCTGGGTGGCGGTGTGATGGGTGACATGGGCGTATATGCTTTACAGGGCGCCCGTCTGGCCACGGGAGAGGAACCGGTAAGTGTAATGGCCCGGACCTCGACCACCCGTCCGGAAATCTACCACGAGGTAGAAGAAACCGTGTTATTCCAATTGACATTTCCCAGTGGCGCAGTGGCCAACTGCCAGACCAGTTTTGGGATGAACATGAACTGGCTGAATATAAACTACGAAAAAGGGTGGCTAAAAATGGAGCCCCAAAGTGGCTATGGCGGTAACCGCGGAATGATGTCAGACGGCACCGAGATCTACACACCCATCCAATTGCATCAAAATATCCAGATGGATGACGACGCATTAGCTTTAAAGCAAAATCAACCTTTGCTGGTACCCGGAGAGGAAGGCCTGCGCGACATCCGGGTGGTGGAAGCCATATACCGTTCAGCCAAAGGAGGTGGCTGTGAGTTAAAAATATAAACTGAGGTTATTTTTTGAGTTTAGCTCAACAAAAATCCCAACCGTGGTTCATCAACTGTCTAGGTGTTCAGACCTCCGCATACGCTAAGGACTTGTCCGGTGATGTACACCGATGCGTCGGACCCCAGGAACAAACAAGCCTCGGCCACATCATCCACCGAACCGAATTTTTTAAGGGGTATATTGGTTAAATAGTTTTCGATGGTTTTGTCATCCAGTTGGCCGGTCATTTCCGTCTGAATAAAGCCGGGAGCGATGGCATTGCAGCGGATGTTACGCGAACCCAGTTCTTTAGCTACCGATTTGGTAAAACCGATGATACCCGCTTTGGAGGCGGCATAATTCGCTTGACCTGCATTACCAAAAACACCGACGACCGAGCTAAGGTTAATAATAGATCCGGAGCGCTGTTTCATCATCGGTTTAATGACCTGTTTGGTCAGATTAAATACAGATTTTAGATTAGTAGTGATCACTTCATCCCACTGTTGTTCGGACATACGCATTAACAAAGTGTCACGGGTGATCCCGGCATTATTGATCAGTATGTCTATGCGTCCGAAATCGGCTAGCACTTGATTTACCAGGGCTTCAGCGGCAATATAATTTGCCGCATCAGACTGATAGGCTTTAATTTTCGGTCCCGAATTCAGATCAGACAGCAAGACTTCTGCCGCAGCTGCTGAAGCACTGTACGTGAAAGCTATGTCTGCACCTTCCCGATGAAATAATTGCACGATGCCTTTGCCTATGCCACGTGTACCACCCGTGATCAATACTACTTTTCCACTTAACCTACCCATGATTAATGTTTAGCTTTTATATTTCAGAGGCAATGTTACAAAAAAAATTACCCCGGGGAATCCTTACGGGTCAGGATTAATTGCTGGACTCAAAACACCCGCTAGATTTTGCCCTTTTTATGCATCTTGTCAAGCCCATGAATGATAAAAAATGGTAATTTCAGGGAAAACTGTAAAAAATGTCAGACCCAACTGATCAAAAAATTACCTACAGTCCTGGCTTATTAAGTGCATTGCCTATCATTTATATGGGCTGGGCGGACAGTGTATTAAGCCCGGGTGAAATGGTGGCCATACATGACATGTTAAACCAATTGCCCCACCTTACTGCCGCTGAAAAGGAGCAACTCGTCCGCTGGAGCAACCCCGCCAAACCACCCGAGGAAGAAACGTTTAAGGAGTGGATGAACCAGATGAAAAACCATGCGGCCCACTTAACCCGGGCTGAACGAAGTAACTTAGCTTCTTTAGGGCTGGCCATTGCCCAAAAGGCTTATCAACACCCCCAGCATCTGTGGCAAAAACCGGAGGTCAAACTGGCGTTGGAGAAATTGGAAGAAGCACTAGGATTGTCGCATACAAATGGTCATCAACGCCTTTACCGCCGTTTAGTGCCGGCAGGCGAAGCTCTGCAGATGCTGGAGACGGTGGACTGGGACGTAGAGGAGATGACCCGATTATTGGATGATGAATACCATGTGTTACGTCGACGCGCGCGAGCCCTGCTGGAAGATCCGGCTTTCCGTTACCGGCACATGGAGGATAAAGAAACTTACCGCGCACAGGTCATGGCCTGGTTAAAAATATTAGCTGAACAGGGCTTTGGGGCGGTGTCATATCCGGTGCAGTACGGAGGTCAAAATGCCGGAGGCCAATACGCCGCTATCTTTGAGACCCTGGCCCATCACGATTTGAGCATGGTCATTAAATTTGGTGTACAATTCGGTTTGTTTGGGGGCGCTATTTTACATTTAGGCACCGAACAACATCACCGGCGGTATCTTACCAATATCGGAACCTTAAAACTGGCAGGGTGTTTTGCCATGACTGAGACCAACCATGGCTCAAATGTTCGCGGACTGGAAACAACAGCGCATTATGACTCCCTCCGTCAACAATTTATCATCCACACGCCGTATACCCTGGCGGGGAAAGAATATATTGGTAATGCTTTGTACGGCCATATGGCGGTAGTTTTTGCCCAACTGCATACCCTGGGCACCAATCATGGTGTACATGCTTTTATCGTGCCATTACGCGATGCTGATCACCACGTGTTACCGGGTATCCACGTCGAAGACAATGGCTACAAAATGGGGTTAAACGGGGTGGATAACGGCAAAATCTGGTTTCATCAGGTACGCATTCCCCGGGAAAATTTATTAGATAAATACGGTCAGGTAAGCCCGAATGGACAATATTCAAGCCCCATTGAAAACGAAAATAAACGTTTTTTTACCATGTTGTCCACCCTGGTAGGTGGCCGCATCTGTGTAGCCCGGGCCGGACTTAGTGCCGCTAAAAGCGGTTTAGCCATTGCCATCAGATATGCTTTGAAAAGACGCCAATTTGGGGCGAAGGTTGATGAGCCCGAGACATTGCTGCTGGATTACCCCACCCATCAGCACCGCCTGTTGCCTCCTTTGGCTAAAGTTTATGCGCTCGATATGGCCTTGACTGCCCTGGCTAAGGATTACGACCAAGCGATCATGCGTGGTGACCTGCAGAAGATCGAAACCAGAGCGGCCGGGCTAAAAGCCTATGCCACCTGGTTTACCACTGCCACGTTACAAACTTGTCGAGAAGCCTGCGGTGGTAAGGGTTACCTACAAGAAAACCGTTTGGCTGATCTTAAAGCGGATGCTGACATTTTTACCACCTTTGAGGGGGACAACACCGTGCTCATGCAGTTGGTAGCCAAAGCCCTGCTGACGAACATGAAGGAACAATTGCATGATGAAGGATATTGGGGGCTGATGAAACTGCTCGCAGGATCAGTGACGACCAGCCTTACCGAACAAAATCCCTACATGGTGCGAAAAACCGATGCGGAGCACTTGTTGGGTGCGGAATTTCACCTTAACGCCTTCCGGTTCCGCGAACACCACATTCTGCTCAGTTTGGGCAATCGGATGCGTAAATATCTCAACCGGCGGGTAGATCCTTATGAAGCTTTTTTGCGCTGCCAGGTACATATGGTGGACACCGCCCAGGCTTTTGTGGAACGCGAGATACTGGAGGCATTTTACAAACAGATCAATGATTTATCCTTAAGTTCTCCGCTGCGATCATCACTGACCAGATTAACCCAATTATTTGCCTTGTCGGTCCTGTTGGAACACCGGGGTTGGTATTTGGAAAATGATTATCTGGCGGGAGTGAAGTCAAAAGCCATCCGCAAACTGGTGGCTAAGCTATGCCGTGAAGTGCGCCTGGAGGCTTTGCCCCTGGTGGATGCGTTTGCCATTTCACCGGATGTACTCGGCGCCCCGATAGCCCGTTAAGCAGAAAAAAGGAGTTAATCACCTGTTGATTATCCGGTGATGAACTCCACATCCAGGTAGGCGCCGGTAGCGTTGGCATCGACCACCACTTGCGGTATACCATTCAACACATCTATGCTGGGCCGGTGGATGTGTCCGGTGAGGACTGCAATCAGGTTTGGGGCCGAGAATACTTCCTGATGAAATGCAAAAGTGGTGGTGGTATGGCCGGCCGGCCAGCGTTCGCGGCGCTCCAATTCATAGTTTTTATCAGTCGAACTGCCCCAGGCCGGATGTCCACAACCAAACCCTACCGGCCGACCTGGCGCATACAACGGGATATGTACCATCAGTACAGTAGGTTGACTGAATGCCAGCTCGGTTTTTAAAAATTCCAGTTGTTCGGGCAGGATCTGGTACGTAGAATTATCGATGGTCACCAGGCGTACGCCATGCAATACCCGTGAGTCCATCAATGGGTTATGGCCTTGATAAAATGGTTTTAACCGTTCTGAACACCAGTGCCGGCGCAAATCCTGGATGGTTCCTCCCAAGCCTTCATAATGCCAGTCATGATTACCGGCGGTATACACAAAAGACAGCCCACTGGCCCGCAGTTGCTGCATAGCCCAGTCTACTCCGGCTTCCGCTGGAAAACTCAGAATATCCCCAATCAGGGCCACTAACTCCGCCTTTTTTTCCTGAGCCAACTGCAAGGTTTTGAGCATACTTTCTTCCGGATTGGTGACTGCCCCGGTCAGGAAATGTTTGGTTTGATTATAGGCTTTGGCCATCCGGCCACTGAACGATTGATAAGGTTCCCCACGCATATCGTCTAAAAACAGGTGCGTGTCGGCCATCATAATCATCCTAAAACTCCGGTGGATCTGCGGGTGATAAATACGCAAGAGGTGTCCATCCAACGAAAAACTACCCCGTTCCACGAAAAGGTTTTGATTGGTAGGGTTTGGTGAACATAATGGGTAACGTTGCCCGAGGGTCAGGCCAAGGGCAGCGGCTGAAGAGGACTGGATAAACTGACGTCTGATCATGATGGTATCAATTAACAGAAATGACCGGCTTTAAGTTAAAGCTTTGCAGCCGATAATGAAACAATTATGTGAGCGTTTGAAGGTAAAAAATTGGGCGTTGTAAACTTGGATAATAATATTTTCGATAATGAATTGGTCGTCAAAACTGATTAAGACGGACGTCTATATCGCAATCAATTTAAACTTGGTTATTAAAATGTTTTCGAAAAACATGATTAGGAAAAAATCACGTTTAAACCAATCAAAATGGGCAAATCCGATGGTTGTGCCAAAATGGTCAGGAGTTAATTCGATAATTCTGAGCTTTCGGATGTAGCAGGATTTTTCACCTAATCTGGGTGGGTAAATAAAAAGGCGGATCAACGCACGCTGATCCGCCATGATATGTTTTATGGACGAGGGTATCACATGACCGGCTGCTCTACCGGAATTAATTTAAATACATACCCTGGGAGCTCTTTCGCGATGTAGATGTAACCATCCGGGCTTATTTCTATCTCCCGGATGCGGCCTATCCCTTCCAACACTTTTTCCTGTTTAACTATTCTACCGGATTCTACCCGGCAACGGTGCAGGTATTGGAAAGACATCGAACCCACCAGCAGATCACCCTTCCAGGCCGGATACCGGTCACTGGTATTAAAGGTCATGCCACATGGGCCAATGGATGGCAACCAATAAATATGGGGCTGTTCCATGCCTTCTTTTTCAGTAAAGGGGGTGAGAACTGTGCCATCGTAATTGATGCCGTAACAGATGACGGGCCAACCATAATTTTTCCCTTTTTCGATAAAATTAACCTCATCGCCACCTTTGGGCCCATGTTCGGTCTCCCAAAGTTGTTTGGTCTCCGGATGGAAAACCAGGCCTTGCATGTTCCGATGACCATAACTCCAGATGGTGGCCCGGGCAGTATCCATGCCAAAAAACGGATTATCCTCCACTGGACGGCCATCATCGTACATGCGATGAATTTTACCCATATCGGTGCGCAGATTTTGCGGAAGCAAGGGAATGTGTTGTCCACGATCCCCGACACTAACAAACAGGTATCCGGCCGTATCAAAAGCCATACGGCAGCCAAAGTGATGGGCAGTTTTTTGGTAGGGTTCAGCAACAAAGATATCCTGCCCGTTTTCCAGAGCATCCCCCTTCAACGCAGCTCTAAATATGGCCGTGGTGGACAGGTTGGTATCCGTGGTGTGTGGTTTGGAATAGGATAAATAAATAAGGTTGTTTGACGCAAACTGTGGGTGCAAGATCACATCCAGTAATCCCCCCTGACCTTTTTCTTTCACCACCGGCCCGCCGGCAATATTGAATTTTTGTTTGTCTGGTGTGATGCGGTAGAACATCCCATTGCGATCGGTGAGTAAAAGATCACCTGAAGGCAGGAATACCATGCCCCAGGGATTTTTCAGACCGGATACGACGGTATCTAATTTTACGGTGACCGCCCCGGCGGTGAACACACTGCCCAAACTATCAAACTGACTGCCTAAAGTATCCGTCATCCTGACGAGGATATAATCGGTTAAACTGGCTATTTCTTCCGGTTTAAGCAGAGTGCTGAAAGAACTCATCCCTGCATCATGATTATCGTTAGTGATGCTGGCCATCAGCTCCTCGCGGGAATAGCCCATCTTCCATGCGCGACGGATAAACCCTTCCGCAGCCGTTCCATGACAGCTTTGGCAATGCACTTGATACAATTCCGCTGCGACTGCATGCGGATCTTTAGGTGGAGTAGAACAGTGGTATAAATTGAGGATGGTACACATGATCCCTGCCATCAACAGGTAATAAGATCTCTTCATTGGCAAATGTGGATTTAGACTTTAAAGGTTATGGTGATTGAGTCGCCAAAAATAGGTTAATTTCACCTATATATAACCATCAGAAGGATAATTTTTTAAGACAAAGACTTTAACCGTAACAGACTTTGGACCCAAGGATTATATTTCGAAATTCTTGATCGCCATTTTTTTGGATGAGTAATTCATCCGTAAAAAAAGCCGTCCAAGGTGTACCTTTGGACCATGTTTTTTTTATATCAGGTCTTGATGCAACTGGTCAGTTGGTGTCTGCCCCTGGCGGCACCCTTTAACCGACGGCTAAAGGCTTGGTTGCAAGGACGAACTCAACCGGTTTCCAATAAATTACACGGCTCGCCTGTATGGTTCCATTGTGCTTCGCTGGGAGAGTTCGAACAAGCCCGACCACTCATCGAAGTCATCAAACAACGCACCGCCAAACCGGTTTTGCTGACCTTCTTTTCACCATCAGGGTACAACATCCGGAAAGATTATACCTATGCTGACCAGGTGGAATACCTGCCATTGGACACCGTCCAAAATGCGCGTGCCTGGGTGACTTTATTTAACCCAGCCCTGCTCGTATTAGTCAAATACGATTTTTGGTACAATTATCTACAGGCTTGTCGACAGCATGGGATTCCCATCGTACTTATTTCCGGCACTTTCCGCGCGGAGCATTATTTTTTTCGTTGGTATGGCCACTCCTTTTTACAGTTTCTTCGTGATTTTGACCATTGTTTCGTACAAGACCACCGTTCTGAGGTCCTGCTGCGGGAAGCCGGAGTGTCCCAGGTGACCCAGGTGGGTGACACCAGAGTGGACCGTGTCTTGCACCTACCTAATGAGGATCGCCGACTCATTTTAATTGAAGAATTTGGCGGAACATACCCCATTTGGATTTGGGGCAGCACCTGGCCGGAAGATGAATCGTTATTTTATCAGGTAGCCCCGGAGCTCCTGTCTGCAGGCTGGAAAATTATTCTGGCACCACATGACATCAGCGAAAAACATCTGCGGGCTATAGAGCAGTTAAGCCCTGTGACACTCACCAGGCTGTCCCAATTTAAGCATGGGCAGATGGGCTCGGCGTTTTTAGTTGATAATATCGGCTTGCTGGCTTATTTATATCGCTATGCAAGATTGGTCTATATCGGCGGTGGATTTGGACGTAACATCCACAATGTCCTTGAACCGATGGCCTTTGCTGTACCGGTTATTTTTGGGCCCAAGTACCACCAGTTCAGAGAAGCCGTCTATCTGGTGGAAACAGGTGCCGGAAAGAGCGTGTCCGATCCAGCCGGTTTAAGACATGCCTGGCAGGTCTATCAGGACGAGATAACCTACCGGCAGGCGCAAACGGATATCCGCCACTATTTAACAGAAAATGAGGGTGCAACAACCCGTATCTATACCTATCTTGCATCCCGGTTAACCTAAACTAACCTGAACTTAAAATCCATGATTTTCCAGGATATTTTGGAGCGCTGGCAAAAAGTTAATGTTCTTGTGCTGGGCGATGTGATGATAGATCGTTACATGCAGGGCAAGGTAAACCGCATCAGTCCTGAAGCCCCCGTTCCGGTTTTTGACCACCTCCATACGGCCAATCACCTGGGTGGAGCAGCAAATGTCGCTTTGAATTGTCATGCTCTTGGCGCCCGTACATATTTATGCGGGGTAACCGGCAAGGATCAGGAAGCTCTGATTTTTAACCAGCTCCTGGCTGACCATGGCTTATCTTCTGAAGGTACCATAAGCCTCTCCACCAGACGAACCACCCTTAAAACCAGGTTGATGGCCGGAGAACACCATGTCCTGCGCATCGATCAGGAACAACGGGAGGACCTCAGTAAAAAAGAAGAAATGGAGTTGCTCCGTCGCATCCACATCCTGTTGGACCAGGCCAAAATCCAGGTGGTCATCCTCCAGGATTACAACAAAGGGGTGCTCACGACCTCCATCATCAAAGAGCTAATCGCTGTCTGTCACGAGCGGAACATCAAAGTCACCGTGGACCCTAAGCAACGTAATTTTTTTGAATATAAAGGCGTAGACTTATTCAAACCTAATCTGCAAGAATTGCAGATTGCCTTACAGCAGACTATCCCATCAGAAACAGAGCAGCTGCTGCACGCCCGTGAGCGTCTGATGGCTCGGATGCCCCATCATCACACCCTCATCACTTTGGGTAACCAGGGGTTGGTTTATTTTCAGGATCCACACCTTATCCGCAAAGAGGCTATACCCATCCGTATTCATGACGTTTGCGG
>JAYRWN010000359.1:0-11397 GCA_041917975.1 Saprospiraceae bacterium | reverse complement strand
GGGCAAAGATGGTCCAGACATGGAGCCAACGCTGTTATTGATTTACGTGTTTTAAGATACAATAATTCTTGGAATTTACTTTTTCCCGTACTGATTAATGCTGCCTAAATCATTCTTTCGCGACATTTTGAAATGCACACCTTTAATATTTTCTAATTGCATAGTAACAGTTTGGTTTTCATCTTTAACCAGTAAATTCCGACCTAAATTTAATAAACTCCCCTTTGGACTCCCGTAAACATTTAGATGCGCTATATCTACCATAGGCGGGCAAAAGATAAGGTTAATATCTTTATTAACGTTTCTATTCCTTCTTTCTATTTCAGTATCAGAAGGAAAGAAGGTTTGAAAGGATATATTATTTGTTTGCATAAGTAAAGTTAAATTGGGCTTGTCTAAATTAGCTTGTGAGTTTTTTAATCTCCCTACCAACACAAACAGACCATTCATTTTAGGCCCTGGAATTGTGAATTGAACTAAATTAGTGTATGGGTTTATTCCACTTCTTGAAATAAAACCAGCGGTCGGAGATTGAAGTAGTTCTTTTAAAATGGTGTATTGTTTTAACTCCTCTTCTTGTATGAGCCCAATTATTATCTTCGCGAAAGTTTTGTAAATATGCATGGGATTATACGGAGGAACTTGAATTTTTGAGGTTAGCTTCCGTTCATCTTGATCAAATATTAGATTCTCCGAATAATCTCCTTTAAAGTTGACCACATTTTCTTTGGTTTCAATTCGAAAATCATGAAAGATTGATTTATAAGTTGGAATCTTCTTTTTACCTCTCACCGCAGAGGACGAATGGATGCCAAGCAAATAGGAAGCTAAGCTGTTTTCGTATATACTAAATAGTTTATTACATTCATCGCATTCTTCATATGAAATGATTTGATTCCTACCAAAGAACTCTGGAACAATATGAGCTTGGTTCTTAAATTTCTGATTATTATTCGGTTCACAAAACCTGCATTTCCTTTCTCGGCTTTTGATCATGGGTGTCAAAGTTAGAGGAGGGAATGCTAACCAGTTTAAGTCATATATTTTGGTAAATGTATCGAAAGCCTTAAAAAGACTATCTGGAAGATTTACCCAGGTTTCCAGGGTGTTTTCAGTAATGGATGCTCTGTACATCAAAACTTATTTATAGTTAACAAAGTGTTTCGATTGCAAAGATAATAAGCAAAACCTAACAATACAATTATTTTTAATATTTATTCACCTGTTTTACAGTGCTATTACAAATCACTTAAAAAAAATCTTGCCGCAGAGCTTGCAAAATCAGCTTAATTGTACCTATATTCGTCCCAGAGGTTAAATGATGTTAATGATAAATACAAATTGGTGGTGGCGTAACGATATACTCCGATCAAGGGTGTAGCGCTGCTGTCATCAATGTATAACTTAAAGACGGTTTGTCGAAGCACTCGACAAACCGTTTTTTATTTAATTAACTAAATGAAAATGAAAAAAATACAATTACAAACAAAAGTATATAAGGGCCTGGCCGACTTCATCACCCCGGTCATGGCCTACCTGAAACTGCGCGATCATTACAGCTACCCGGTGTTGCTGGAGAGTAACGACTTTACCAATAAAGAGCTGTGTTTTTCATTTCTGGCTATAGAACCCATCATTTCTTTTGTTGTGCAAAACCAGCACATCCGGATGACGACACCTTATGGCCAGGAGCAAGTGCCCATCACCGGCACGAATACGGTCGTAGAGACCATCTATGATTTCGTGCGTTCGGTAGAGATCAATTATGACCAGCCTTATCCTTATATCAATGGGTTTTTCGGCCACACCAACTTTGAAGCCGTGCGCCACTTTGACACCCTGCAGTTTGATGAACAAAAACGGGTCTTGGATCTGCCGGACATGGTGTATCATTTTTACCGTTTCGTGTTGGTCTTTAACCATTACAAGGACGAATTTTACCTGGTAGAAAACCTGGTGGAAGGAGCCGAGTCACGTATGGACGAGGTGCGCCAGCGCCTGATGAGCCGCAGTTATAACACCTTCCCCTTTGCTCTGGTCGGCGAAACAGGCAGCAACCTCACCGACGAGGAATTTCGCCAACTGGTGCGGCTGGGCAAACACCATTGCCAGATCGGCGATGTGTTTCAGATCGTTTTTTCCCGGGCCTACAGCCAGGCCTTCAAAGGCGATGAATTTGCCGTCTATCGCATCCTGAGGTCGATCAACCCTTCGCCGTATTTGTTTTATTTTGACCTGGGTAACTACAAAATTTTTGGCTCCAGCCCGGAGTCGCAGATGGTGATCCGGGACGGCAAAGCCAGCGTCAATCCCATCGCAGGGACCTATAAACGCAGCGGTGTGTTAGAGGAAGATATGGAACGCGCAGCGGCATTGCATCGCGATCCCAAAGAAAATGCCGAACACATCATGCTGGTGGATCTGGCCCGCAACGACCTGGGCCGCCATTGCAGCCAGGTGGAAGTGAAAGAACTGAAAAAAATCCATTATTACAGCCATGTGATGCATCTGGTGAGCCACGTGGAAGGTACTCTCCGGGCCGATACCAATCCCATCCAGGTCTTTGGCGATACCTTCCCAGCAGGAACGCTCAGCGGGGCGCCTAAATTTAAAGCCATCGAGCTGATCCATCAACATGAAAACCAACAACGCGGCTTTTATGGGGGCGCCATCGGGTATATTGACGTCAGCGGTGAAATGAACCAAGCCATTCTCATCCGTTCGTTTCTGAGTAAAGATCATACTCTGCACTGGCAGGCCGGGGCGGGTGTCGTGGTCTCCAGTGTGGAGGAAAGCGAGCTGCAGGAAGTGAATAACAAACTAGGCGCCTTGACCCGGGCTTTAATAGAAGCCAGTAAACTCAGTTAATAAAACAGATTAAAGAACGGTGGCTATCCAGCCTCCACACGACGCAAAACAGCATGAAAATATTGGTTATTGATAATTACGATTCATTTACCTACAATCTGGTACAATACTTCCGCGAACTCACCACTCATCCGGTGACGGTGGTGCGCAACGATGCCCTGCCGGTAGCCGAGGTAGCCGCTTATGACGTCATCGTTTTGTCACCCGGCCCGGGATTACCACAAGATGCCGGCATCATGCCCGAGGTCATCCTCACCTACCAGGACCAAAAACCCATTCTGGGCGTGTGCCTGGGACACCAGGCCATCGGAGAAGCGTTTGGCGGACGCCTGCAGAATCTCAGTCATGTCTACCATGGCGTGGCTACTCCCGTACATCAGATCGCGCCCGATATGCTGCTTGATGGGCTGTCCACCATCTTCGAAGCCGGCCGTTATCATTCCTGGGTAGTAGATAAGGACACCTTGCCGGCCGAGCTCATTTGTCTGGCCAAGGATGTACAGGGGGAGATTATGGCTCTGCGCCACCAGACCAGGCCCATCTGGGGCGTACAGTTTCACCCGGAATCGATCCTTACGCCGGAGGGCAAACGTATTCTGGCCAACTTTCTACAATATTGTGAACAAAATATAAAACCATCATGAAATCGGTTCTACAACACCGTTTTGGATATCAGTCACTGACCCGGGCTGAAGCGCGCGAAATCATCACCGATATTGCCCAGGGCAAATATCAGGAAGCCCAAATGGCTGCCTTTATGACCTCCTACAAAATGCATGACATCACCCTCGAAGAAATGCAAGGCTTTGTGGATGCGCTGATGGAACTAAGGGTGCCCGTTGACCTGGGTGATTTTGATACCATTGATGTGGTCGGTACCGGTGGCGACGGCAAAAATACCTTTAACATCTCCACCCTGTCCTCTTTCGTCCTGGCGGGTGCGGGTTATCATGTGGCCAAACATGGCAATTATGGCGTCTCTTCTGCCTGCGGATCTTCAAATGTACTGGAATATTTAGGTTATAAATTTACCAACGATGTGGACATTCTGCGTCGACAGATCGATCAACACAAGGTATGTTTTTTCCACGCACCCATGTTTCATCCAGCCCTGAAAACAGTCGGCCCCACCCGCCGCAGTCTGGCTGTACCCACCTTTTTTAACATGCTGGGACCGCTGGTCAATCCGGCTCAGCCCAGTCGTCAACTCACCGGGGTGTACGACCGTCAACTGGCGCGCTTATATCAATATTTTTTCCAACAAACGGCCCGCAGTTATATGATTATCCATTCCCTGGACGGGTACGATGAGGTCTCACTCACCGGACCTTTCCTGGTGAAAAGTAACCTGACCGAAAAAATATTATCACCGCAGGATGTGGGCCTTCCCGTAGTAAAAGCAGAAGACATCTCCGGTGGCCACACCATCGAGAATGCAGCCAAAATCTTCCTGGGTATTCTCGAAGGACGGGGAACCCCGGCCCAAATAGATGTAGTGGCTGCCAATGCCGGGCTCGGTATCCACTGTTATAAACAGCATACGGCTTTGCAGGAATGTGTAGCCGAAGCCCGCGAAGCACTGGTGTCCGGAAGTGCCCTCAATACATTTAAACAACTGATTAATGCCCAATAAGGTCATGAATATATTAGATGAAATAGTTATACATAAAAAAGAGGAAGTCAAGGAAAAAAAGGAGCTGGTGCCGGTAAAAAAGCTGGAGAAAAGTCTATATTTTCAATCACCCACGGTCTCGCTCAGCGCATACATCACCCGGCCGGACAAACAAGGCATCATCGCCGAATTTAAGCGCAAATCGCCTTCCAAAGGACTGATTAATGCCTATGCGGACGTGGAAGAAGTAACTATTGGTTACATGATGGCCGGTGCTTCCGCCCTCTCGGTGCTCACCGACGAAAAATTTTTTGGCGGCAAAAACGAGGACCTCACCCAGGCTCGAAAATTCAACTACTGTCCTATTTTGCGCAAAGATTTTATCGTGGACGAATATCAGATCATCGAAGCCCGTTCCATTGGAGCCGATGCCATTCTGTTGATCGCCGAGATACTCAGCAAACAAGAGATCAAAAACCTGGCAGCCACTGCGCGGCATCTTGGTCTGGAAGTGCTGATGGAATTACACAGCGCAGAAGAAATAGAAAAGATTTGCGAGCCAATAAATGTGGTCGGCGTCAATAACCGCAACCTAAAGTCCTTTCACACCGGCATCAATACTTCCGAACAAATGTTCGCCCAATTACCCAAAGATAAAGTGCTGATCAGTGAAAGCGGCTTGGATAATCCGGAGACGGTAATACACTTACGCCGCCTGGGGTATCAGGGTTTTTTGATCGGCGAATATTTTATGAAACAAGCCGATCCGGCCAAAAAGTGTACTCAATTCATTCAAACCCTTCAGCGTCTGGCTACTCATGGCTAACCCTTTAATAAAAGTTTGCGGATTGCGTGATGCATCAAACGTGCAGTCGGTAAGCCGGCTGCCGGTGGATTACCTGGGATTTATTCTTTATCCATCATCGCCCCGGTTTGTGACGGCAGTTCCTGACCGGACCTGCACCGGGACCAAAAAACGGGTAGGCGTTACGGTCAACCTGCCTTTGCTGGAAGTGATGGATGCGGTGCGGGAATATGATCTGGATATCGTGCAATTGCATGGACAGGAAAGCCCGGAATATTGCGCTGAACTTGGGGCAAAGGTTCCTGTCTGGAAGGCATTGGCGGTGGACGGTGACTTCGAATTTTCGGTCACACATGCCTATGCCCCATTTGTGCAGCTGTTTTTATTTGATGCTAAAGGCGCTTATCCCGGTGGCAATGGTTCGGCCTTTCGCTGGGAGTTGTTAGAACATTATACCGGTCCGCGGCCTTTTTTGCTCAGCGGTGGAATTCAGCCGGATTGGGGTGAGAAAATCAAGACCTTTCAGCACCCGTATTTTATAGGAGTAGACTTAAATTCAAGGTTTGAGGATGCTCCGGCGGTAAAAAACATTTCATTACTGGAAAATTTTATTTATGTCCTACACCATTGACGCTCGCGGCTATTACGGCCGCTTCGGAGGGGCTTACATCCCCGAGATGCTCTATCATAACGTCGAGACCCTGCGCCGGAATTTTGAAAGCATCATCAGCGACCCGGAATTCCAACGCGAGTATAAGTCGTTGCTTAAAGACTATGTCGGGCGGCCCTCGCCTTTATATCTGGCGCCACGCCTCTCTAAACGTTATGGCGCACACATATACCTAAAGCGTGAAGACCTTAATCATACCGGGGCCCATAAAATCAATAATACTATCGGGCAGATCCTGTTAGCCCAACGTCTTGGAAAGACTCGCATCATCGCTGAAACCGGCGCCGGTCAACATGGTGTGGCTACGGCTACGGTGTGCGCCTTGAAGAATCTGCCTTGTGTGGTGTACATGGGTGAAGTGGATATCAAACGCCAGGCCCCCAATGTGGCCCGGATGAAAATGCTTGGGGCGGAAGTACGCCCCGCCTCCAGTGGCAGTAAAACCCTTAAGGACGCCACCAACGAAGCCATCCGCGACTGGATCAATAATCCCGAGGATACCCATTACATCATTGGCTCGGTGGTTGGACCACACCCTTATCCTGAGATGGTGGCCAGATTCCAGGCCGTCATCAGCGAAGAAGTACAAGCCCAGCTGTTGGAAAAGATTGGACGCGACTATCCGGATGTGGTCATGGCCTGTGTGGGCGGGGGAAGTAATGCCGCCGGTATTTTTTACCATTATCTGCATCGCCCGGACGTGCAACTGGTGGCGGTGGAAGCTGCCGGGGAAGGCATCCATAGCGGCAGGTCGGCGGCGACCAGTGTGCTGGGTAGCGCCGGCATCATCCACGGCAGCAAGACCCTGCTGATGCAGACGGCGGATGGACAGATCGTCGAACCGCACTCCATTTCGGCGGGATTGGATTATCCGGGTATCGGGCCGTTGCATGCGCACCTCATCACCAGCGGACGCGCGAAGGCCATCAGTATTACGGATGCCGATGCTCTGCAAGCCGCTTATTTGCTCACACGACTGGAAGGCATCATCCCCGCCCTGGAATCGGCGCATGCGCTGGCCGCCCTGGAGGTGATGGAGATTCAGCCGGACAGCCACATCGTCATTAATTTATCGGGCCGCGGCGATAAAGATTTGGAAACCTACATTAAACATTTGCCTCATGAATAGATTGGACGACCTGCTGGCCGGCCCCCGTCAACGCCTGCTCAACGTATATTTTACCGCCGGTTATCCACAGCTGGACTCCACCATGGAGATCATCCAGGCCCTGGATGCTGCCGGCGTAGACCTGGTGGAGATCGGCCTGCCCTATTCTGATCCCTTGGCGGATGGTCCGATCATCCAGCAAAGCAGCGAAGCAGCTCTGCGTCAGGGCATGACCATCGACCACATGTTCAGCCAAATCGGGCAGGCCCGGCAGCTAACCGACATGCCCTTCATCGTCATGGGGTATTTTAACCCGGTGTTGCAATATGGGGAGGAGAAATTTTTTGCCGCCTGCTGGACGCATGGCGTGGATGCCCTGATCATCCCGGACCTGCCGCTGCATGAGTATGCCGAGACGTATGCCCCACTGCTGGAGAAATACAACTTGCGCCTGTGTTTTCTGATTACGCCGCAGACGCCGGAAGAGCGCATCCGTTATATCGACACGTTGACCACCGGCTTCATCTATGTGGTGTCCAGCAGTTCTATCACCGGGGTCAAAGACGGGCTGCAGGAAGGCCAGGTGGATTATTTTCAGCGCATCCGCAGCATGAACCTGCAGCACCCGCAGTTTATCGGCTTCGGCATCAGTAACCGCCAGACGTTCGACACCGCCTGCGACTACGCCCGCGGCGCCATTGTAGGCAGCGCCTACATCCGTCATCTTGGCGCTCACGAAGGAGAAGGCATTGCTTCCGCGACTACTGCCTTTATTCAAACTATAAAACCTCACATCTAACATGATTATCCAACTCGAGCACCAGTTATCCAAGGACCATTTCACGGCCTTACAGCATGAACTAAAAAACATCGGCTACAAGTCCCGCGAAGTACGCACCCAGTTTAATCATTACCTGGTGGCCGTGGGTAAAGCGGAGTTTGACATCCGTCGCATTGGCAGTATGCCGGGCATCAAAGACATCCACCGGGTGAGTGATGAATACAAGCTGGTCTCAGCCAAATGGAAAGTGCAGGAATCCTCAGTGGATCTGGGTGATGGTTTGCTCATCGGCGACGGCCATTTTCAGATCATGGCCGGTCCCTGCTCCATCGAGTCTGAGGAGCAGGTACACAGCATCGTACGGCACCTGGTGGATCATAACATTCAGGTGATGCGCGGCGGCGTGTTTAAACCGCGCAGTTCGCCCTATGCTTTCCGGGGTCTGGGCACCGAAGGCTTAAAAATGTTTCACCGCATCTGCCGCGAGCACGGCATCAAGATCATCACCGAGGTGATGATGGTGGAGCAGATCGGCCAGATGTACGATTATGTGGATGTCTTCCAGGTAGGGGCGCGCAATAGTCAGAATTTTAACCTGCTGGATGCTCTGGGCGAAGTGGATAAACCGGTCCTGCTCAAGCGCGGCATCTCCGGGACCATGGAAGAATTACTGCAGGGCGCGGAATACATCTTCGTGCATGGCAATGAAAAAATTATGCTCTGCGAGCGCGGCATCCGCTCCTATGAAAAAGGATATCGCAACACCATGGACATCAACGCCATCGCTATGCTCAAAAACATGACCCATTTGCCGGTCATCGCCGATCCCTCCCACGGCATCGGCATCCGCCGCTATGTCGAGCCGGTGGCTCTGGCGGCCCTGATGGCCGGTGCCGACGGCATCATCATGGAGGTGCACGAAACCCCTGAAAAAGCCGCCTCTGACGGCCAGCAGACCTTGAATTATGCCGAAGCTGGGGAGTTGTATCAGAAGTTGCGGGCGGCGTATAGTTTAAGGGAGAGCTGGTAGGTGGTGGAGCTTGGACGCAGGAGAGGTTCGGACTCCATTCGAGGCAATTATAGATGCTTAATTTCTTTTTGGAAGGTGGCGCTGTCTACGCCTAAAGTATGGAGGTTGGTGTAGATGTGCAACCCGGGGATTTCTTTCTTAGCACCTCTAAAAACAACCGGCCTTAACAGTGAATCGTCCGGATAATCCCACACTTCATGGCTTCCAACGGTTCGTTTATATTCAAGGCCACGATAATTCAACCATTTTTCCATTTAGCAGTTGAAATCGGCTTAAGTCCCATAAATATTAGGCTACCGGGATGGCTACCTGTTCGAAATAAATGTGTGTATTTTTATGCCGTAGTCTCTGATTTTTCTGCAAGGAGAAATCTGGCTGATTATAGATCGGCTTTGGTTTTAATTGGAGCTGCCACCCCAATTTTAAAAGATAACGTTCCAATGTGCCTTTGCGGTCCGTTTCAGCAAAAAAGATATTTATCGCCTCATCAAATGCCGTTTTAGCCTCTTCCTGATCGTCGCTGTAAGAAGACAATTCTAAGGCCGGGCAATAAGCAACCCATATGTTATTTTCCTGGAAGAGAACGATTTGTATGTTGATATTTATAGAATTTCTATTTTTTGTAACGATATTTTTAGCCATAGTTTTATTTCGTTAATATCTAACGATTGCTCAATTATTAGGCGAAGAATCTGATGTGGTTATATCCTGAGTTTCACCGTAAATTTACAGATTTTGTTGAATTTGCAGATAATTTAGACCAGGCAATGGGTGAGCTAGTCAACTATACATCCTTGAAAATTCGGAGTATCATTCCGAAAATTCAAGGATAAATGCATTAAAATCGGCGCCTCCTGGGAAGGGTTTGCCATGCAAGAGGTGGTTGCAAAGCTCGGCAAAAGGGATAACGAGGTGTTTTATTGCAGCTCACAGGCATGGGTGGAACTGGACCTTTTACCAATTATCACGTATATCTTGTAACAATGAATCCAATGCCTCACAAGCTGCCCTGGCAGCAGAGTTATCGGACTCAATCAGGAAGTCTAAATCGCCATGTATCGCAGTATTCTTTACACTGTATAGCAATTCTATTGTATCATGATGTATCGTAGTTACATCAGAGGAATCATATAAAGAAACTAATTCATGAAGTTCTGTAATACTCCTGCATTTGTCAATCATTGAATTATTTTAAAAAATCCCCATCAATAATTATAAGTTTAACCCCTTCAGGAGAGCTGGAGCGGTGTGAACTAAGTAAATCCGACACCACATAGGTTCCGCCTTTATGTAAAGTGAATAGTTCGCCGGTGGCTAATTCACTGGTAAAGGCACCTTCAAGACAATGAACAAGGTGACCTTTCTGGCACCAATGATCAGCCAGGTATCCTTTGGAATATTCAACTAATCTGATCCTCAGGCCATCCAGTTGTAAGGTTTGCCAATAGGCTGTACCCTGTTCACCAGGATGTTCTGTTTTATTAATATTAGACCAATCGATGGTTTGAAAAGGTATTTGAGCCATAGTTTATAATATCAAACAGTGAATGAAGTAATTTCTGGTGGTCCGAAATTAAGTTATTATTTTCTGGAAACTGTTTTTATATAATTTTTAAATAGACCACTGCGGTCGGTAAAGAGTCGTTAAAAGTTAAAATAGTGGCGACTAATTTAACAAAAAATGACCAGTAATTTATCGATAAAAAACTATTAACACTAGATATTTCTTTTATAATCTACCTGGCCCTCTTGAAAAAAATGATTCGTCGGATAAATTTTGGCACAACAAAACTCAGATCAGTTAAACTTGGTCAACCTGAATTTTTATAAAAAATGGTGAAGATTTTAAAAATATTATACTATTAATTTAATATGAATATCCGTAAAGTTACCAAAAAATGCTTAGCCCTTTATTGTAGTAAATTGTCTTTGCTGTAACTTTATCTTTGATTGCCCGGCTACCTCACTTCGATTTTGCCTTTCGTCCTTTTGTCCCCGCAGTGCGGGATCTCCGCTTCGCTACGACTTGCACAAAAGGACCAACCTGCCTGCGCCGAATTATGCTCGGCAGGCAGGAAAGTCAAGACTTTATCCATTTCTTCATGCTAAAAAGCATCCAAAAATCCTAAACAAAATAAACTCGCCAGAGCATATATCCTTGAATAAGAACATTTTAATACAAAAAATGGATTCCTTTTAGACTACGTTAAGGCTCAAACAGTATTTTGTTTTTCACGGATTTTTGAACGCTTTTTAGCTAAAATGGATAAGGTCAAAATTGCAACAAAAAAATTACTTTAGGATAATCTAATTGATAGTAACTAATGGTGATATCCAGTTACTCAGGAAGTTAGGTATGATCGCGGATAATCATTTAATTTAAATCAATTCTATGTGGGTGGTGCCGCAGCTTTTTATAACTAGAAATTAATCACTTAATAGAATGTCATCAAGCTCTAAAAAAACAATTCACTCAATCAAGGCCAACCCCGACGTGATCAGATTAGCCAGTGAATTATTTTT
>JAYRWN010000358.1:0-3791 GCA_041917975.1 Saprospiraceae bacterium | reverse complement strand
GGGAATAGGCTTGAATTAATAGAAATTTGTTTTTAACCTGGATTTTCAACTTTAGCTTGTAAAAAAAATTCAAAACTATGATACCAAATTCTAACCGCAACCCGGATTTTTTCGGCAATTTTAATTCCCGCAAATTAATAAAATACATAGCCATAGGTATTGGCGTCGTGGTGTTGTTCTCCATTTTGACCACTACGACATTTTTAACCATTGAATCAGGTCAAAGCGGGGTGGTTTTTAAACCATTTGCCGGAGGTCTGAAAAAAGACAACATTTATGATCAAGGTTTTCACATCATTGCACCCTGGAATAAAATGTTCATTTACGATACGCGTATTAATGAAGCCTATGAAACCATGGAAGTGTTATCCAAAAACGGATTAACCATCAAAGTAGAGTTATCCTACCGCTTTAGCCCGATACCAGGCAAAATTGGGTACTTGCATGAAGAGATTGGACCGCAATATTTAGAGCGGATTGTCAAGCCGGAAGTCCGGTCTGCTACCCGTGAAATCATTGGCAAGTATTTACCGGAAGAACTCTATTCCACCAAACGCGAAGCCATTCAGGATGAAATCTTTCAAAGTACACAGAACGCCATCAATGCCAAACATCTTATCCTGGATGCGGTTCTCATCAGAGAAGTTGCCTTGCCTACTACGGTAAAAGAAGCTATCGAAAGTAAACTTAAAGAAGAACAGGAATCGCTGCAATACGAATTCAGGCTGACTAAAGAACGTAAAGAAGCCGAACGGAAGATCATTGAAGCAGAGGCTAAAGCTAAGTCGAATCAAATCCTCAACGCCAGTTTGTCCGATAAAATTCTGAAAGATAAAGGGATTGAGGCTACGCTGCAATTAGCTAATTCGCCGAACAGCAAGCTCATCATCATCGGCAGCGGTAGTGATGGGTTACCCCTGATTCTTAACAACAATTAAATGGGCATTGCATAAATTTTTTGGACCGTTTGCAACTTTTGCGAAACAATTCCGTCCTTTTAAAAAACAATTCATTCATACATTTCTAAACAATCTTCGATTATGAAAAAATTTCTGATTCTGAGCACCTTGTTTTTAGTGGCTTTAACCGGTCTGTCTGCTCAAAAGTGGTTGGGCATCCGCGGTGAAGGCCCTGTGGTTAAAAAAGATTTATCCATCAGTGGTTTTGATCAGTTGGGTTTGGCCATATCGGCGGATGTATTTGTTAACCAAGGCGCGACCACTAAGGTCACTGTAGAAGGTCAGGCTAATCTTATTGATAACCTGGTCACTGAAGTTAAGAATGGCAAGTGGACGATAAAGTTCCGCGATAATGTGCGCTCTATGGATGGTATGCGTATTTATGTAACCATGCCAAACGTCTCATCTTTGGGCATTAGCGGCTCCGGCGATATCGTGGTTGAAAATGGTTTGCGTACCGGTGACCTGGGCTTACACATCAGCGGTTCAGGAAGCATCAAAGTGCCTTCATTGCAAGGCTCGGGGGTGGAAGCCCACATCAGTGGCTCCGGCTCGGTAATCCTAAGTGGGCAAGCTCAGAAATTGGAAATACACATCAGTGGCTCGGGAGATGTCGATGCTCTAGGTCTTAATGCCTCTGCATGTGCTGTCCACGTCAGTGGATCCGGGGATTGTACCGTAGATGTTAAAGAAGCACTGGACGTGCACATCAGCGGCAGCGGTGATGTCCGCTATAAAGGCCAACCCCGCCTGATGTCTAAGGTCAGCGGCTCCGGCTCCGTGTCAACCTATTAAAAAAAGAAAAGTAACACCAAAAAAGGTAATTAGAAGCGGTCATTATTGGCCGCTTTTTTTTTTTAAGAAATAAAAGCGAAAACCATAAATTCAGATAATTAATACCCATCGCCCTAAAGGTTCAAGATTACCACCGGAATAAAGTTAAAAGAGCAATCAAAGCGCCGGGAGCAAACAAAATTTGACTTATTTTATACCTTGTTACCTCGAAAAAAAAACCATGCCTACACCGCGCATTTACTTAGCCTACGCCGCTCAAACACCGGATGAATCCATCGCCAGGGAGATGGAAAAGAAAATTATTAAAAAGGGCTGGACTCTGGACAGTGCATACCATTCACGCGGATATAGACAAAAAGTTGGTGAATTTTTGCCCTTGAGCGAGTCCTTTGATGCGGTGATCATCCTGATCAGTAACTCTTATGTACGTCACGAATACTGTATGTACGAATTGTTGGAACTATATAAGCGGGAGGAGTGGCGAGAAAAAATCTTCCCCTTACCCGTTGATGACCTGAATCTGGCCGACAGTCAGGTGAGGTTAGGATTAGTAAAATATTGGGAAGAACAGTATAGCCGCCTGGAAGAGCAAATTCGAGACCTGGACTCCCTGGCCAATATAGAAGGACTTACCCGCGACCTCAATCGGTACAACGCCATCCGGATGCAGGTGGCCGAGATAACCCAATGGTTAAAAGATATGAACCTGTTGGACCTTAAATTACACCAGGATGACCGTTATAGAGAGGTATTCTCCGCCATCGAGACCAGGCTAAAAACGGAACGTCAATCCAAAACAAATATTACGCAGACCAGCGAAAAAACAGCCCTTCCGCAGACGGAGACAAAGAAAATTAGGCCGTCTCTTGCCTCACCTCAATCCAGATATGGCTTTTGGATAGCTCTTTCTGTCGCTTTGCTCATACTGTTATGGTTATTATTAAGACCTTTCTTCTAAAACAGCAGGTTTAGTGACCTTTAGCCATGGGCATAACTAACTTTTTTAACCTTCACCAAGATTTCTCCAGGCTTTGGTAAATCCAAACCTTTATTGACACAGCTGATCCATCAAGGACATCATCAAATAAAAATTACTACGGAAAGGTAAATTTTCATTTATCTTTGCGCCCAATTTTTATTCATCTAATTTAAAAAATCACATGAAAGCTAATGCGCTTATTTTAGCCGGTGTAATGATTCTGATGAGTTTAGGGTCATGCAAACAAGGAGGTTCCGGTGCCACTGTTAAAAGTTTATCCACTCAGCTGGACACCGTTTCTTATGCCATCGGCCAAAGCATTGGGTCCAATTTATTGCGTGATGGTATGGAAGAATTGAATGTTGATATAATTGCTCAGGCGGTTAGAGAAGCCTTGACTAAAGCAACGCCACTGGTAAAATATGAGGACTGCGTACCTACTATCCAAGAATATTATGCGGCTAAACAAAAAGTAAAATCTGTTTCCGCGATGGAAGATCAGAAAAAATTCTTTGATGAAAATGGTAAAAAGACCGGCGTAATCACCACCGCCAGCGGTATGCAATATGAAGTCATTAAAGAAGGTACCGGTGCCAAGCCTACTGCTGCCGACAATGTGACTACACATTACCACGGTACGTTGTTGGATGGTACTATTTTCGACAGTTCTGTGGATCGTGGCGAACCGGTTAGTTTTCCAGTCACCGGGGTTATTCCGGGTTGGACAGAAGCGCTGCAATTAATGAGTGTCGGCTCAAAATGGAAATTATATTTACCTTCTAACCTTGCTTATGGTGAACAAGGAGCTGGTCCGAGTATCGGTCCTAACACTCCCCTTATTTTCGAAGTGGAATTATTAGGCATAAACGATCAACCTAAAGAGGGTCAATAATAAATGTGAATTTACCCACCATGTAAACTAAAGACCTAAAGCCTGGCCCTGCGCCGGGCTTTATTGTTTAGGTTGCAATTGATCGATACCAAGTATTAATATGATCCGCTTAAATCAGCTGTTTTAGCGTCATCATATATGTTACATGATTGGTATGATTTATTTT
>JAYRWN010000357.1:0-2152 GCA_041917975.1 Saprospiraceae bacterium | reverse complement strand
TATGTTCGAAATCAGGTACTAAAACACTAATCGAGCAGACAGTTACTTCCAAGGTATTACCTCGTTTTAAATATACGAAACACCTTGTCATTCTCCAATGTGTTATTAGGTCGCCTAATATAAAGAAATCGAAATGACATTAGTTATTTTTTGTAACCTCTTGGTTCCTGCTTGTTCGGCTTAGGTCAGTGTAGTCAGGTATTGTGGGGGAAAAGTTCGATAAATTTGATTATTACATTGTGTACGTAATTCTACGTAGTTAAAATACACATTTCTACGCAAGGCGGCACTGGGAGGAGTTCATAATTTTGAGTCCGGATCAATGCCATGAATTGACCCAGCTTTTACTCAAAAAAACAAATAGGAAGACCATGAAAAAGATTTTAAAATGGACCGGGATTATTTTGGCCGGATTAGTATTAGTACTAGCAGGTGCAGCCTTTTACCTCAAAAACAAATTTAATGCCCAGGGTCAACGCCATATTGACCAAAAAGTAGAATTAATTCAGATACCACAGGATTCGGCAGCGCTGGCACGCGGTGCGATTTTGGCCGTATCCTGCCGGGATTGCCACGGACAGGACTATGGGGGCAGTGATTTTTTTAATGACCCCCAAATAGGTTATATGGCCAGCCCCAACCTTACACCGCATCCGCAAAGTGCGGTGGCGAAATACACGACTGAAGACTGGATTCGCTCCATTCGCCATGGATTAAGTCCCCAGGGGCGGCCCTTGATGGTTATGCCGGCAGAATCCTACAGTAAACTCAGTGATGAAGACCTGGGCGCATTAATAGGTTATATGCAAAAAGTACCGGCAGTAGACAAAGCCCTGGGCGCCACTAAACTCACCTTGTTTGCCCAAGTCCTGGCCGGAGCCGGAGCTTTTGGTAACCTTTATCCTTACGATGTGGTGCCGCATGATCAGGTGCATCACGTGACGGCTCCCCCTAAAGCATCTACACCGGAATACGCCGAATACATCATCGGGTATTCGGGTTGTAAGACCTGCCATGGAGCTACTTTTAACGGCGCTCCGCATCCTGATCCGGTGGCACCTTTCAGCTCCAACATTACTCCTGGCGGAAATTTGGGCAAATGGACCAAGGATCAATTCATCCAGACCATGCGCAGCGGCAAAACACCCGAGGGCAAAGTATTAAATGCTAAGTTTATGCCTTTTGCCGCCATTGGTGTGCATGATGACCAGGACCTGGAAACGTTGTACAACTATCTGAAAAGCCTCCCGGCTTTACCGGATTCTCAACCTAAAAAATAGCTAATCCCAAAGAGAACACCCTTTATAATTTTTTAAATCAACAAGTTTGCCAGGCCAAATGGTACGAAATTATTAAGGGATAATGGCCTTGTGATAAATACGAAAACGTTTATGCAGCTGGGCTCCTAAGCGTTCATATTCGGCTCGCATAGCGTGGTTGGTCTCCAGGACCAGGTGGGTCTCCATGGTTTTTATTCCCGCTTGCCGGGCGCTTTGAATCATCGCCCAACCCAACATCAAATCCAAGCCCTTGCCACGGACGTCTTCGGCCACGGCGCCCAGCATCAGGTCCAATTGAGTTGCTGTGCGCGATGCACGCCACAAGTGATACCATCCGAATGGCAGCAAACGGCCACGGGAGGCCTGGAAGCCCGGGGTCAGGTGCGGCAGGGCCACCATAAAACCCTTTAGGTCGTCCTCACTACTTAGCACTATTTTCACAAACCGTACATCCAGCAAAGGAAGATAGCGGCGTACGAGATCGGCTATCTCTCCTGTGGTCATAGGCATGAATCCATACAAATCGCGGTAGGCGGTATTCATCAATTCAAAAACTTTACCGATATAGGGACGTAATGTTCGTTTTGACTCCGGCTCAAAGAGGCGATAAGCCGATTGTTTCATTAAGCGCTGAAAAAGCGCCTCATAATGGGCGGGAATATTGTGCTGCAAGTCGATGAGATAATCCAGAGCATCTAATTTTTTGGTGAGGCCAAAGGCTTCAATCATCGGAGGTAAATAAGGCAAATTACTGGGAGTGACCAGGATGGGTGCGTGTGCAAAACCATCCACCAGTAATCCTTCCGGATCCTTGTCTGAGAAACCAAACGGACCGACCAGCTCATTCATCCCATTTTCATAGCCCCAGATTT
>JAYRWN010000356.1:0-35907 GCA_041917975.1 Saprospiraceae bacterium | reverse complement strand
ATGGATAAAGCGGCTGAGGGCTCAAAGGTCCACATGCTGTTTTCGGTGACTTCCGTGCGGGTTTGACCGCCATCCCGGTAAGCGCTTTTGGGTTGCCAATGCCAGTGTTCCGGGTGGTCATAATACTGTTTTACACGTTCATAAAATTCACGGGCGATGCCACCGATGGCAATTTTGTTGCCTATATCGGTTTGACCTAATCCTCCGGTGGTTAATCCACCGATGCGGTCACTGGGTTCCAGGACGATTACGGTTTTTTGCATGCGGGTGGCCTGGATGGCGGCAGCGAGGCCAGCGGACGTGCCCCCATAAATGACCAAGTCATAATGCTGATTTAGCTGTCGATTGGGCTGACAAAACCACAACCAGGGTAAGGTTAAGCAAAGGAAGATTTTTCTGAACATACGATGCTACGGTAAATACAAAATCAAGGTAAGAATTTTTACCCAAGTTGAAGGGTAAGTGCCGTGATCGATTGATACGCGGCTAGTGGATGTTATAAAGATTTATGCACTAGCTCAGTATTTATTTAAAATTCCTTTATCAAATAGCGTCCAAAAACATGCTTTTAGTTTGGCATGTTTCAGGCCATTATTGGCCCAGGTATTACAGGTGAAAAACAAATTGAAGGTTCCTGTGGCTTCGTAAAATAAATCGTTATGGCCGTATGAAGCTCCTTTGATGAGGATGGGTAGATTATTATCCTGCTTAAAACTATTCGTGATATAATCTATCATGAGTTTGTAACTATCTTTACTTATGTTTATCTTTTTACAATCCGGGCTTTCCTTCAGGTCAGGATAAAATGATATATGCATCGCCCCACTGCCCAAAAAAAATAAAGCTTTAAAAGCAGTCTGAAATTTTAAGTCTTCCCAAACGGGAGTTTCCAGATAAAATTCTTTGTCACCCCAACCAAAACCGACATAATTGTAAGTACCAATTCTTGATTTTGTATCTCCAGGATTAACAAAATTGGTCCAATCAATCAAGTCGGTGGTCAGTGGCAGTACGATATCCGTATGAATACCGTTAGTCATTAAAAAAATGGTAACCGGTGTATCTGTTGACTCATGTAAATAATTTGTATTAACCGTGATCCTGGATAATCCGTAAGCGGTTATCAGGTAAAATATGAGCAGACCGGAAAGAATACCTAAGGTTAGAAATATATATCGAGCGAAATATTTTAGAACTTTCATATCATTTTACGGAATTACACAAAACAAACTGATCGGTTGATCATTTTATTCCATAAACCGAAAACCATATTATCAGATTCCTTTAGTAGCTGATAAAAAAATATTTTGCTTAAAATATTAGCGATGCGAGTGGTACACGCGTTCCAGATAAATTTACAAAAATCTGTTTGTAAATGAAGAGATTCATCAGCAATTTCATATTTTTTCACCGACCCGAATTCCTTATCATGGGCAATAATTTGTTAAAAATAGGAGGAATAATAAATATAAAAATCAGCGTAAAGTTCTTTTTACCTCTTAAAGTCCGGACCTTTTAGTATTTCCTATTCCCCCTGTTTCCTGGATGTCCGACCTGCTAAATTTTATTAAAATATATTAGACCTGATCAGCTGGTGCTCCTGATTGGATGAAATAAAATAAATTTAAAACGGTATAAATTGGCAGGATAAATTCTTTACAAAATCCGTTCAATAAATTCGCCGGTTTTTTTATTTTTTAGAATTAGTTTTTTGGCGCCATAATGGGTAATTTCTTCTTTCACGAGGTAATATTCGGCATCATAGTCCTGGTAATTAGAGATTTTAGGGGTGTGCGCCTTCCCGCGCCATACCTCCAGTTTAACTGGCTCCCATTGTTTGGTTTTGGCGCTTTTATAAGCGGCATCCAGAATAGTATTGACGATATAGCCTTCATAAAACGTTTCGCGCGGGGTGGTACCATTTTCCATGCAGGTGAACATTTCGGTAAACATGTGATTATAACCCAGTTCGTTTACTTCATCGCCTACCGGGAATAACCAACCGCTTTGCGTTTCCGCTTTTTCAGCCACATAATCGGCACCTTTTCCTGAAGAAAACATATCGAAGCCGGTGCGCAGGAAACTATTGACCCAGATGGTCCCTTCGGTGCCCATGACCTCATCGCGCAAGTCCATACCGCCACGGAAGGTCCAGCTTACCTCAAACTGGGCGATAGCGCCATTCTCATAGCGGATCAGACCGATGGCGTTATCTTCCGCTTCGATCGGTTTGACCAGCGTGTCCGCCCAGCACATCACTTCCACCGGTTTGATGTCCTTGCCGATGTAGGTGCGGGTTATTTCCACACAATGACAGCCCAAATCCAGCATACACCCTCCACCGGCTTTGTCCAGGTCCCAAAACCAATCGCTGTGCGGACCGGGATGTGTTTCGCGGCTTTTGGCCCAGGTCACCTGCCCGAGGGCGCCATTTTTTACGCTTTCGTAGGCTTTGATGAATTTAGGCGTATAGACCAAATCTTCCAAATAACCGTGATAAATGCCGGCTTTTTCTACCGCCTGCAGCATGCGTAAGGCTTCGGCGCCATTTCTGCCGAGAGGTTTGGTGCAAATGACTGCTTTTTTATGCTTGCAGCATAACATCACCGCTTCTTCATGCATGTTATTGGGCAAGGCGATACAAACCACGGTGACCTCAGGATGAGCGATGGCTTCTTCCATGGACGTGGTCCAGTGAGACAGGCCATAATCCTCGGCGAACTTACGCCCCGTTTCTTCTTTGCGAGAATAGATGCTCACCACTTTATCGCGGCTGCGCTGGCCTTGCAGGGCTTCAGCGTAAAACCGGCCGATGAACCCACTGCCTAACATGGCTATCTTTTGCATAACATAAAATTTAATACTACTTATTCAATAACGCTTAAATATACAAGTTTAGCCCGTGTAGCCCAAAACTCAGGTCGAATAAACTGATTGGTATGCTCCTCCAGCCCTGGCAAGGATTAGTTAATCCCAATGCAAAGGCCATTGAATTAATTTTTTCCAGCTCCATAAGTACCCGTATTCCATCTCCCAATCCTGATCACCGCCGTAGAGGACTATACTTTTTGCCACCGGGACATCGCTGGTATTTTGAAACCACGCTAAATTCTTAAAAAAATCGGCCCCAAACGTTTTGCCTGCTTTAATTTCAATTGGCACTAATCGGCCTGCGACATCCAGAATTAAATCAATCTCATGGCCTTTATTGTCTTGCCAGAAATATACCGGAGGCCGCAAGCCTTGGTTGTAATATGATTTTATTATCTCATTGATCACAAAATTTTCAAACAACACACCCATCCGAAAATAATTAGGCAAGTCCTTCTGCTGATAGATCCGCAGTAGTGTACAAGCTAGTCCCGTGTCGTAAAAATAGATTTTTGCCGATTTAACTAAACGTTTGTTGAAATTACGGTGATACGGTTCCAACCGGTAAATAATAAAAGATGCCTCCAAAATGGATAACCAGGACAAGACGGTCTGCAAACTTACTCCGGTTAAATTAGCAAGTTGACTATAATTGGTGGTTTGACCAATACTCCCGGCACAAATGGATATGAAGCGAGAGAAAAGACTCAAGTTGCCGATATTTTTTATTTGACGAACATCCCTGTTAACATACGTTTCCAAATAATTACCATAAAATTCTGCCGGATTTAATTTTCGGTCAAATATGCGGGGGTAAAAACCGGTCCATAAATGTTGAGTCCAATCATTCCATAGCCAATCGGTGCCTGATAGTTCATTAAGTGATAATGGAAGTTGATAGAAAATGCTGGTACGCCCAGCTAAAGATTGGCTTATAGAAGCCATCATTAGCATATTCTGAGAGCCTGAAATGATAAAAGAGGCTTGACGATCGTTGTCGACGGCATCTTGAATATAAGATAACAGGGGCGGCCCTTGTTGTATTTCATCGATAATCAACCGGTTACCAAATCTGCTAAATAAACCACGGGGATCACTTAACGCTCGTTCACGTTCATCCGGCGCCTCCATCGAAAGATACGGGTAGTCAGGAAATGTTGATCTTATCAGGGTGGTTTTACCACTTTGTCGTGGTCCGGTAATCGTGATTACAGGGTATTTGGTGCTCGAGTTGAGTACAATCGGTTGAAGATCTCGTTTGATAATCATAAAAATGTCATATTTCCAGTACAAAATTACTTTTTGAAAGTAATTTTGTACCATTATACGTACAAAATTTATATAAAAACGGTTTAATCCTGCAACGTGTCAACAGTCTTCAGGGATCTTGGATATGGTTGTAAGGGGCCTACCATTTTAATAAACAATACGGAACAAACCTCGTATGACCTACAGTCTTATTCAATTTACAATAGTAAAAGTGTGGACTGCTTTTTTTTATGTAGAGGTCAATGATCCGCTAAAGTTCCAGTTGCCTGTTCCATTAAATGCCGGACAATTTTGACCAAAAAGCCAAGTACTTTTCTAAAAAGGATGGTATGTTTACCGCACCTCTAGCACCACCACGGCCAAGGCTGGAATCCTCACGGTGGCAATGGAGCCGTGCACGGCTATCTGGTCAAATTTTTTTGGTTTGACGGCTTCCGGCTGTTGAAAAGTATTGTGGTCCTGCACGTGTGTGGAGGTGAGAATTTCGCCGGTGATATGTTTTATGCTCATGCCACGCAATTCAACATTTACATCGTACTCCTTACGGCTATCAATGTTCACCAGGCTGATATGGGTGACACCCAGGCTATCCTTGGATGCCGAGACATGTAAGGCCGGGAGCGCACTATTTTGCAGGCTGAAATTCGTTCCTTCCAGATGTGCAGGCAATAACCGGGCGTCCTGATGCACGTTGTACATGCGCATCACATGATACGTAGGAGTCAGCAGCATTTTGCTGCCTTCGGTCAGGATCACTGCTTGCAAGACATTGATAGTTTGAGCCAGATTGGCCATTTTTACCCGCTGGGCATGGTTGTTAAAAATATTCAGGGTCAGTCCGGCGATCATGGCGTCGCGCATGGTGTTTTGCTGGTATAAAAAACCGGGATTGGTGCCAGGTTCCACGTCATACCAGCCACCCCATTCGTCCACTACCAGGGCAACTTTTTGAGCGGGATCATATTTATCCATTATAGTAGTATGGCGGGTGACCAGCTCTTCCATTTGCCAGGCGCGTTGCATGGTGGTGAAATACTCCTCCTCAGTAAAAGCGGTTGCCGAGCTTTTTTTATTCCAATCAATCACGGAATAGTGGTGCAGGGCCACCCCTTCCATCAGGTGGGTAGGTACATCGCGCATCAGCACTTCTGTCCAGTGATAATCACCCGAGCTGGCGCCGGAAGCAATGCGGAAAAGTTTTTCCTGGGAAGAGGTTTGCATGAAAGTGGCGTACTGGCGGTAGACGTTAGCGTAGTATTCAGCGGTCATGTTACCCCCGCAGCCCCAGGCTTCATTCCCGATGCCCCAATATGTTACATTCCAACCTTGCTGATGACCATGCTGGCGTCGCAGATCCGACATGGGACTCCGTCCTTCGAAGTTGGTGTACTGTACCCAATCGGCCAGCTCCTTGACAGTGCCGCTGCCTACATTGCCGGAAATATATGGTTCAGCACCAATCAAATTACACATATTCAGGAATTCACTGGTGCCGAAACTGTTGTCTTCCGTCACGCCACCCCACCAGGTATTGACGATACTGGGTCTTTTCTCCTTTGGACCAATGCCATCCATCCAATGGTAGGTATCCGCAAAACATCCACCCGGCCAACGCAAATTAGGCGTTTTTAATTCCTGTAACGCTTTAACCAGATCGTTGCGCACGCCCTGCGTATGAGGGATAGATGTGTTTTTTTCACCCACGTAAAAACCGTCATAAATGCAGCGGCCCAGATGTTCGGAGAAATGGCCGTAGATGTGACGGCTGATGACCGGTCCGGACTGATCCGCCTGGATGACAACTTTAGGCTGTCCCTGAGCTGTACCGTAGGTAATGCAGACCACACAAAGTAGAATGGAGTTAATGATACGCATGAACTTTTGGGTTTTTGGCTAAGATAAGAGATCTCATGCATAATAAATAATTAATAATATAGGATGAAAAAGAGTGACCGGGCGCATGGCGTTTGATTTTTATCCTGTGGCTGATGTTTAATGTAACGCCTAAGCATAAATCTTATTAAATGGTCGTTTGATTTTGTTTTAGTGGAGTGTCAGACTATAATTCCGTTTTTCTTAATAAATTAATGTAGGTAAAAAATTTTATATTACTTGCAAATAAGCTAACATGAACGAGACCAAAACTCACGACCAGCGTATGGCCAACATGACGTTCGGCTCTGTTTACCCCATGTACCTGGCCAAAGTGGTAAAAAAAGGACGCACCAAAGCAGAACTGGATCAGGTGATCAGCTGGCTTACCGGATATGATCACCGGCAGATCGAAGAACTTATCCGTACGAAAGTTACCTTTGAATCCTTCTTTAATCAGGCCACCTTACATCCGCAGGCCCATATGATTACCGGGGTTATCTGTGGTTATCGCGTGGAGGACATAACCAATCCTTTAACCCGACAAGTCAGGTATTTAGATAAATTGGTAGATGAGCTGGCCAAGGGAAGGAAAATGGACAAGATACTGCGCGGTCCTTAGTGGAAAGGAGCACACAAACTATTTGTTGTATACTTGATGGTAATGATAATTAGACAGCGTGCAACCTATTCAGAGGTTTGGATTATCGTACACAGGAGTAGAGGATACGTTGGTACTTTAGACACACTCGATTAAGTCCTGATCCATTTTGGTAAAATAATTAGGTTGCCCAATTTTAATGGGTCTGAGAAATTTAGAAGCTTCACACTTACACCGCTCCCGTTAATTCTCATTTAATTGTTCCTGTTTGTTTGGCTTGGAAATTATTTACCACCCAAATTTTAAACCAATATCCCAAATACCTACTGACGAAAAGTTAGAAGGGATGGCGACGATTGGCGGCGGTTTAGAATAGTGAATTTGATAGGACGAGGGGTAATATTTTACCTGAGCTTGAATCAGACGGTAACCAAATAAAAAATGAAATGCCGGCTGAAATCGCAGTGCTTTGTAAGAAACGATATTTTGAAATTGATTAAAGTGGAGCATTGGAATTCCAATACGAAAGTTCGGTAAAGATGATAATTCCAGGCCGGCACTGGCGCCAAAACCTAATTGAAATGAGCGACTACCTTTTCGGTCAAAAAAATAATAGATGGGGATAACCTGGATGGCCAGGATGTGACGTTTGTACTTATCAACAATCGTTTCAGCACGATGCACGATGTGGAGTGAATCCAAAAATCCACCATAATTTGGAAAAGATGGGTCGAAAGTAGATAAAAATGTAATACCTGAATTTAAGGGTTGATTAAATTCCATATTAAAATATGTGTAACTCAGTCCACTTTTTAAGGCTAATAATTTTCGTTTATCTTCTATCAAGGTGAAATCGGTGTTTAGGGACAAACTAAAACTAAGAGTATTACGCGGATCGATTTCATGATACACCTGATAAGTAACCTTATGTTGATTGGAGGGATAGAAAAATTCACCAGGTTGTCCAAGTAAGAGATTATTTTTTGCCCCGGTAAAACCAAGATGAAAATTAAAATAAAATAATCGCCCAAATAATCTGCGGTTGATCAGATTTTCTTTGACTAATATTTTTTCAGCTTGATGAGCGCTGATGGTATTATCTTTCAGACCTATCTGATGTTGCAGACGAATTTCTTCAAATAATTTATTCAAATCATAATTGGCTATTTCATCCCAATCCTGTTCGGTGTGGCCCAAAAAAATAATCTTTGAGGAAGCACCGATTTGTACTTCCAGGGTATCAGTGGCAGGCTTTAGCTGCCCAAAGGAAATACAAGGGAAAACGAGAGTAATGAAACAGGTAATAATATACAATTTCATAATAAGTCGGTTTATGATTATTTATTTTGGGCTAGCTGTTTCAATAGTTTAGCGAAATGAGATTTTTGAGTAGGGTTCAGATCAGCTTGTGACGGAACTCTTAAAACAATTTTATCTCCTGGAATCATGATAATGAACTGCGAAGATGAATATATAACGGGTGTGGTCAATGGGGGTAGCAGAGCCACAGCAGGTGATAGTTCAGGCCATGTATGGATAGTATCCAAGTCATGTTGAATAAGTAGGGATTCAGGTTCTAAAATTTTACCTGCGGTTTGTCCGTTGGGTAATTCGAAAATGATGGTTTTTTTTGAAGTAGTTGTTTCTTTAATAGGCCTTACTACTTTATGTGATGGATTCGAAACATCCGGATAAATTAATAATTCATAATTCACTTTGGGGTCATGGGAAGAGGCCAAAGGGGAAACGGGGTGTGCCGTGATTGCAGGCCAAAAATAGAGCAATAGGAGCAGGACAGAAGCGCATAGACCAAGATGCAAAGCGGTGGCATTGCGTTTCGCTTGACGTTGTTTTGCCGTGATGCGTGCCCAGGCCCGCTCTTGATTAAATTCTATAGGTTGATCCTTCATTTTTTTGCTTTTGAAAAGTTAATTAATCCAGCCAGAATTTGCCTGGCCTTAAATAGTTGGGAGCGCGATGTGCCGGAGGTGATGCCACACATTTGAGCTATTTCCTGGTGATTAAATCCTTCCAATGCCGAAAGTTGTAATACCGTTTTACAGCCAGGAGGTAGTTTTTCGATTTGGTCTAATAATTCGCGATGATTAAAATCCAATTCTATGGAAGGCCATTCCTGAGGTTCCGGGATGCGGTCCAAAGGCACTTTGTGCTCTTTGGTTCGCTGGCGAAGTTTGGTTAAAGCCTGGTTGACTGCGATGCGGCTTAACCAACATTCAAACAACCGAACATGGACGAAGGTGGCTAAGGGCATCGCTTTGAAAGCCTGATAAAAAGTTTCTACAACCACGTCTTCGGCATCAAGATCATTTTGAACGTATTTTAGTGCCAGTTGGAATACTTCAGGACTGTAGCGCTCAAATAATTCCCGCTGGGCTTTGGGATCATTTTTTTGGCAGTTATTAATGATATCCATTAGTGGTGATGCGGTCATACTTATAATAATGCAGTAAAATAGGCCGGCGTTGTGTGGAGGGAAATTTTTTTTATGGGATTGGCGAATTGGTGTCGTGGTACATAGCACTATAACGCCTTGGCATTTTGGGGTTCTTGGCACAACTCCCACCATTGCTCCGGTGGCAGATCGAAGAACTTATCCGTACGAAAGTTACTTTTGAAACCTTCTTTCATCAAGCCACTTTACATCCGCAGGCCCATATGATCACCGGGGTCATCTGCGGCTATCGCGTGGAGGACATAACCAATCCTTTAACCCGGCAAGTCAGGTATTTAGATAAATTGGTAGATGAGCTGGCCAAGGGAAGGAAAATGGACAAGATATTGCACAGTGAGTAAGGATCCGATGAAAGCATTTTATTCTGATCTTGAAGCCTGCGATTAAATAAAATTTATTTTTATCCAGTCTTTGAGTTTTAGCAGGTCCGGGAACTCCTGCTGGGAAAGCTCCAGGTCTTTTAGAGAGAATTGGTTTTTGGCATCGAACCATTTGAACATTTTATAGAGGTCTTTTCCTAAAAATAAGCGGACAATCAGCGCAGGTAATTTTTGATGGGTGACTCTTTTGCCCAGCGCTTGTGAAAAAATCATGGCGACTTCCTCTAGGTTTAGTTGTTCACTGGCCAAGGGCAGTGTTTTGCCCATATAGGCGGCAGGTTGTTGGAATATTCTCGACACCGCTTTACCGATGTCATCAACGGCAATATGTTGTTGAATCGTGTGACGATCTAGAGGGATAATTAGTTTTCCTTTCAAAATGCCTTTTTTAGTTTGTGGAATCAAAAAATTCTCGTAAAATGATACCGGCCGGATAATCGTAAAGGGCAGGTTTAATTGTTTAAGATGCATTTCGATGATAAATTTGCTGTCCAGATGGGGGACACCGGAATGTAAGTCAGCAGCAAAGACCGACGAATATACAAAATGCTGTGTACCGCTTTCTTTACCCGCGGTGGCTAAGGATTTGCCTTGATAGATTTCTTGGGCCACCCCGTTTTCAAAAGTTTGTACACTAAATATGCCGTATACATCGGTTAAATGGTGGCGATACGAGTCAGGATTATTCAGGTCCCCCCGAACCACTTCAATATTTAATGCCTGCAAGGCCAGGGCCTGGGGTGATTGTAGATTTCTGGTCAGTGCTTTGACCAAAAATCCCGCACGGACTAAATGTCTGGCGACCGAGCCGCCTTGTTTGCCGGTGGCTCCGGTTACAAAAATGGTTTTAGCATTCATTAGTAAGATAAATAATTATAGCAATATCATGGTGAGGCCGTGACCAAGGAAATATTTCCTGCCGCCTTAAGGTAGAATTTCCTTCCCATAAATTTGCGATGATTTTAGTCAGTCAAATCAGGACCGAGAGCAATGGTTTTTTACTTTGAAAAATTTTGACTAAAGGTTGATGTCTATTCCCGCTTGCAATTTGGTTATATTTTCTTTAATCTTTGGCACAGAAGACGGAGGAGCCTGCGCCAGGGCATGTTGAGCAAACTCCAGGGCATTGGCATAATTTCCCATAGCGGAATAGGCATAACTCAGGCCATTATTTACCGGATAACCAGCACCAAATTTTTTCTGGGCAGCGAGCATAACTTCCAAGGCCTGGGTATGTCTTTTTTTAGAAAGTAATTTCCGGCCATAACCGGTAAATTGATTTACGTTGGCGATCGCCAGGCCTTCTTGCATGACTGAATCTGCCTGTGCAAAGCGGTCAAGCTTTTCATAACCGGTTGCCAGATTGGTATAAGCATCAAAACCCGATTGGCCAAATGGTTTTCCAGTCACCGCACTTTGTGCCCAACTCAAGGCTTCTTCCAGATGGATATTCTTGTTAAAGCAATACCGGGAAGCCTGGAGTTTATTGGCGCTGATAAATCCTTTGACCCCGGTAAACTCAGCCCGGATGCGGTCCAAAACAATTTGCTCTACCTCAACATCCACTTTAAAAGGCACAGATAATTTCTCCCAATTTAGGGCGATTACACAACTGTTTTCGTAGTGTTCAATAAATTCATATTTAAGCCATTCCACAGATTGCTTCAAGGCTATTGTTTTTACGTTCACCCGCAGGGCATCTTGTTCCGGGTTATAATAAAAACTACCCCAAGCATCGGTTTGGTGAGAAAAAATGAGGGTAGCGCTGTCTCCGGTTAAGGCCATAAATAAAGCATAAGAACCGGCAGGTAGGGGCTTTCCCGCCACCTTAACGTCATGTTCAAAACTGATGATGGTGGCTTCATTGGCTCCCGCCCGCCAAGGGCTGCTCATGCGGTTGGTAACGAAATTAAACGAGCTGAAACCATTAGCTACCAGACCACCCCAGATTTGTCCTTCCCGGCCTTTTACCCCGGGCCGGGAATATTTAATGGTCATGTTGGTGATCCCTACTTCCTCTGAAACAGTAGCTCGGGGATTAAACCCTTCCGGGGGTAAATCCATCTGAGCCAGAGCGGTCAGGTGGAAAATAACGGTGCAGACGACGGCGATAGTTGTTTTCATGAGTTAATTTTTTTTATAAGGCTAAATGATAAACTTTAGATTTTATGAGTCAGTCTACAGACAACGGTATGGGGTAAATGGACGACGGTAGCCCAGGGCCGAAAGAATTTTAAAAACACGCGTTTAAACTTATTAAGAAACAGCGGATGTGGTGATCCCAGCCTACAGCGAGGAATGTTTTCAACAGCTGTAAAAATTAACAATAAATATATTTTTAACGCATTACGATCTTATCCATTTTAGCTAAAAAACGTTCAAAACTCCTGAAAAAGAAATTACTGTTTGAGCCATCGCAGCGCAGTGGAGATCCCACCTGGTGAGGACAAAAGGACGAAAAGAGAAATCGAAGTAAGGCCGCCACCAATCCATGAGAGGCACAAGGTCTGCGAAAAAAAGTAACTAATTAAAAAATTACCTGCACTGACGAGGACTTTTAGAACCTCTAATGTTCTGTTACCTCTTCTGAACGACAGTATATGAGCACTTAATAAACCAATTTCGACAGACTGTCTACTTGTCTAGCATCAATCGCACGTTCCACCAGCCTTTGTCGAAGGTGACCGGATAACGTTCGTAGAAGTGGATGGCAGGTTCGTTCCAATCCAACACCTGCCATTTCATCTGGACCACTTGTCGACGCTGAGCTTCCTCGAGGACAGCTTCGAAGAGGCGTCGTCCGATGCCTGCTTGACGGTAGGAATGGGTGATGATAAAATCCTCCAGCCATAACATGCGGCCTTTCCAGGTAGAGAAGGTCATAAAATACAAGGCCATACCTACGATACGGCCATTTGCTTCTGCAACGATGGTGTGGAAAATATGGTCGAAGTCTCGTTCATAGTCGGCGAGGGTGGTGCGAACTTCATCAGGTGCTTGTTCATAGAGTGCCAATTCACGGACCAGATCCAGAACAGCGGGCAGATCGGCGCGGAGGCCTGAGCGGATAATCACTTCGGGCATGGTTTAGAAAACTTTAGGAAAAAATAAATTTTGTGGTTGCACAACTAAAAAATAGTCATATCTTTGCAGACGCTTTTTAAAAGAGGGTATTAAATACGCTATAAAAGTATTAAAATCAGTTAAATCAGACATTTTTTATGCCTACGATTAATCAGTTAGTTCGCCTCGGCAGGGAAAAAGTAGAATCAAAGAGTAAGGCCAGGGCATTAAATCAATGTCCGCAGAAACGTGGCGTATGTACAAGGGTATATACCACAACGCCTAAAAAGCCAAATTCAGCTCTGCGTAAAGTAGCTAAGGTGCGTCTAACTAATCAAATCGAGGTGATCGCTTATATACCTGGTGAAGGTCATAACCTGCAAGAACACTCCATCGTCCTCATCCGGGGAGGTAGGGTAAAAGACTTGCCGGGTGTAAGGTATACGATTGTACGCGGTGCACTGGATACCGCCGGAGTGAATGATCGCAAGAAGAGTCGTTCACGCTACGGAACTAAAAGACCTAAAGCGAAATAACTTTAACTAAAGCATGATATATACATATTAAGTAATCATGAGGAAAAGAAAACCTAAGCTCAGAATTCTTATACCTGATCCACGCTATCAGGACCCAATCGTGTCCCGTTTTGTCAATAATCTGATGGAACGCGGTAAAAAAAGCACGTCCTATCGTATATTTTATGAAGCGATGGATCTGGTGAAAGAGCGCACCAATGAAAATGAGCATGAACTGTGGGAGAAAGCGGTAACAAACGCCACTCCACACGTGGAAGTGCGCAGCCGCCGTATTGGTGGAGCGACTTTTCAGATTCCAACGGAGATACCAGCAAACCGGAAGATTGCCATCGGTATGAAATGGATCATCAACTACGCCAAGCAGAGAGCTGGTAAAAGCATGGCCGATAAATTGGCCGCCGAATTAATTGCTGCCGCCAAAGGTGAAGGTGCCGCCGTGAAAAAGAAAGAAGACACCCACCGCATGGCTGAAGCAAACAAAGCCTTTGCGCATTTTAAAACTTAAACGTTAGAAAGACTACATAATCATGTCAAAAGATTTAAGATATACGCGGAATATAGGGATTGCAGCACACATCGATGCTGGTAAAACCACTACCACCGAGCGCATTCTCTATTATACCGGTATTACTTACAAGATTGGTGAAGTACATGATGGCGCTGCAACCATGGACCATATGGTTCAAGAGCAGGAAAGAGGGATTACCATTACTTCTGCAGCTACTAAGACCAGCTGGAAATGGAAAGATCAACCTTATGTCATTAACATTATTGACACACCCGGTCACGTGGATTTTACCGTGGAAGTAGAACGTTCTCTACGGGTACTGGACGGTGCCGTTGCTCTGTTCTGTGCAGTGTCCGGAGTGGAACCTCAGTCAGAAACTGTATGGCGTCAAGCTGATCGTTATAAAGTGCCTCGTCTGGCCTTTGTAAACAAAATGGACCGGGCCGGGGCTGATTTTTTTAATGTCGTTAAAGAAATCAAAGAAAAACTAGGCGCTAACGCAGTGCCCTTGCAGGTACCTATCGGGTCTGAAGAGACATTCAAAGGTGTCGTTGACCTGATCACAAATGAAGCCATCATCTGGAACGAAGAAGATAAAGGAATGACCTATAAAGTGATTCCTATACCTGCTGACTTGCAAAGTACTGTAGAGGAATTCCGGGAAAAATTACTGGAATCTGTAGCCGAATACGATGAGCATCTGATGGAGAAATACTTCGAAGATCCTGCGTCTATCAGTGCTGATGAAATCAGAGCAGCCATCCGCAAAGCCGTGATTGGTATGAGTATTACCCCGGTATTTTGTGGTACTGCTTTCAAAAATAAAGGTGTGCAAGCCGTGTTGGATGCTGTGTGTGCGTTCTTGCCAGCGCCCGCTGACATGGATGCCATCACCGGCATTAACCCCGATACGGACAAAGAAGAAAAAAGACGACCAACAGTGGATGACCCATTTGCTGCTTTGGCCTTTAAGATTACCACGGACCCTTTCGTTGGTAAATTAGCTTATTTACGGGTTTATTCCGGTAAATTGGATGCCGGTAGTTATGTGCTCAATACACGTTCGGGTGATAAAGAGCGCATCTCTCGTCTATTTCAGATGCATGCTAATAAGCAGAACCCGATCGATAAAGTTGAAGCAGGTGATATTGCCGCTGCAGTTGGTTTTAAAGATATTCGCACCGGTGATACCCTGTGTTTGATAGAAAAACCCATCATGCTGGAGAGCATAAATTTCCCGGAACCGGTGATTGGGGTGGCCATCGAGCCTAAAACCCAAAAAGACCTGGATAAACTGGGTATGGCTCTGGCTAAGCTGGCAGAAGAGGATCCGACATTCCGGGTGCGTTACGATGACGAGACCAACCAAACGGTCATTAGCGGCATGGGTGAATTGCACCTGGAGATCATCGTAGACCGTTTGAAAAGGGAGTTTAAAGTAGAATGTAACCAGGGTGCACCCCAGGTGAACTATAAAGAAGCCTTAACTAAAAAGGTTGACCATCGCGAGCGTTTGAAGAAACAAACGGGTGGTGCGGGTTTATTTGCCGATATTGCTTTTGAGCTAGGCCCTGCTGACCCTGAATTTCTGGAGTCGGAGGACTTTAAATCTGGCAAAACGCGGATGCAATTTGTAAATAGTATCGTGGGAGGGTCTATTCCCCGGGAATTGATCGCACCGACGATAAAGGGCTTTAATTCTTGCATGGATAACGGACCATTGGCAGGTTTCACTATGGATAGCATGAAAGTGCGGGTCTATGATGGAAGTACGCATACCGTCGACTCTAAACCGATAGCTTTTGAACTATGTGCCAAAGAAGGTTTCCGCGAGGCGGCCAAATCGGCTGGTCCGGTGCTTCTGGAGCCCATCATGAAACTGGAAGTGGTTTGCCCGGAAGAATATGTAGGTTCGGTGATTGGTGACTTAAACCGCCGTCGCGGTATGCCTAAAGGTCAGGAAGGCAGAGCCGGTGGAGCGATTGCCATCCAGGCTGATGTGCCTCTGGCCGAGATGTTTGGTTATGTGACGCAGTTGCGTACAATCACCTCCGGTCGGGCCAGTTCCACCATGGAGTTTTCACATTTTTCGGCTGTGCCTAAAAACATTGCGGAAACGGTGATCGAAAAAGCCAAAGGAGCCGTAAAAGTATAATAAGACAGTTAGAATATTTATTATTAAACATTCAGTAGGGTTATGAATCAGAAAATCAGGATTAAACTTCGTTCTTACGACCACAATTTAGTGGACAAGAGTACGGAGAAGATCGTTAAGACGGTGCGGAGTAGTGGCGCTGTTGTGACGGGCCCGATTCCGCTGCCCACCGAGAAAGAGGTGTTCACCGTTCTACGATCACCTCACGTCAACAAAAGATCTCGGGAGCAGTTCCAATTGCGCACGCACAAGCGTCTGATCGAGATTTACACGCCTACGCCCAAAACGGTGGATGCACTTTCCAAATTGGAACTGCCCAGTGGCGTAGACATACAGGTAAAGTTGACATAAGCAGCATAGGATTTATTCATTCATGGGGTAGTCCGGAAGTGGCAAAGCGGAATGCATTTGTCCTTTCTCTACATCCGTATAAAGCTAAATATTTAGTAAAGTGAACGGAATCATTGGCAGAAAAATCGGCATGACTAGTATCTATGATAGTGCTGGAAAAAACGTAGCCTGTACCGTCATCGAGGCAGGCCCGAATGTCGTCACGCAAGTGAAAACCACTGACAGCGATGGCTATAATGCCATTCAGCTGGCTTTTGGAGAGAAAAGAGCCAAGAGCACCACTAAACCTCTGGCCGGGCATTTTGCCAAGGCAGAAACTGCTCCGAAAAGTGCAGTAAAGGAGTTTAGAGACTATCCGTTGGTGAAAACCCTCGGCGAGCTGGTGAAGGTAAATGAAGTCCTGAAAGAAGGAGATAAAGTAGCCGCCATCGGTGTGAGCAAAGGTAAAGGCTTCCAAGGTGTGGTTACCCGTCATAATTTCTCCGGTGTTGGAGCCCGCACACATGGTCAACACGACCGCGAACGTGCTCCGGGATCGGTTGGTGCATCTTCATATCCCTCTAAAGTGGTGAAAGGATTACGCATGGCCGGACATTTAGGTAGTGACCGGGTGAAAGTCCGCAATCTTAAGGTAGTTAAGATCCTGGAAGACAAAAACTTGGTATTGATCCATGGTGCAGTACCAGGTGCTAAAGGATCTATTGTAATGATCGTTAAATAAGGCATGAGATGAAAATTGAAATCTTAAGCATAAAAGGAGAAAAAACCGGGAAAAGCGTTACGCTGCCGGAAAGCATATTTGGTATTGAACCAAATAAACATGCCGTGTATTTGGCCATTAAACAATATTTGGCTAATCAAAGGCAGGGTACCCATGATTCTTTAGAGAAAAGTACAATCTCCGGATCAACGCGGAAGTTGAAAAAACAGAAAGGTACCGGTACGGCTCGCGCGGGTTCGATCAAGAACCCCTTATTTAAAGGAGGGGCTCGGGTTTTCGGTCCTCATCCTCGGGATTATAGTCAACGCCTGAACAAAAAGGTTAAGGAATTGGCGCGCAAATCAGCACTGTCGGCTAAAGCAACTGATGGTAAAATAGTGATTGTGGAAGATTTTACATTGGAAAAGCCAAAGACTAAAGAATTGGTGGGAATATTGAGCAGCTTGCAGTTAAATGGTAAAAAATCTATTCTGGTACTGGAAAATCAGGATAATGCATTGTACCTCAGCGGTCGCAATTTACCTAAACATGATGTGTGTGCGGTGAAAGATCTGAATACCTACCAAATAGTAAATGCCGAGAATTTGATTTTCAGTGTCAGCGCGGTTAACAGTTTGAGTTAAAGCGAGCAAATTGGTAAATAACAAAAGTGTCAAAAAATGGCCAAGAGAATTTTAATCAAACCTCTCATCTCAGAAAAGGCGGATAAATTGTCCAGTGAGAAAGGGCATTATTCTTTTCTGGTAGCAAAAGATGCTAATAAGGTAGAGGTGCGCAAAGCGGTAGAGGAGCTGTATAATGTAAATGTAACAGCAGTAAATACCCTGATTATCCCAGGTAAAATAAGACGCCGCAATACGCGTACCGGTGTATTGACCGGGCGTAAACCTGCCCGTAAAAAAGCGATCATTACCGTAGCAGCCGGTGAGAAAATAGATTTCTTTGGGGACATCTAATCATTATTTAAGCACAGCAATTAATACGCGCAGTCATGCCAGTTAAAAAACTAAATCCAGTCACTCCAGGCACCCGTTTCAGGGTAGGAAATACCTTCAGTGAAGTAACGACCGACCAGCCGGAAAAAAGTTTGCTAACTACCCTAAGGCGGTCCGGTGGTAGGAATCTGGAAGGGCGCCGCACCATGCGGCAATTAGGTGGCGGCCATAAAAAACGTTACCGTGTCATAGATTACCGGCGGGAAAAAGATGGCATACCTGCCACGGTAAAATCCATTGAATATGACCCCTATCGCACTGCATTTATCGCTTTATTGGCGTATGCAGATGGTGAAAAACGATATATCATCTCCCCGGATAAATTGAAGGTTGGTGATGAGTTGTTTTCAGGACCGGAAGCGGGCCCCAAAATCGGCAATGCTATGCTCCTGAGTAACGTGCCTCTTGGCTCGGAGATTCACTGTATAGAAATGTACCCTGGACAAGGAGCAATCCTGGCACGGAGTGCAGGTACCAATGCGGTCCTTATGGGTCGTGAAGACCGTTATGCTGTGATCAAATTGCCTTCGGGTGAGGTGCGTCGGGTATTGTTAAACTGTCGCGCAACATTTGGGCGGACCTCCAATCCTGATCATGGATTACAACAAATCGGTAAAGCTGGTCGTAACCGTTGGAAAGGTAGGAGACCACATGTACGCGGCGTGGCGATGAACCCTGTAGATCACCCGATGGGTGGTGGTGAAGGTAAAGCTTCAGGTGGACATCCCATTTCACGTACCGGCATATTTGCAAAAGGGCAAAAGACCCGCAAGCCACATAAACAGTCTGACCGGTTGATCATTGCCAAAAGAAAAACTAAAGTATAACCATATTTAAATTAGAGAAACATGGCTCGTTCCATTAAAAAAGGACCATACGTATTCAACAAATTGTTAACCAAAGTGCAAAAAGCACGGGAAACAAATAAAAAGTCGGTAATCAAGACCTGGTCCAGGGCTTCTATGATTATCCCGGATATGGTAAGTCTTACCCTGGCCGTACATAATGGAAAAACTTTTATTCCAGTATTTGTCACCGAAAACATGGTTGGTCATAAATTGGGAGAATTTGCTCCCACCCGTACTTTCCGTGGACATGCCGGTAACCGTAAAAAGTAAATGAGCATTTAAATAACCGATTAGATTAAAAATCCAATCATGGAAGCAGTAGCTAAACTTCGAAATTGTCCAATGTCAGCCCGCAAAATGCGCATGGTGGTAGATACCATCAGAGGCAAAAAGGTAGATCAGGCCTTGGGTATACTAAAATACACCAATCGTGAAGCTGGTGGATGGCTGGAGAAAGTATTGGTGTCCGCGGTTGCCAACTGGGAGAATAACAGCGGGTCACTGAATGCGGATAATTATGACTTGGTAGTCTCTAAAGTGTGGGTAGATGAAGGAACCACGCTGAAGCGGTTTCAAGCTGCACCACACGGACGTGCCCACCGGATACGCAAACGGACTAACCATGTAACTTTGGTGGTTCAAAACCGGGTGGCCATTCCAAAAGATCAGAAAGCTGTTGCTAACAACGAAGAAGAAGAATAAAAACATCGATAAAAAGTGATCCATGGGTCAAAAAACTAATCCAATTGGCAATCGTTTAGGCATAATCCGGGGCTGGGAATCCAACTGGTTCGGCGGCACGGATATGGCTGAAAAAGTAGTAGAAGATGAAAAAATACGCGACTATCTGAATGCGCGTATTCTTAAAGGGGGTATAGCCCGTATAGTTATCGAGCGCACCTTAAAGCGTGTGACCGTTACCATCCATACTTCACGGCCTGGTATCATCATTGGTAAAGGTGGTGCAGAAGTGGACCAAATCAAAGAAGAGTTAAAAAAGATCACCAATAAGGATGTACAGATTAATATTCTGGAAATCCGCAAACCTGAATTAGATGCTGCTATCGTTGGTGAGTCTATCGCTAAACAAATTGAAAGCAGGATAAACTATCGTCGCGCGATAAAAATGTCTATACAATCCACCATGCGTTCCGGAGCGGAAGGCATCAAGGTGCGTATTTCTGGACGTCTGAATGGTGCTGAGATGGCTCGTTCCGAGGAATATAAGGAAGGTCGCACGCCACTGCATACATTCCGTGCCGACATCGATTACGCGTTAAAGGAAGCGCAGACGGTGTACGGTAAAATAGGTATCAAAACCTGGATTTGCAAAGGTGAAGTCCTTGGTAAACGGGACTTATCTCCAAATCTGGGGATGACCAAAAAGCAAAGACCATCCAATCAAGGCGGGGGAGCAGGTGGATCTAAGAAAAAACGCGCACAAAAACGTTAGAATTCATTAAATCATCGTACCTTTGCCAAACTTTTTTTGGAGGGTAGGAAATAGTTAAAAAATAGACCATGTTACAACCAAAAAGGACTAAGTACCGGAAACAACAGAAGAGTCGGGTGCGTGAGGTAGCCAAACGGGGGACAACCATGGCTTTTGGGACCTTCGGACTAAAGTCTTTGGATGCTGCCCGCTTGACTAACCGTCAGTTGGAAGCGGCGCGGGTGGCGATGACCCGGGCCATCAAACGTGAAGGTAACGTATGGATGCGTGTTTTTCCGGATCGTCCTATCACTAAGAAACCTCAGGAAGTGAGGATGGGTAAAGGTAAAGGGCCCTTGGACCATTACGTAGCCTATGTAGAACCGGGCCGGATATTATTTGAGTTGGACGGTGTACCGGCAGAGGTAGCCCATGAAGCGTTGAGTTTAGCTGCTCAGAAGTTACCGGTCCTTACCAAAGTGGTCATCAGCAGGGAATATCAATCATAACCATATAATATTTGGGATTCATGCCAAGCAAAAAATATATACAGTTGGTCGAGTTTACCGATGATGATTTGCGCAAAGAGCTAAATGATACTGAAAAGCAGTATCAAAAATTGCGGTTTGATCATACCATCAAAGGATTGGAAAATCCGTTGCGGATACGTGAGGTTCGGCGGGACCTGGCGCGAATAAAAGGGGAATTAAGACGCCGCGTTTTAGACGGTGTAAAAAAATAACCATTTGAATTAAATATATCAAGTCGTTTAGTATGACTGAAAGAAATCAAAGAAAAACCCGGGTGGGCGTAGTAAGTAGCAATAAAATGCAAAAATCAATTACCGTAGCCGTTGAAAGGAGGTTGCGTCACCCGATCTATGGCAAGTCCGTGATGAAAACCAAAAAATTTATGGTGCATGACGAAAATAATGAATGCCAAATAGGTGATTTGGTTAAAATCATGGAAACCCGGCCGCTGAGTAAAACTAAACGGTGGAGAGTGGTTGAAATCATTGAAAAAGCGAAGTAAATATTCTTTTATAACATTCAGGCGCAATCATTATGATACAGCAAGAAAGCAGATTAAAAGTAGCGGATAATAGTGGAGCAAAAGAAGTGCTCTGCATCCGTGTACTTGGTGGGACCAGACGCCGTTATGCCTCCTTGGGCGATAAAATTGTAGTTTCGGTGAAAAGCGCTTCTCCGGGAGGCCTCAAAAAAGGGTCGGTGTCCAAAGCGGTGGTGGTTAGGACCACTAAAGAAGTACGCCGCAAGGACGGTTCATATATCCGGTTTGATGATAATGCTGTCGTCTTGCTGAATGCTACAGATGAGCCCAGAGGCACACGTATCTTTGGCCCGGTAGCCCGTGAATTACGCGAAAAAGACTATATGCGGATTGTATCACTTGCACCTGAAGTGCTTTAAAAATTGCCACAGTAAATGAAAAAGAAAAACAGTCATCAGACGACTAAAGTGCATATTAAGAAAGGAGATCGTGTCCAGATTTTATCTGGTGTACACCGTGGCGATAAAGCTGAAGTGCTGGAGGTATTTCCGAAAAAATATTCCGCAATAGTAGATGGTATAAATATTGCCAAAAAACACACCAAACCAGCTAATAATAATCCAGGAGGCATTAAAGAAATTAACCGCCCAATCCATCTTTCTAAACTGGCTCTGCTAGATCCTAAAAGCGGTGAACCCACTCGTGTCGGCCGTGCCGAAGTTGATGGCAAAACAGTTCGAATTTCTAAGAAATCAGGTGAAATAATAAAGTGATGAGCTATATTCCTAGACTCAAAAAACAATATGTCGAAGAAGTGATGCCTAAATTGCGCGAGCAGTTTAATTATCAAAGCATCATGCAAATACCTCGTATTGTAAAAATATCTATAAATCAAGGTATTGGGCAGGCTACACAGGATAAAAAACTGGTGGATGCAGCTATTGAAGAATTAAGTATGATTGCCGGACAAAGGGCAGTGCCTACCATATCCCGGAAGGCAATTTCAAACTTTAAACTTCGTGAAAACATACCCATCGGTGCGAAAGTAACTTTGCGTAATGAGCGCATGTACGAATTTTTGGACCGCTTGATATCTGTGGCTTTGCCGCGGGTAAGGGACTTCAGGGGAATCCCGGACAAAAGTTTCGATGGCCGCGGAAACTACACTTTAGGGGTTACTGAACATATTATTTTCCCGGAGATAGATCTGGATAAAGTGAATCGCATCCTGGGGATGGATATAACCATAGTTACAACGGCCAAAACCGATAATGAAGCTATGGAGTTGTTACGTCTGATGGGTTTACCTTTTAAGAATAAGAATTAATAGAAAAAAAATATGGCAAAGAAATCAATAATTGCCCGGCAAGCCAAGCGCGAGAGAATGGTAGCCAAATATGCTGATTTACGTCAAAAACTGAAAGATGACGGAAACTGGGAAGCATTGGATGCGCTGCCTCGGAATGGGTCAGCCGTAAGATTAAAAAACCGGTGTAAACTGAGTGGACGACCAAAGGGATATATTCGTCGGTTCGGACTTTGCCGGGTGAAGTTTAGAGAAATTGCTTTGGACGGAAAAATACCCGGAGTAACTAAAGCAAGTTGGTAAGAAAATTAATCAGTAAAAGATAGAAAAAACCATGGCTGTAACTGATCCTATAGCAGACTATTTAACACGCATCCGCAATGCTCAACAAGCTGGTCATCGCACTGTAGAGATTCCGGCATCTAAAATGAAGAAAAGGATTACAGAAATTCTTTATGACCAGGGCTACATCCTGAAATACAAATTTGAAGGGGAAGCCGGTAAAAAGGGTTCGGTTATCAAAATAGCGCTCAAATATGATCCCGAAACGAAAGAACCCATCATTCGTTCGCTGGAGAGAGTAAGTCGCCCAGGCTTGCGTAAATATTCGAACCATGAGGATTTGCCGCGAATTATCGATGGATTAGGCATCGCGATTGTATCCACATCTAAAGGTTTAATGATCAGCAGAGCTGCAAAAAAATTGAACATGGGTGGTGAACTCATCTGTTATATTTATTAATGATTTAGAAAAAACTTGTACTCATGTCACGCGTAGGCAAAGCACCAATTACCCTTCCAAAAAATGTGGAATTCAGCGTAAGTGAAAAGGGTAATGAAGTAAAAATAAAAGGTCCAAAAGGTATACTGGTGCAAAAATTTGACCCAGACCTGACACTCACTTTCGAAGACGGAGTGATCAGTGTATCCCGTCCGACTAACCAGAAAAGACACCGGGAGGTGCATGGTTTGACGCGGTCGATTATCAATAATATGGTACAAGGCGTGAGCGAGGGTTTTAGTAAAACCTTGGAATTAGTCGGAGTAGGGTTCAGGGTAACCAACACGGGTAACCTTCTTGAAATAGTGGTAGGTTATTCACACCCCATTTTCTTTTTTGTACCCAGTGAGGTCAAAGTGGAAACAGCCACAGAAAAGGGAAAAGCCCCGGTGATCAGGTTATCTTGTCACGACAACCAACTTTTAGGCCAGGTCGCAGCCAAATTGCGCAGCTTGCGTAAACCAGAACCCTATAAAGGTAAAGGTATTAAGTATTCCACTGAAATATTGAGACGTAAAGCCGGGAAAACCGCTGCGAAAAAATAATTGAAACTTTGATAAAAGGAATAGTAGAATAAGTCATGGCTATATCTAAAGAATCGCAAAGACAAAAGATCCGCTATCGTATTCGTAAAAAAATCAGTGGTACCGGATTAAGACCTCGCCTGTCTGTATATAGGAGTAATCGTTTCATTTATTGTCAACTTATTGATGACGATGCCAAGGTTACTTTGGCTACAGCGTCTTCACGTGAGGAAAACCTGGTAAGCCAAGGAACTAAAACTGATCAGGCAAAGCAAGTTGGTATTTTGCTTGCCAGCCGGGCAAAGGCTAAAGACATTCAGGAAGTGGTGTTCGACCGCGGCGGGTACTTATATCACGGGAGAGTAAAAGCAATAGCAGAAGGTGCCCGTGAGGGAGGCCTTAAATTTTAAAAATAAATCCAGCAATGGCAAAAGTTGTAACTCAAAAAGTCAGGCCGACTGACGCGGAATTAAAAGAAAAACTAGTGACCCTGAACCGGGTGGCTAAGGTAACTAAAGGAGGACGTACATTTAGTTTCTCCGCTTTGGTAGTGGTTGGCGACGGTAATGGTACTGTTGGGGAAGGTCTAGGTAAAGCCAGAGATGTTTCCGAAGCCATTTCCAAAGCCGTAGATGATGCGAAGAAGAATCTGGTCAAAGTACCTGTCTATAATGGCACTATACCCCATGAACAAAAAGGTAAATACGGTGCCGGACGGGTGTTGATCAAGCCAGCAGCCCCGGGTACGGGTGTTATAGCAGGAGGTGCCATGCGTGCTGTTCTGGATATAGCCGGAGTCCATAATGTGTTGGCCAAGTCGTTTGGTTCTTCCAACTCTCACAACGTCGTGAAGGCGACTATTGACGCTTTGACTAAAATGCGTAATCCTATTCGTATTGCCGCACAGCGGAATGTGTCATTGGAAAAATTGTTTAACGGATAAGTTATCTTAAAAATGTCCAGACTAAAAATAACTCAGGTAAAAAGTGCCATGCACCGTGACAAAAGCCAGAAAGCAACCTTACTGGCTTTAGGCATTAAAAAAATGCAACAAACTGTGGAACATAATGACACCCCTCAAATCCTGGGGATGGTGAGAAAAATTTCCCACTTGTTGTCCGTTGAAAAGGCATAAAAATAGATTCTAAACCAGGAAAGCTTCACATTTAAAAAAAGTAAAAGAGTCATGGAACTTCATAATCTGCAACCACAAGACGGTGCCACACATAACAGCAAACGCATCGGTCGGGGGCAAGGATCAGGTAAAGGAGGTACCGCCACTAAAGGGCATAAAGGTCATCAGTCCAGATCTGGTTTTAAAAATAAACGTCACCATGAGGGAGGCCAGATGCCACTGCAGATGCGCTTGCCCAAAAGAGGATTCAAAAACATTAACCGCGAGGAATATCTGGCCATTAACCTGGATCAGTTGCAAGCCTGGGCGGATAAATTCAACACTAAAAACCTTGATGAGACTTTTTATCATCAACATCATGTATTCCATAAGCAGCAAAAAATAAAGGTGTTAGCGGGAGGTAAAATCAAATCCAGCATTCAAGTTAAAGCTCATGCTTTTTCAGAAGCTGCCAGAAAAGCCATCGAAGACAAAGGCGGCACAGTTCATACTTTTTAAAGTTATTGCATGAAACGGCTAATAGATACCATAAAAAATATTTGGAAAATTGAGGAACTGCGCAAGCGGATTATCTATACCCTTGGGCTGATACTCATTTACCGCTTTGGAAAATTTGTGGTGTTACCCGGTGTAGATGCCGGTAAACTTAGCGCACAAATCAGTACGTCTGCTGCCAAGGACTTGTTGACCCTGATCAATAACTTTACCGGAGGAGCATTTAATAATGCCTCAGTATTTGCCTTAGGTATTATGCCTTATATCACGGCGTCCATTATAGTACAGTTGTTGGGATTTTTTGTCCCTTATTTTCAGCGTCTTCAAATGCATGAAGGTGAATCCGGACGGAAGAAATTAAATCAGATCACCCGTATCCTGACCATCTTTATTACCTTGGTACAAGGTGGCGGTTATCTAACCATGATTAAAGCACAGGAAGCCATTTCGCCCAATGTGAATGCGGGTATTTTCTTGTTTAGCTCTATTATTACCTTATCCGCAGGAACCATTTTTGCAATGTGGCTCGGTGAAAAAATTACCGATCGCGGTATCGGCAACGGGATATCCATGTTGATCATGATCGGAATTATTGCGCAACTACCGCAATCCTTGGTTTTCGAACTGACATCGCGTATAGATGCCGGGGGAATTTTGCTTTTCGTCTTGGAATTAGCAGCATTCTTTATGATTGTTTTGGCTACTATCCTTATTGTGCAGGGTGTGCGAAAAATACCCATCCAATTTGCTAAAAGAATGGTGGGCCGCGGGGCTATTAACATGCCGGTAAGCGGTAACAGGGATTACATCCCTATTAAAGTAAATGCAGCCGGGGTAATGCCTATAATATTTGCACAAGCTATCATGTTTCTACCGGCTACCTTGGTTACTTGGACGTTTGGCGGTAACTCAGATATGGCTACGAGCAATTTTATGCAACAATTGACCAATCCCTATTCATTTTTGTCGGCAGTACTTTCATTTTTGCTGGTGGTGGTATTTACTTTTGTGTATACCGCCTTAATAGTGAATCCGAAACAATATGCTGACTATCTAAAGCGGCAAAATGCTTTTATCCCTGGGGTAAAACCAGGTACGGATACCGAGCATTTTATCGATGAAATAACGACCAGAGTAACCTTGCCCGGATCTATTATGTTAGGACTGATTACCATTATTCCTACTATTGCCTACGGCTTGGGAATTTCCCAAAATTTAGCCCAGTTTTTTGGAGGGACCTCCCTATTGATTTTGGTGGCAGTTATCCTGGATACACTGCAACAGATAGAAAGTTATCTTTTGATGCGTAAATATGACGGATTAGTAAAAGAAGGACGTATCAAAGGGCGTGGCGGGACAGGCATTCAACAGATAGGTGCCGGTATGTAATTCAAAGTCAAATGACTGGCATGATTTACTACAAGTCCGAGGAAGAAATAGAGCTGATCCGCAAAAGTTGTTTGTTAGTTTGTCAAGCGTTGGCTGAAGTAGCGGCACAACTTAAACCTGGCGTAACTGGGTTAAAGTTAGATGGAGTTGCCGAGCAGGTGATTCGCGACCAAGGCGGTGTTCCGGCCTTTAAGGGCTACCGGGGGTTTCCAGGTACCCTGTGCTTATCTTTTAATGAGCAAGTGGTGCATGGCATTCCATCAAACCGTGAAGTGCTTCCGGGAGAAGTCATCTCCATAGACTGTGGGGTAAAGATGAACGGATATTATGGAGATGCCGCTTACACCATAGCCATTGGGGAGGTTAGCGAGGATATTCAGGAACTGCTCATAACCACCAAAGAAGCTTTGGATTTAGGTATTGCCAAAGCCATAGCTGGTAATCGTATTGGGGACATCAGCTATGCCGTCCAGGAACACTGTGAAATCAAACATGCCTATGGTGTAGTCAGAGAGCTGGTCGGTCATGGGGTCGGCAAGTCACTTCACGAAAGTCCGGAAGTACCTAACTTTGGTAAGCGCGGTAAAGGCATTGTCCTAAAAGAAGGCCTGGTGATAGCTATCGAACCCATGGTTAACTTGGGCGACCGAGGCGTACGTCAGGCGAATGATGGTTGGACGATTTTTACACGGGACCGCAAAGTGAGTGCGCATTTTGAGCACACTATTGCGGTAAAAGCAAACCAGGCTGATGTCCTTAGCGATCATCGGTCGATAGAGGAAGCTATTAAAAAAAATATAGAATTGCAGAATATTTCAATAAATATATAGATATTTGCATCCCGAAAAAATTTAGTGTGGCGGTAAAAAAGAATTTGATTAAACAGGATGGTATAATAGAAGAAGCCTTATCCAATGCCATGTTTCGTGTGAGGTTGGAAAACGCTCATTTGATTACAGCCACAATATCTGGGAAAATGCGGATGAATTACATCCGAATTTTGCCAGGAGACAAAGTATCGGTAGAAATGAGCCCTTATGATTTAACCCGGGGCCGTATCATTTTTAGATATAAATAAAGTAATGACCAATGAAAGTCAGAGCATCGGTAAAAAAAAGATCAGCAGATTGTAAGATTGTCCGTCGCAAAGGACGGGTTTACATCATTAATAAAAAGAACCCCAAGTTTAAACAAAGACAAGGGTAATAAACATTTTATAATAAATTAACCTGAAATAATATGGCAAGGATAGCAGGTGTGGACCTTCCTAAGAATAAAAGAGGAGTGATTGGTTTAACTTATATATTCGGTATAGGTAATTCCAGCGCTAGAGCCATTTTGGGCCAGGCGGGGATTGATGAAAATACCAAAGTTAATCAATGGAATGATAACGATGTTAAAACGATTGCCAAGATCATCCAGGATGATTTTAAAGTAGAAGGTGAATTGCGCTCTGAAGTGCAGTTAAGTATAAAACGTCTGATGGACATTGCCTGCTATCGTGGGTTAAGACACCGGAAAGGTCTGCCAGTGCGCGGTCAGCGGACCAGAACCAATACACGTACCCGTAAGGGAAAACGGAAGACCGTAGCAAACAAAAAGAAGGCAACGAAATAATCATTAAAACATAGCAGTTATACTTATCAGTTATGGCTAAGGCTAAAAAAGTCAAAAAACGGAAAGTGCATGTGGATGCAGATGGATTTGTCTATATCCAGGCCAGTTTCAACAATATCATCATATCTCTTACTAATCGGCAGGGGCAAGTGATTTCATGGGCTTCTGCAGGTAGGGCGGGATTTAAGGGTTCGAAAAAGAATACGCCTTATGCTGCCCAAATGGCCGCCAATTCAGCAGCTCAGACTGCTTTTGAAGCCGGCATGCGCACAGCAGAGGTGTTTGTGAAGGGACCGGGTAGTGGTCGTGAAGCTGCCATTCGTTCCTTGGATATGGCAGGAATTAGAGTCAATAAAATTCAGGATACCACCCCTATCCCACATAATGGCTGTCGTCCACCAAAACGCAGAAGAGTATAATCTGTTATTATTTTTTTTTCGACTATTAATCGCATTATTTTAATATGGCAAGATATACAGGTCCAGCAACCAAAAAAGCGAGAGCATTCGGTGAACCGATCTACGGTCCGGACAGAGCGTTTGATAAAAGGAAATTTCCTCCCGGGCAACATGGGCAGACACGCAAGCGTAAAGCCAGATCGGATTACGCCTTACAGTTGATGGAAAAACAAAAAGCCAAATACACCTATGGTGTACTTGAACGTCAATTCCGCAGTACTTTTGAAAGGGCCACCAGCAAACACGGTGTAACGGGGGTGGTTTTATTACAACTGCTGGAATCGCGTTTGGACAATAGTGTTTACCGCTTGGGGATTGCACCCACCCGTCGTGCAGCCCGTCAGTTAGTCAGTCATAAACATATCGTGGTGAATGGCCGTATTTCCAGTATTCCTTCGCATTTGCTCAGACCAGGGGATGTGGTTCAGGTCCGCGGGAAATCCCAAGGCCTGGAGAACATCATGCATAGCGTAAAATCCAAATCTGCCAAATTCGCATGGTTGGAATGGAACCCTGACAAAATGGAAGGTAGATTCCTGGATTATCCAGAGCGTGAACAGATACCAGAAAAAATTAATGAGCAGCTCATCGTCGAGTTGTACTCCAAATAAGCGTGATGCTTAATCACTTTAACCATAAGTTTGCTGCAGATGAATATACTTAATTTTCAAAAGCCGGATAAAATTGTCCTGCAAAAATCTACCGAATACCATGGTACATTCGAGTTCAAACCTCTCGAACCCGGCTTCGGGCAAACCGTAGGCAATTCCCTACGCCGGGTACTTTTGTCCTCCCTCGAAGGCTTTGCCATCTCCGCAGTGAGAATAGGTGGGGTAGACCATGAGTTTGCCACCATCCGCGGTGTCGTGGAAGATGTGGTAGATATCATCCTGAATCTGAAACAAATACGCCTCAAACCGCTGCTGTCTGATGACAAGCTGAAAGAGGAAACGATTTATTTGACTGTTTCCGGGAAGGAAGTATTCCGGGCCGGAGACATTGAGACCTTTACCAATGTGTTTAAGGTGATGAATCCCGAGTTGGAAATCTGTCACCTGGAACCTTTCGTTAACCTCGAGATGGAATTAACTATCACTAAGGGCAGAGGTTATGTACCGGCGGACGAGAATTTAACCAAGGAAGCTCCGATAGGATTAATTCCTGTGGATGCTATCTATACGCCAATAAAAAATGTGGCTTACCAAATATCGACAACCCGTGTCGGGCAGCGTACCGATTATGAAAAATTGACCATTGAAGTACATACCGATGGTACCATCCACCCGGAAGAAGCCATAAAACAAGCAAGCCGTATCCTTATCCAGCATCTTATGCTGATCACCGATGAAAACATCACCTTCGATGATGATGCACGTCGCGAAGATCAAATCGTAGATGAGCATATTTTGCACATGCGCAAATTGCTTAAGACGTCCCTGGAAGATCTGGACTTGTCTGTACGGGCTTACAATTGTTTGAAAGCCGCAAAGATCAATTCACTGGGCGAACTGGTGAAATACGATACGCATGAATTACTGAAATTCCGCAACTTCGGTAAAAAGTCGTTGGTGGAAATAGAGGAACTCTTGCAAAATAAAGGTTTAACCTTCGGCATGGATTTATCCAAATACAAATTGGACGAAGAGTTGCCGTAGCAAAAAGGCAAAAACGATTTAATTAATCACTGCAATTACTGTTCATCACGTTCTTTAGCCTTTTTACTGATGAGGTGTTGCGAAGTTAAAACCATTCATTATTCATGAGACACGGAGATAAAGTCAATAACCTGGGGCGCAAGAAAGCCCACCGTGATGCGATGCTGAGCAATATGGCCGGATCGTTGATTTTACACAAACGTATTTTTACTACTCTGGCAAAAGCTAAAGCTTTACGTGTATTCGTGGAGCCACTGTTGACTAAAGCTAAAGATAACACCACGCATTCCCGCCGGGTTAGCTTTAGCTATTTTGGGAATAAAGATGTGGTCAATGAGTTATTCGGGTCCGTAGCCACCAAGATCAGTAGCCGCCCGGGTGGATATACCCGCATTATTAAGACGGGTTTTCGACGTGGGGACGGTGCAGAAACCGCCATGATTGAATTGGTTGACTTCAATGAAATATTGTTGAATAAAAAATCCACTGCAACCGCCGCCAGTAAAAAGCGGACGCGCCGCAGCGGTAAATCCGTAAAAGCAGCGGCTACCGCAGCCCCTGCAGCTGCAGCCAAAAAAGAGAAAAAAGCGGCCGAGGAAGAAGAATAATGCCCAAGAAAAGGTCTTGGACAAGGATTATATCAAGAGCAGGTTATTTAACCTGCTTTTTTTATTCCACCGAGTATTAGCGAAAATTTTATAGTGCAACTATAGCAGAGCCATCTTCAGAATACCAAGGCCATCAGGAATTCATCCACATATTCGTCGGTGGTGGGGCGGTAGAAAAATTTTTTAAGCCGGCCTTCGATGCAAAAACCACATTTTTGATATAAGGTGATGGCTTTAGGGTTATCTGTTTCGACCAGTAATTCAATGCGGATAACCGGCTTGGCCCGGAGGATCGCCTCTTCCAGCATGCGCTGACCATGTCCTTGACCCTGGTACTGTGTAGCAATTACAAAGCGGGACAGGGTCAAGATGTGCTGTAATGGGTAAGCTTTACGCGTCAGGCGGTATGACCCTATCATGGTCTCGCCCTGTTGGTATATATAGAGGTCATTTTTAGGGAGTATTTTGCGGTATTGTTGGGCGTATGTCTCAAAATCCAGGTTGGCCGCGGTAAGAAATGGGTAATTTGAAGGTTCCTGGTAGAGCTGATACAGTGGTCTTGCATCAAGCCATGTCGCCAGGCGATGACGATGAGCTAACATGTGACTTTTTCGTTTGGAAAGCTTGATTAACCATATAAACACCAAAAATAGTCACCAGCATGCCGGAAATGATAAATGGAGTCAATTTTTCGCCAAAAATTAACCACCCACAGAAGACAGCCACTATCGGGTTGATATAAGCATATACGGACACCAAACTGGTTGGAAGGTGCTGAAGGGCGTATAGATAAGCGATAAAAGTAGCCACTGAACTGATGAGCACCAAAAAGGCGATTGCGCCCCAGGCGGGCAAAGGAATGGAGGTAACGGCTATGCTTAAGCCGCTGAGTTTAGAGACCAGTAATATAAACAGACCCGAAATAAACATTTGCAGGCCTATCCCAAAATATGGATTGAATTGTATAGCATGCTCCTTGGTATATAATGTACCAAAAGCCCAAGCCCAGGTAGCACAAAGAGACAATAGAATGCCCAGACGAAAATCAGGTATCAGGAAATCGTAGATGTGTTCGTAAAAAATGATGCAGATACCTCCGAAGCCAAGGATTAAACCAGTGATAGCTTTTGGAGATAATTTATCTTTATACCGACCCAGCCCGATGAGGACGAGCCAGAGGGGAAAAATTGCTCCAATGATGGCACCTAATCCGGCAGTAATATATCTTAAACCCCAGGTAGACAGGGCATTACTTAATGTAAAGTTGAGCAAGGCCAGCCATAAAATAGGTATCCAAGACCGGCCACGTGGAAAGCCAACCCCTTTGTACATAAAATAAGCGATATAAATGAGGCCGGCAATGCACTGGCGAAGTCCAGCCATTTGGATGGGGGGCATATGATTTACTGCGGTTTTTGTGGCTATCCAGGTGGTCCCCCACACTATACTCACTACACCCAGTGCTATCAAGGCACGTTGCTCCACAGTGCGGGAAGAAGAGGTGGTGAAAAAGGCCATATAAACTGCTGGTCTTGGGGATTGGCGGGCAAAGATACGACGGATTTAGGTAAAGCTAAAAATATTTTTAACTCGATTTAATTATCAATCGGTTGATCTTTTGAATATTTCATTAATTCTCTCAGATCACGACAGGGCTGACCTAAATATTACATGGATTTGTTATCAGTAAAAGGCATATCCTTATATATTTGCCTAAATTTTTTAACTGCGATGCCGGTGGAAGAAAATAAGGAAAAAAAAGCCGTGTTGATGCTGGCTGATGGTACCGTCTTTTATGGGAAAGCTGCCGGGAAAATAGGGACTACCACGGGAGAGATATGTTTTAATACCGGTATGACCGGCTATCAGGAAGTTTTTACTGATCCGTCGTATTTTGGTCAATTGTTGGTGACAACTAACGTTCACATCGGAAACTATGGGATTAAAAACTCGGAGGTCGAATCCAGCCAAATCATGATTGCCGGGTTGATTTGCCGCAATTTTACCCACCATGATTACTCACGTCCACAGGCTGATCTGGCCATTCAGGACTATTTTGAACAGGAAAATTTAGTAGGGATAAAAGACATAGATACTCGGGCGGTGGTTAAACACATCCGGACCCGCGGTGCGATGAATGCCATCATTTCCTCCGAAATATTAGATCTCGCCGCCTTAAAAATGAGGCTGGACGAGGTGCCGGAAATGGATGGCTTGGAGCTGGCCTCCAAAGTGACTACCCTGCAACCTTATGAGTTGGGTGAAGTTGGCGCTGATCATCGCCTAGCCGTATTGGATTTTGGCACCAAACGCAACATTTTACGCAATTTTGTCCGCAGAGGCTGTTACTTGCGCATTTTTCCGGCCACTACCGGTTATGAAGAATTAAAAGCCTGGAATGCTGATGGCTATTTCCTGTCTAATGGTCCCGGAGATCCGGCGGCTATGCCCTATGCTATTCAGACCATCAAATCCTTGTTAAAAGAGGGGAAGCCTACGTTCGGCATTTGTTTGGGCCACCAATTGCTTGCTTTGGCCAACGACATCTCGACTTTTAAAATGCATCATGGTCATCGGGGTATCAATCATCCTGTTAAAAACATCGTCACCGGTTTGTGCGAAATTACCAGTCAAAATCATGGGTTTGGGGTGGATCCTAAAGCAGTACATGCTCACGCGGCTGAGGTAGAAATCACACATATCAATCTAAATGATGACAGCATAGAGGGCATCCGCCTGAAGCACCGGCCGGCGTTCAGTGTGCAATACCACCCTGAAGCAGCTCCCGGACCACATGATGCCAGTTATCTGTTTGACCAATTTGTAGAATTATTAGCAAAAAATAAAAGATAAAAACATGAGTGAAATCGTCGATATCCGGGCCCGGGAAATCCTGGATTCCAGAGGTAATCCCACAGTGGAAGTGGAAGTAATGACTGAAAACGGCATTATAGGTCGTGCCGCCGTACCCTCCGGAGCCTCAACCGGAAAATTTGAAGCAGTAGAATTACGTGATGGCGACAAAAGCCGGTTTTTAGGTCGCGGGGTTCTTAAAGCCTGTGAACATGTCAATTCAATCATCAGCGATGCCCTGATCGGCACACCGGTTTTTGAACAACGTTTTATCGATCAGACCATGTTGGATCTGGATGGGACGGATAATAAGTCTAAGCTTGGCGCCAATGCCCTCCTGGGTGTATCATTAGCTGTAAGCAAGGCAGCCGCGGAAGAAGCCGGTGTGAGCTTATACCGTTATCTGGGCGGAGTGAATGCCCATGTACTGCCTGTTCCGTTGATGAACATCCTAAATGGAGGTTCTCATGCCGATAATACTATTGATTTTCAAGAATTTATGATCGTACCCTTGGGAGCGGATACTTTTTCTGAAGCTTTACGCATGGGCATTGAGGTCTTTCATCACCTCAAGGCTGTTCTGAAGAAAAACGGCATGTCTACCAATGTAGGTGATGAAGGTGGGTTTGCTCCTAACCTGGCGTCCAATGAAGCAGCGATCGAAACTGTCTTAAAGGCTATTGAAGCTGCAGGATACCGCCCCGGAGAAGATGTGTGTATCGCCCTGGATGCGGCGGCCTCGGAGTTTTATTTAGAGGACGAGGAGTTGTATCACTTTCATAAGTCCGGAGGCAAAAAAATGACTTCTGCGGAAATGGTGGATTATTGGGCCGGATGGTGTAACCGTTACCCTATCGTATCCATTGAAGATGGCCTTTTTGAAGACGATTGGAGTGGCTGGAAACAACTCACCGATAAATTAGGTAAAAAAGTTCAGCTGGTTGGCGATGATCTTTTTGTGACAAATGTCAAACGGTTGCGTAAAGGCATCGAGTCCGGAGTGGCTAATTCCATTTTGGTAAAGGTGAACCAAATCGGGACTCTCACCGAGACTATAAATGCCGTGCAGTTAGCTACCGCTAATAGTTATACTTCTATTATGAGTCATCGCTCCGGTGAAACAGAAGATTCGACTATTGCTGATCTGGCCGTGGCTTTAAACACAGGACAAATTAAGACCGGCTCTGCGTCCCGTTCAGATCGTATGGCCAAGTATAATCAATTGCTGCGCATAGAAGAAGAGCTGGCTGAATCTGCAGTATTTCTCGGGCGCAAGTCATTTAAAATATAAAAAAGATGTTATATCTTAGCCCGGTCAAATGAATGGTTTATGTTAAATATTGTGTGGCGAAGATTAAAAAATGTTGAGTGGGTGCCTCTCCTGAAAGATCGGTATTTTATGGCCCTGGCCATCTTTTTTATCTGGATGCTCTTTTTTGATCAAAACAGGTTAAGTACACAATACCGTTTAAGTCGCAGCATCAGTCACCTTAAACAGGAGCAAACTGATTTGCGGGAAAATATCAAAGAACTTAAAGTGGAGAAGATGGATTTCGAAAAGGATAAAGAAAAATATGCCCGGGAGAAGTACCTGCTTCATAAGCAAGATGAGGAAGTTTATATCATGAAAGAAAAATAGGGTTAATGAGTGTTTTGGTCGATAAAAATTCCCGAATCATCGTGCAGGGTTTTACGGGAAAAGAAGGTACGTTTCATGCGGAACAAATGATAGAGTACGGCACGCAAGTGGTGGGAGGAGTGACTCCTGGTAAAGGCGGGCAAACTCACCTCGGCCGCCCGGTGTTTAACACCGTAGCGGATGCTGTTCGTAATGCTGGAGCTAACGTATCTCTCATATTTGTACCACCGGCTTTTGCCGCTGATGCAATCATGGAGGCTGCTGAAGCAGGCATCAAAGTCATCGTCTGTATCACGGAAGGCATACCGGTGCAGGACATGATAAAAGTAAAACATTATATCAGTCATTATAATTGTCGGCT
>JAYRWN010000355.1:0-18319 GCA_041917975.1 Saprospiraceae bacterium | reverse complement strand
TTACTCAACTAATTTTGGATACCTGGCATATTCACAACCACATCAACGAGAAACCGGCTTTGCTTGCCCGCTTTCAGGCTTGGGATGATCCCATTTTTAGGTCATCTGATCGCTCATGAATCACGCCAGCGGGGAGGATATTGCTTACCACCAGACAATGTGGCTATAAACTGCCCGAAGAGTTTAGGTGGGGCATCTGCGATTCGATTAAATGAAGGGAAGGATTAAGGACTGGATTCAGGATAAAAGACTAAGATTGTGGAACACCGTTCAGGTTAAATTAATATTAAGAAACAAGCTGGTCACAAATTAAGGGCCCGGAACACTTAGCTTTGGGTCTTTAATATTTTATGATCATGACACTTTTAACCAAATCACAGCTATCTGCCCCGGCTATTTTTACCTGGCTTAACAAGCCCGACCCAGACCAATTATTTTTTAATTTAAGCCCTGATTTTCTGTTTCATAGCAGCATGGGTGCGTTAAGTGCCGGGAGTTTTATGCAGTATCTTCGACAGATGTGGTCCCTTTACCCCGAACTGCAATGGCACCCGGATTCCGCTTTCCCGGAAGGAAAGGATGGCGAGGATATTTATGTCCGGGTTCGCTCCGCACACAGCTGGATTTCCCGTGAAATTTGGAGAAGAGAACATGGTCAGATTAAAACCGTGTGGCATTTTAATGGAAATACCTCCTGGAGTACCGCTCACGATCAGCTTTTTACCCAGGATAATCCTTTCTTATTGGCCTGGCCTAAACAAGTCAGCTCTGATCCAGTCCTAAATTAAAATTATTTTGAGACTCAAAAGATCAGTAATTTAGTGCACTTTGATCGAACCGAGCTTTAAATGAAGTGAATGGAAAATGTACTTGAACATCTGGCTTCCGCACTGGGCCGGCGGGATGAACAGCCAAACATAACCTTTGCTGAACGTATAGTCACTCAAAACGATACCAAAGCCATCCAAACACTCGTCACCAACTTGCAGCATAAAAATAAAGACATCCGCAGCGATTGCATCAAGGTGTTGTATGAGGCGGGTGCACGCCAACCAAAGCTAATTGCGCCTTACCATCAGGAATTTCTGGCCCTGATGAACCATAAGGACAATCGCCTGCAATGGGGCGCGATGATTGCTCTGGATTATCTCACCCCGCTAAAACCAAAAGAATTATTTCAGGCTTTGCCGGCCATTCTGGATGCTGCCCGGCAAGGGTCGGTCATCACGCGTGATCATGTGGTCAATATCCTCATTCAGCTGGCTGCGCAACCGGACTACCGGGAAGGTCTGACACCACTGATTTTCGAACAATTGCTGCTGGCTCCGGCGAATCAATTTCCCATGTATTTAGAGAAATCAGCCCCCTTGGTTGATGCTAAAACGGCTGCTGATTTTATCCGTTTGATTAATTCGCGCTTAAATGATCTGGAAAAAGACAGCCAGAAAAAAAGAGTGGATAAGGTGATAAAATACATTAATAAAAGAATTCAGTAAGTTAAACGCATCTAACCCAAGCCAAACGAGCCGGAACCTTATAAGTTAGAGTGAACGTTTGGGTGCAAGTGTGGATACACAAATAAACATTAATAACTGAAAGGCTTTCCAGCCTAAATAATTCTGTGCTAAACTATGGAATCTGCGGGAAAAAAGCAATGCCTGAAACCTTGTTTGGCTAGATGAAAATTTTTTAACCGTCGCAGCCGATTAAAGTTGACCAACCAAAGTATTTTGTCAAAATGGTCAAGAATTTTTTACCTCATCCTTTCAGGTCTTTTGATACAAATACACGGTGAGGATGACGCTTAAACAAGGCATCAAACAAGTTGGTTTTAATGATCTGATCTCTGTTTATTTCATATTTAACTTCAAATATTTTTACGAGGCCAAAGTATCTCAAAAATAGACTGAATACCCGCTGATTGTAAATGATGGTACCTAATTCCAGCTTACTTAAAATTCTAGAAGGCAATTCGTCCAATAAACGTGGAAATGCTTTAAAATAAATTTTGGCATAAAATAATTCCGAATGTTTTTCCAGGCCATAAATTGAAACCAAAAGAATGGTAAAAGCATAACCCATTTGACCGATTTTCTCATCATCTACCACCCCATAATATGCCCAATTAAATTTAGTCGTAAAAACATGAAATACATGCCTAAACATATCTTTATATTGTCCGGCTAACAACTTAATTCCTTTTGCGGTCAGCGTTAATTTGTTCTTTTGAATTTTAGTCATTCCGGCAAGTTCCATAATTATCCTGGTCAAGCGTACCGGAAATGCATCCGCTTCTTTTCTGGGCTTATTAAGGTCGTGCTCCGGAATCCCATACTCCAGATAATCCCTGGAAAAAAATTCAGTAACTACTTTCACCGGCAAGTATCCAGCGGCAGTTAACTTCAAGCCTCCCTGTGCGTGAAGAATTTCGCCCAGGCCCTTAATCATTTTTAACATGGGCATTTGGTCATACTCCTGATCCGTTAGCTCCTGTAGTTTTAGCGGACTGTTCGTACCAAATGGGTCATATAATAATTGATGCATTTCAAACGCTGAATACCCTGCAAAATCGTCGATCGGCAGATTGTTTTGCAGTATCATTTCCCGTTCAATTATCTTTTTTATCTTATCCTCTTCCACGATATATTTAATCTGCCTTTTAAAACTTTATATATGGTTCTTCAAGTCTGTAACTTACACTGTTTTTTTTACAAATTGAAATTTTAGTACAACGCCTTTGCCCGTTCATCATTTGTATCTTTTTGTATCTTTGCCCCCCAAAATAAAAAGCAGATATGTCGTCGCTGGATACGCGGTATGCCCCCCAGGCTATAGAGGAGAAGTGGTATAAACATTGGTTAGAGCAGAACTATTTCCGTTCCCTACCCGATGAGCGCAAACCGTATACCATCGTCATTCCGCCGCCCAATGTGACCGGAGTATTGCACATGGGCCATATTCTGAACAACACCATCCAGGACGTACTCATCCGCCATGCCCGCATGCAGGGTCTGAATGCCTGCTGGGTGCCCGGTACGGACCACGCGTCCATCGCTACCGAAGCTAAAGTGGTGCGTTGGCTGCGCGATGAAAAAAAATTGCGCAAAGGAGATTTAACCCGCGAACAATTCATCGATTATGCCTGGCAATGGACGCATAAATACGGCGGCATCATCCTGAACCAGCTGCAAAAACTAGGCGCCTCCTGTGACTGGGAGCGCACGGCCTTCACCATGGACGAAATCCGTTATGAGGCGGTGATTAAAACCTTTGTCGATCTTTATCGCAAGGGCAAGCTTTACCGCGGCTACCGCATGGTCAACTGGGACCCGGAAGCGTTGACCGTATTAAGTAATGAGGAGGTTATTTATGGCGCTGAAACCAGCAAATTACACCATGTGCGTTACCTGATCGCTGATGACCCGCACCAGTTCATTACTGTAGCCACCACCCGTCCGGAAACCATCCTGGGCGATACCGCCATTGCTGTACATCCCGAGGATGAACGTTATAAATCCTGGGTGGGCAAAATGGTGCTGGTACCTTTAGCCAACCGCCCAATACCCATCATCGCCGACAGTTATGTGGATCGCGAATTCGGAACCGGTGCCTTGAAGATCACTCCGGCCCATGATCCTAACGATTATGAGATCGGCCTGCGGCATAACTTACCGGTATTGGATACCTTAAATGCGGATGGCACCATGAGCGAGGCGGCGGGATTTTTCATCGGCGAAGACAAATATGTCGCCCGCAAAAAAATGGTAGCGTGGTTGGAAGAACATGGCCAACTGGCCAAACTGGAAGACTATGAACACCAGGTCGGGCGCAGCGAACGCACGAATGCGGTGGTGGAACCACGGTTGTCCATGCAATGGTATGTGCGCATGAAAGACCTGGCCGAGCCGGCTTTGCGGGCCGTGGTGGAGCAGGATATCCGCTTTTACCCGGACAATATGAAAAATACCTACCGGCATTGGATGGAAAACATCCGGGACTGGTGTATATCCCGCCAATTGTGGTGGGGGCAGCGCATCCCTGCTTATTATCTGGTGGTTGCCCAAGGCGCCGACAAAGAACTGGTGTTTGTCGCCGAAAGTGTGGACGAAGCTTTAGCCGAAGCGCAGCTTAAAACGGGCCGGTCGCTTACTGCGGCTGACCTGTACCAGGATGAAGATGTGCTGGACACCTGGTTCTCCAGTTGGCTGTGGCCCATCAGCGTATTCAATGGTTTCAGGGATGAAAGGGAGTTAAAGTATTATTACCCCACCCAAGTTCTGGTAACCGGCTGGGACATCATGTTCCTGTGGGTGGCGCGCATGATCATGTCCGGATACGAATACCGGCAGGACAAGCCGTTTGGCGATGTGTATTTCACCGGCATGGTTCGCGACAAACAGCGCCGCAAGATGAGTAAATCACTGGGCAATTCGCCGGATGCCTTACAGCTCATCGCGGATTATGGCGCCGACGGCGTGCGTTATGGGGTACTATCCGCTTCACCGGCTGGAGGAGATATTTTGTTTGATGATAAACTATGCGAACAAGGCCGTAATTTCTGCAATAAGATCTGGAATGCCTGCCGGCTGGTAAAAGGCTGGGAGGTCAAAGAAAAAAGCATTCAACCGGAAAACAGCGCGGCCATGGCCTGGTTTGCCGAACGGCTTAAACAAGTGGCCTCCGAGGTGGAAGCAGGCTTCCAGCAGTACCGTTTGTCAGAGGCCGTAAAAACACTGTATTCCTTTATTTGGGATGATTTCTGTTCCTGGTACTTGGAGATGGTGAAGCCGGCTTACGGCGAGCCGTTAGACCGCCAGACTTACGATACCACTATCGGCTTTTTCGAACAGCTGATGAAATTATTGCATCCCTTTATGCCCTTCATCACCGAAGAGATCTGGCACCAATTGCGGGACCGGGACGGTGTGGATTGTATCGTTCAGGCTTATCCTCAACCTCAAACTGCACAAACCCAGGTGATCGCCAACATGGATTATGTCAAGGCACTGATTGCCCAGATCCGCGATACCCGCAATCAGAAACAAATCAAACAAAAGGAGTCCTTCGCCTTAACTTATCGGGCCAATCCGGGCACCGCGGACTTATTACACTCCGCCGCCCTGCGGGCTTTGGTGACTAAACTGGCCAACCTGACTGAACTGCTACCGGCTCCGGCGGATGATGACCGTCCGGTGACGTTTGTTTTAGGGGCGGATAAATATTTCTTCCAGTTGGACCATGATCAGGTGGCCAAGGTGGATGTGGACGCCTTGCAGAAAGAACGCGACTATATTCTCGGGTTTATCCGCATTATTGCCGGCAAACTGGCCAACGAACGGTTTGTAGCCAACGCTCCGGCCGATGTTATCGACCGCGAACGCAAAAAACTCCAAGATGGCCAATCGCGACTTGCCGTGTTGGAAGAAACATTAAAAGGAAGTTCTTAACCGTTTTGAAGCGGGTAACCCCAGATCTGGTACACTAAGGTTATTCCGGTTTATTGAAGTTCATGAGAGGGATTTTATCCTTTAGCTGGAATCCTTTAATCAAAGGGTTAACCTGCAAAAAAAAATAACCCGGAATCTAAATACCTTTCCCAGCGATTCGCCAACCTTTTAACCGAAACCGAAAAATCGATGGACTTCATCTGCATTACTCCGCACCGGACCTCTCTGTTTGAACAAAAAAAACCATAAAAATCCAGCTAAAATTTAACCGGTTGTACCTAACCCACCGGTAAATGGCCCACACAGTCAGCACTTCAGCTATAAAACCAACCTAATAATCCTTAAATAATAAAGTTCATCTTTCAATGGAAACTGACCTGTTAACAGGAGAGAAAATACAATTGAAACCGGCGACTCCGTCCGACAAAAGAATGGTATTTGAGTGGTTGACCAACTCCAACCTAACTCAGGACATGCTGGGTTGGCCCCATTATCCGGAAACAAAAATCCCCACCTGGGAAGAGTTCGATGAGGATTATGTGGACCATTATTTCGACGATAGCGCACCACAAAGTGGCCGTTGTTTTATTATTTGGTATAATGACACCGCCATAGGGCAGATTAATTATAATGCCATTGACCCGGTCACTAAACGCACCGACCTGGATATTTGGTTGAGTGATGCAAAATATACTGGGAAAGGCCTCGGAACGGAAGCCATCCAACTGCTTTGCGCCTATTTACACCTTTCTTTTGGTTGCGAACAAATCCTGATCTGCCCATCTTTAAGAAACCGCCGGGCCATTGCAGCTTATGAAAAAGCCGGATTTGTGCTGACCAACCTGGCCCTGGAGGACACCGCCAAAGAATATGCGGACCAGGTGGTATTGCTAAAATACCTGGCCAGCTCAGCAGAAGCGGTTAAAAAAGGTAAAATTCCTCCGGCTCAGCCGGGTGATTGAGCCGGTCGGAGCCATGGTTATACAGTGGTTGTGTCGTTTGGGCAGCTTTGTCCCCGGAGATGAACTGGATTAACCAAGGGATCCGGAACACAGATTTGCCTATTTGACCCTGTTCCAATATTTGAGCGATGAGACAAAATTTTGATATTTTGTTTAACATTTATACTAAATATCTTAAACAAAATAGGCCCAACCCTGGTTTATTTGCTTTAATCTTTCACAAACCATAAGATAACATGCATAAGTCAATAAATACTGTCGGAAAAAAACTCCTGCTCACAGATGATGATATCGGCGATGACCATATCATGACCTCGTTGTCCACGCCCCTGCGGCCAGATGCCTTCATCCTCTCCGAGGAAGAAAAAATGACAAAAATTGAGCATCATTTCCGGGAAATAATGCACACCCTGGGTCTGGATTTAACGGACGACAGTCTGAGGGGTACGCCAAAAAGGGTGGCTAAAATGTATGTCCAGGAGATTTTTAGCGGATTAAACCCTAAAAACAAGCCTACCGTAGCACTTTTTGAGAATAAATACGGCTACGCAGAAATGTTGGTCGAAAAAGACATCACGTTTTATTCCAACTGTGAACACCATTTTGTGCCCATCATTGGCAAAGCCCACGTGGCCTATATTTCCAATGGCCACGTAATCGGTTTGTCTAAAATAAACCGCATCGTACAATATTATGCCAAACGGCCGCAGGTACAGGAGCGCCTGACCATGCAAATTGCCCAGGAACTTGGTGATATTCTGGGGACGGACGATGTAGCCATTGTGATTGACGCGCATCATCTCTGTGTGTCGTCCAGGGGTGTACAGGATGTAAACAGCAGCACGGTTACCGCCTATTATGGTGGAGAATTTATCAAAGTAGCCAAAAAGACTGAATTCCTGCACTATTTAAATGTATCAGCCAATACTAAAGTGACCGAAGTGTCGCAATCCTGAATTTTGCATATTAATTACCGTCAATTTAATTTGGCCTAACCGTTGGTCATGATGTAGAAATTATGGCTATTGTTTGGAGGCAGGGATTCCATCATTTTTTTTATTCATAAACATTTACTCAGTGACCAACATCAAAACATCAAAATTAGTACTGATCCGGCGATAGTAACACTTTAGCTAAACTGGTTTGACAGATCGAATTTTTTAACCGTCGGGGCCAATTAAAATTGTTCTACAAAAATGTTTTTAGTCCGCATTTTATGGATAAGATACTGTACCGGGCGAGCCAGAACCAAAAGGAATAAATTGGTTATACAAACTCGTTTGGCTAGCTGCAACCTTTAACTGTCGCGGCCAATTAAAATTGGTCAACCTATATGTTTTTGGTCAACACTTTATGGATGATGTACTCCCATTGACCCATTCAGTTGGGGACTACTGAAAAAATAGTCTTGTTTTATTGTTATCTGCGGCTTATATTAGCTCACGTTACGATCAGATGGTTATGATCTTATTTTCCAGGCATAATCTTTGGTTATTGACCAGAAGGTTAAGTTCACTGCCGAGTTGGCAATATTAAATGATTATCACAACTGATCTATAAATGATGTACTAAAATCTACAGGCTTTCTCACTTTTGCTCAGATGATTAATAACACAGACATCTACTTCCCTTCCGATGAAATTCTAAAAACCTTTATAAAAAATATTTGGTGGTTGTCTGACGAAGCTGTCCAAACCAGGAAGGAAGTTATTCTTCCCAAGGGAACAGTCGAAATTATTTTCAACCTTCGTGACCCAGTTCACTATCACCATCCGGCTTTAAAAATATCCAAAGTGTTACCGGTCGCCTTTGTTAATGGGTTAAATTTTAAACCATTCGAACTAAGTAAAGTTGGTAGGCAGGAGTTTTTAGGCATACAAATGCATAGTATCGGCCTCAGATTGTTATTTAATCTGTCAGTAAAAGAATTTAATAATCTGGTTTACGACGGTCAGGAAGTATGTCCAATATTGGTCAGCTTGGCTAATCAACTCTATCATCTAAAGACTTTTCAGCAAAGAGTTGAGATTATATTAAACTGGATAAGCCAACAGGTATTATCCGGGCATGGCCAGCATGCGATCAACAGGTACAAACATTTCACAAATTTAGAATACCACCAGAATTTAACCGTCAAAAAAATTAGCCAGGACGTGTATTTATCAGACCGCCAGCTCAGGCGGTTTTCTTTAGATTGGTTAGGCATGAATACGGAAGAATTTATTCATTACAAGAAGTATTTACACAGCCTGCAATTGCTCCACCATACTAGTCAGAAGCTTACTGACATCGGCCACAATGCAGGTTATTATGACCAGTCCCACTTCATCCGCGAATTTAGATCCTACACGGAGATGACTCCCAAACAATATCGGGCAGCCAATGCTTTATTTCCTGGGCATATTTTCGATTAAGCCAAAATGTCCGATTTATACAATTTTCTACGGTTTGCTTCAAGCTAATTTTGAAACAAACTAAAATAAAAGAAACATGTTACAGCACAGACGTTTGGTGGGGTGGGTCACTGTATTATCCGGAGTGATAGGACTGGTTAGTTATGTATTGGTGGCCGGGACAGTAAACTATAATTTCGAATTCTTTGGAGATTCCTCATTAATATTTACCACGGATGGCGTTAACAGCGCTATGCTTAAATGGAGCATGATTACCGATGTGTTCGGGTATTACCTTCTTTTGCTTCCGGTCTTATTTTTTATTCATGAATGGCTGAACGGGCAATCGGCATGGAGGAATATGATCAGCTTTTGCGGATTATCCTACATTATTGCCGGGGCGATTGGCGCTTCAGTTCTGAGCGCTGCCTGGCCGGCTTTATTGGATAAATTCCCCATGGCATCACCCGAACAACAGGATATTATTAAATTAAGTTTCCAAACCTTGTCATGGGTAGTGGTCGATGGCATTTGGAACATGTTTGATGCTCTGGTGTTCGCCGTTTGGTTTATTTCCATTGGCATTTTCTTAAAAGTCCGCCATGCTTTTTGGGGTTGGTTGACCATACTGATCGGCCTCCTCTCGGCTCTTGATTTTATGGGCAATATTTTTGACGTCAAATCTCTTGCCGAAGCCGCTTTAAACCTTTACTTAATTCTCGCGCCGCTCTGGGCAATATTGATTGGGTTTAAAATTTTACAAAACAAAATATTTTTATCTCACGCCTAAATTATTTATTAAATGAATCAGCAGGAAACAACCTGGATGGTACTCATTATGTCCATTTAATTTATTTATCAATAGATTCTTCATATGCTTAAAATTTTCACCCCACTTTTATTAATCGAAAAAATCTAATTCCTATTGGTGATTCTTTGAGCTTCGGTGCCAATGACGAGTGCCTCATGACCGATCACTCTCTATTGTCTTTTCGACCGAGCCGGGATTATGGTTACGACAAGTCGAAATTTAATTTTATTTGTGCAGAATAGAATTTAAATATTACAGCGAGCGGAGAAATCTATTTTATGCACGTAATAAGTTACTTCACTACGGCCGAAATTACACAGATGTATTTCATGAACCGGATAGGGTCAAATATTTGTAGAAAAAAATTGCTATTGGTACCTATTCGACCGAAGGAATCTATTAAGTATATGTTTTAATTGTGTATTAATACTATTTTAGTAATAATTTAACCACTAATTAATTAATTTTCTTTAAATTAAAATTATTACAATTAATTAATTTATCAATTGATTTCTCCATATGCTTAAAATTTTCACCCCACTTTTATTAATCGAAATTTAATCCCTATTAGTGATTCTTTGAGCTTCGGTGCCAATGACAATTATCAAACCCCTAAGATTTAGGTAATTTTTGCCATTAATGGTCAACATTTTAAAGTTAAGATACTAAATCTTTTTGGTTAGAAAAATGATGGAAGCACACCTTTTGTCCTTTAGCCCATTCTGATCCAGATCAGGCGGCCGCATGACTCCCGACACGGGAGGGTGCACCAGGTTCTCCTAGTTTTGAGTCAAAGTCCGGAGTTAAGGCCGGTTAATATCTATATACCAAAATGGTCCGCAAAAGGAAGAGTTATGCTCAAGACCATTTTTATCATTCTTATCGGATTTCATGCCATCATTCATTTTTTGGGAGTGGCCAAAGCCTTTGAGATCAGCCCGATTAATCAAATGACCAGCGACATTTCTAAAACCGGCGGCTTGTTATGGTTAGGCGCTGCGGTATTATTTTTTTATGCGGCGCTGACTTTGGGTTTAAACCATGACACCTGGTGGGTGACCGGCCTGGCGGCGGTCGTGTTGTCACAGAGTTTGGTAGTTAGTACCTGGGCGGATGCCAAATGGGGTTCCATCCCTAATCTGCTGATTCTGCTGGTGGCACTGGCCGCCTGGAGCAGTTGGCGTTTTGAACAAACCTATCGCCGCGATGCACAGCAAGCTCTGGGCGGCAGCCCACACACCCCGGAATTGTTGACGGAACACGACCTGGAAGCCTTGCCCGTACCCTTACAAAACTACATCCGCCTCAGCGGAGCAGTGGGTCAACCAAAAGTCGGGCATTTAAAAATTAAATTTCAAGGCGAAATGCGCGGAAAAGGTCAGGATTGGTTTCCGTTTACCAGTGAACAATTCGATGTGGTGGATCAGCCGGCGCGGTTATTTTTTATGAAGGGCCAGTTCTTCGGCGTGACGGTACCCGGCTATCATGCTTACCGGCACGGTCAGGCCAAGATGGAAATCCGCTTCTGCGGGTTAATTCCTGTGGCCCGTTACAGCGGCGCTGAATTATACAAAACCGAAACAGTCACCCTGTTTAACGATTTGTGCCTGCTGGCGCCCGGCGCTTTGACCCACCCGCGCTTTAGCTGGCAAGCCATCGACAGCCTGAGCTGCCAGGGCACCTTGACTGCGGACGGCGCCACAGCCACCGCCTTGCTGCAATTTAACGCCAGCGGAGAATTAATTAATTTTATCGCCCCGGAGCGTATGGATGTCCAGGCTCAAAAAAATTATCGCTGGTCCACTCCATTGCAGAATTATCGTCTTTTCTCCGGACATCGCCTGACCGGGTATGGCGATGCCGTGTGGCACTACCCGGAAGGAGAATTTATCTACGGACGTTTTTACACCCGGGAGGTTATTTATAATCCTGACCCGGAATTAATTCAAATTAAATAAACCCTGAACGATGAAACCGAAAAATATTACGGATAAAATTCCGCCCAAATTAAATGCCGAGTGGCACCGCGCTCACCGCATGCCGGAACGACCCACCCTGGAACAACGCCTCACCTGGCATGCCGAACACGCCCAACACTGCCGGTGCCGCGAGATGCCGGACCAGATTAGAGCGGAATTAATAAAACGCGGTCTTTTATAAGCTGCGCGGATTAAGAGCCGATAATTTTTATACCTCATAAAACGCAGTCAAACAGCTAAAGTAACCATATTGAATCATTCAGGTTTGAAAACCGATGCCACTGTTAATAGAAATGATGGTGAGTGGATGTTGGATGGTAAAAAAATCCAATGCTATTTATTATTTAATTGAATTCTGAATCGTTATTTAACAAAATGTAATTATCAATTTAAGAAACATAAAATAAGAATAAATGAAAACCAATTCTTTATCAAAATCATTTTTATTTTTAGCTCTTGCTTTTGTTATTGCGAGCTGTCAATCTGCCAAAGAAAAAAAATGGGAACTAAATTCTCCTGGAAATAATATTCGGATAACAGTTTCAGAGAGTGCAAATCGGGAAACAAGTCTCGAATATAAAGTTGATGTGATACAAGGAGGCAAAACCAATGTTGCTGTCGAAAGTTCACCTCTTGGGATTGTCCGAAAAGACCAGCAGTTTAGCAATAATCTTTCGTTTGTTTCGGCTGGTGATGTAAAAATCATCGACGAAACTTACAAAATGATTATTGGCCGCCAAAGTGAAATAAGTAACAAGGCCAACGAAATGGAATTGACCTTCAAAAACGAAAACGGATCACAAATTCAGTTGGTGCTCAGGGCTTACAATGATGGTGTGGCATTCAAATATGTTTTTCCCGAAAAATCAGATAGCTTGTACACGGTAACCAGTGAGTTGTCCGGATTTAAAATCCCGGTTAACGGTAAAGCATGGATTCAGCCTTATGATGTTCCAAGCCAATGGACGCCTGCTTACGAGAAATTTTATGAAAACGGAATGTCAATTGGCACAGCATCTCCAAACAAAGAAGGCTGGGCTTTTCCTGCGTTGTTCAATTCAAATAATAACTGGGTTTTAATTTCAGAAGCCAATTTAGCTTCAAATTATTGCGGTATCAGGATGGAACAAAACGCACCAGAAGGATTATACAAAGTTCGTTTTCCAGAATCTGCTGATGCCGAAGGCGTAGGTGCGGTAGAACCTACATCTGCCCTGCCCTGGAACATGCCCTGGAGAACCATAGTTATTGGAAATTCACTGGCTACTATTATTGAATCACCAATAGTTTATAATGTTTGTGATGCACAGGTTCCTGGCGATTTTTCGTGGGTTAAACCAGGTAAAGCATCTTGGAGCTGGTTATCAGACAATCCCAGCCCTAAAAACTATAATTCGCTAAAATCATTTGTTGATTTGGCAGTTGAAATGAAATGGGAATATTCGCTGGTGGATGCCAATTGGGATTTGATGACCGGCGGAAATATTGAACAACTTGTAAAATATGCCAATTCAAAAGATATTGGAATTTTAATGTGGTACAATTCAGGTGGACCACACAACAGGGTTACTGAGCGTCCGCGCGATATTATGAATGACCCGCAGAAACGCAGGGAAGAGTTTAAAAAGCTTCAGGCCTGGGGAGTTAAAGGTGTAAAAATTGATTTCTGGCATAGCGACAAACAGAATCTGATTACCCAATATATTGATGTATTGAAAGATGCAGCCGAATTTCAGATCATGGTCAATTATCACGGCTGCACCATTCCTCGTGGCTGGTCAAGAACATATCCTCACTTGGTTTCTCTGGAAGCAGTTAGAGGCGAAGAGTGCTACCTTTTCGATTCAACTTATACCAATAAGGCTCCCGTTCAGAATACCATATTGCCCTTTACCCGGAATGCAATAGGCCCAATGGATTATACACCGGTTGCATTTTCAAATGTAAAGTATCCCCACATAACTTCTTATGCACACGAGGTGGCTTTGACATTGGTTTTCAATTCCGGAATCCTGCATTTTGCCGATAATGTAAAAGCTTATCAAAGCCTGCCTTCTTTTGTAAAGGATTTTCTTACGACTGTTCCTGTTACATTTGATGAAACCCGCTATATTTCTGGTGAACCCGGTAAATCTATTGTTTTGGCATCCCGCAAAGGAAAAGACTGGTATATTTCGGGTATAAATGGCCAAAAGGATATGATGGATTTATCGGTTGAAATTCCGTATATAACTGAAGGTCAATATTCAATGAATTTAATTACCGATGGAAAGGACGATAAAAGTTTCGCCCATGAAAAGAAAGTTTTTAAGGCTGGAGAATCCATTGGACTGAAAATGTTGGCAAATGGAGGTTTTGTAGCCTACCTGAAACATAATTAAATGTGGATTCGTTTTCACAAACACATGATTATTTTACGGATAAAATTCCGCCCAAATTAAATGCCGATTGGCACCGCGCTCACCGTATGCCGGAACGACCCACCCTAGAGCAACGTCTCACCTGGCATGCCAAGCACGCCCAACACTGCCGGTGCCGCGAGATGCCGGACCAGATTAAAGCGGAGTTGCTAAAACAGGGCCTTTATAAGCTTCATGCTAATGTTCTGCTAATTTTAATACCCCTGCGAACACGTCTTACTCAAGTTTCTTATGCTTTGCTGGAAAAAGTGCTCCGATGATAGTAAATTTTCTAAATTAGCGAAACCAAAGGTCAGTGAATTCCTTCGGTGTTCCGTAATAAAATGAATTTATTCTGAACCAACCTCGATTTAAAATCAGCTGGTTGGAATGTTATAAATAACATCTTTTGATTTAATTATCCTTGTTATGCAAAGTATTCCCCTTTATCAGTGGCACCGTTTAACCGTATATTGCGGAATTTCCGCTTTTACGGCTTATTTTCTGGCTGCGTTTGCTCCCCTGCCGGATAAAGTCGCTTTGATCCTGGCGTTTTCTTTTGGCCCCTTATTTATGCTGTGTTCGGTAGGCCTTTTTTATGTTTTAAAGGAATGGAAGGATTCGATTAATCTGCGGATTGCTGCGCTATTTAATATCGTGGCTACCGCCCTGGTTACGTTGATGCTGGTCGTACAGCTCACCGGTCACGCCTTCCATGAACGCTATCAGGGACTTGAGCGGGGATCTGTTTCAACTGAACAACTGAATTGGATATTTAAAGAAGTTAACGCCGTGCAATTAGGGATGGATGTGGCCTGGGACATTTTTATTTCCGCCGGGACATTTTTATTCGCTCTGGTGATGTTTAATCACCCGCTGATCAATAAAATCATCAGTGTCCTGGGAATGGTTTTTTCAGTGGTTCTATTGGGATTTAATTTTACTTATTTTCCCGAGCCGCCTGCCGAAGCCGGTTCCATGGATTTTGGCCCTCTGGTAGCCCTGTGGTATTTAGCGCTCATGCTGTGGTTAATCGTGCAAAGAAAAAAATTCCAGACAGATCGTACCATCTGAATTTAGCAGGGTAATATTGCTGCATATTTTACCAACATCTTGTTGACCCAAAATGGTGTATTCGTATTTGTGAATGGATGTTAGTTGTTGGCTATTGGCCTTTGGGAAAAAACTCTCTATTCGTTTATTCGTTTATTCGTTTATTCGTTTATTCGTTTATTCGTGTACCACATTCTTCCTACTGCCATTTAAATAAACTATAAAATAATTAGCATGAAAAAAATAATTTCATTTATGCACCTGTCGCTGGACGGCTTTGTGGCTGGGCCTCACGGAGAACTCAACTGGGTGACGGTGGATGAGGAAATTTTTGATTTTGTCGGGCGGCGCATTCAAAAAACTGACACGGCATTATATGGACGGGTCACTTATCAGATGATGGAAAATTACTGGCCCGGCGCCGGAGCCAGGCCTTCAGCGACCAGGCACGAAAAGAGCCATGCCGCCTGGTATAACCAGGCACAAAAAGTCGTTTTGTCCAGGACCTTGCGGCCCGAGGGGCTGATGCACACAGAGATCATTAGAGATAATCTGGCCGAAAATATCCAAGCCTTAAAACAATCCGACCGCGGCGGGAGTGAGGACATCTTACTTTTTGGCAGTCCCACGGCTACTCACGCCCTGATGCAACAGCAGTTAATAGACGGGTACTGGTTATTTGTTAATCCGTGGTGCTGGGGCAGGGCATCCCGCTGTTCACGGATTTACAAGAACAAATTAAACTTGATCTGCTCTCCACCCACCGTTTCAGCAACGGGGTCATTGAACTGAATTACCGCGTTGACCGGGATTGAGCAGCGGTGGGTTAGCTGTTGGCTGCTGGCCATTGGCATAAATTTGTGTATTTGTGTATTCGTGTATTCGTGTATTAAGGTTGGCTGCTGGCCATTTGGAAAAAACACCGCATATCGTAAGGATTGTTTAAATTTGAGTCATGATACATCCGGCAGAGATAGAAAATAAACTCCGAAAACTAAAACCGGTATTAGCGGATAGGTATCATGTGCGCAAAATCGGGTATTTTGGATCATATGCTACTGGCGAGCAGACCGATAAAAGTGATCTGGACTTACTGGTTGAATTTTCTCAACCCATCGGGTGGGAATTCTTCACGTTGGAGAGGTTTTTAGAAGCAGAATTCGGAATGGACATTGATTTGGTCACTAAAGATGCTTTAAAAGAAAGAATTAAACCATCGATTTTAAAGCAAGTTAAATACGTTTGAAGCATAACGAACGAGATAATATACTGTATCTGGAGGACATTGCTATCGCGATGGAACACATTCAGGAATATATATCAGGACTGGAGTTTAATTAGTTTAAAAGGGATTATAAAACAGTTGATGCCGTAATCCGAAATTTTGAAATTATTGGAGAAGCCAGTAAAAACTTATCCAATGAGATCAAAGGGAAATACCCAAACCTTCCATGGGAAGAAATGTATCGATTAAGGAACAGAATTTCCCACGAATATTTTGGAATTGATTATGAAATCATCTGGCACATTATCTCGAGACATTTATCGAATAATCACAAAAACATCCTGGCCATTTTAGAAAAAGAACGCATGAAAGAATAGTGTATTTGCGATAGGAGGTAGCTATTAGCTGCTGGCCGTTGGCATGAAACTGGGCATGTGAGTATCTGTGCATGGGGGGTTAGTTATTGGCTACTGGCTATTGGCCGTTGGCATAAAACGGTGTATTTGTGTATTTGTGTATGGGGGTTAGCTGTTGGCTGCTGGCCATTGGCATAAAACTGGGATCGGCTATAGGCCATTAGCCATTGGCATAAAACGGTCTATTCGTGTATTCGTGTATTTGGGTATGGCTGCCTCTCATAAAATATTTCACTCGCCTGGTTGCTTATTAAGACACCCTTATTTATATTTGATGCGGGACCAAACCCGTACACATGACGCCTGAGGTACTACCGGCCATGCTTTCACTGCCTAAGCTTCGCCATCGTGAGCGCGATGTCCAGAGCTTATTTTTTCCTTATGACCAGGATTTAATTATCCAGGTCAAAACCTTACCGGATAGTAAATATTCTGCCACGTGGCGTTGTTGGTATTTGCCCTATACGGAGACGCATCTGCGATCCGTTCAAAAGTTATTCAAATTGGAGTCGTTTTCCCTGGACCACCTGGCTTCATTATCCGGAACCATCGCAGCCAGCCCTGCATCAGATGACCCTACCGGCATATCTTCTAAGGAAGAGCTTTCAGCAAGTGCCTCGATACGTGCAAGGACAGAGGCTGCTGACATACAGGAGACGGGAAAGGACCAGCTGAAGATCACATTTTCCGGCAATCAGTTTTTTATCAGGCTAATAAATGATTCAAAGTCCCTTGGATCAACTCAAGCTTTTTCATCATTTTTCGAAAAAAGCGCAGGAATGATACAAAAATAATGCACATATAACGAAGTTGTGTAATATGAAAAAGTAAAAATAGTCAAACTGAATGGCAATAAATCCAGATATATACTCACGAGCAAATTCTCTCTTAATAGCATTTGAAATTAGTGAGAAAATATTCGCGGAATCAAAAAGTGTTGATAAGCAAATAAAAGTTGCTTTTCAATCCTTAAATGATTACTCAAAATCTTTCATTGAAACCGCATTGAAGAATGATAAATTGACATCATATGAAGTAAAATCAATAGAAAGCGAATTCTTAAATTATTGGAACAATACGATAAATGAAGATGTTGAATTTTTTTGGGAAGAAATTGCCAAATTCGATCTGCCATTTCAAAGAAAATCAGCGTTGAGAGAGCTGTTAACAAAAGGGAAATTTAGGCAGATGGAACAATGGATTGAGTTATACACCAATTTTCACAATATAAAAGATTATGGATTTCTTAATCGGCAATTTAAGAAAGAAGAATTGGAAGAGCTAAATAATCTAATTGAAAATGAAGAGAAACATCGATTTAAAATTGTAAATAGTTGTTTGAAAAAGAAAAGAATCCCCTTTTCTCAGTATCTGAAATTTGGTGAATCAATGGCGTTTTTAGAAAGATGTGGTTTAACAAGAAAATATTTTTCAGATACAGAAAAAGAAGAAATATATGAAATTTGGAAATCGACTAAATGAAATTAACACATCACACAATCGAGTAGCCCGCCCTGCCAGCTTACGCTGACAGGGAGAGGCTCTCACACCACCGTACATACGGACCGCGTATACGGCGGTTCATGATGTAAAGGAGATACCCATGAACGATGGCTCAGGGCGTACTTTTAAGT
>JAYRWN010000354.1:0-13271 GCA_041917975.1 Saprospiraceae bacterium | reverse complement strand
GTTAGCCCCGTTAGTCATTCGCCATGCCGGGTCATCATTGTTAGCCCTGGACCTGGATAATGACGCGGATAAGGACCTTATTGTTGGTGATGTTGGCAGCGTGAATCTTACTGCCCTCATCAATGGAGGCACTAAAACCAAAGCTTATGTTACCAGCCAAATCCAGGGGTTTCCTGCCGAATCCACGCCGGTGGGGCTTACAATTTACCCATTTCCCTTTAAGGGGGATTTTGATTATGATGGAATACCAGACCTGTTAGTGTCCCCGGGAGATATTTTTAACTCCGAAAATATTAATGTCACCTGGTTTTATAAAAATATTGGTTCTATAACCAAACCGGTGTTTCAACTCCAATCAAAACAATTTCTTACCGAATTTATTTTTGATGGGGGCTCAGAAGCCTGTCCTGCGTTTTTGGATTATAATGCGGATGGTCTTATGGATTTGATCGTCGGTACCAAAGGGTATTTTCCCAATGAGATTACTGGCGATCCCCGTTTCATTCTAATCCTTAACCGAGGGAGTCTTGTTGAGCCTATCTTTGAGGTCGTTAATAACAATTATCTGAACATTAACCGGTTCAAAAATGAAACGGCTATGCTTAGTCCTTCCGCAGTTGATTTTGATGCTGATGGGGATATTGATTTATTATGCGGGGATTTTTTTGGTACTCTGGTCTATTTTGAAAATTTAGCCGGTCCAGGTAAGCAAGTGGTATTTGCCGAGCCGGTATTTCAATTTTTAGGTATTGATGTCGGTGCGAACGCAATGCCGGCCATGGTAGATGTCAATTTAGATCGGTTGCCTGATTTATTCGTTGGAGAACGCAACGGCAATATTAATTATTTCCAAAATAACGGACTTCCCGGCCAACCTAAGTTTAATCTCCTCCCTGACGAGGAACATTTTGCTGGTATCGACACCCGGCTACCGGGTTTCGTCACCGGATATTCCACCCCGTCCGTTCTCGAGGGGAAAGATAAAAAACACTTGGTGAGTGGTTCCGTCCACGGCAGAACATATATCTATGAACAAGTAGGAAAACAATGGCTTGCAAACCATAGTTTGTTACAAACTAAAAAAAATGGATCAAACACATTTATCGATTTTGCTGATTTGGATGGTGATGATTTCTTGGAGATGGTGGTGGGTAACCGCCGGGGAGGGTTAAATTTCTATCACACTACTTTACCTGTTTCAGAATCTACTTCAGTGTATCCTGAGAAGGACATTGATTTAGCTTATTATCCAAATCCGGTGAGCCATATTCTTCACTTCAACACGCATGATATGGAACAGGGACACCTAACAATATACAATGTTCAGGGAGTACGGGTATCAGCTTTGGATAAATTTTACGTCCATGCCAGTATCAATACTTCATCCTGGCCAACAGGACTTTATCTTATGCAATATTGTGTCCGCGGCAAAACGAAAGTATTTAAAGTCTTTAAAAGCCACTAAACCCGTTCACCAAATACTAAGCTACCAATGCGTACCATAGTCGCACCTTCCTCTAAAGCTATCCTGTAATCATGGGACATCCCCATAGACACCTCTTTAAACGCGGGGTCATTCTGGAAATATGCTGATCTAATTTGGACAAAAAAATCTTTAAGTCTTTTGAATTCAATTCTGGTGAATTCAGGTTCAGCATCCAAGGTACCAATGCCCATTACACCCTTTATTTCCAGATGGCTGAATGTCTTTATATCTCGGGATGACAAGAAATTAAGAAGATCATCCCTTTCAAATCCGGATTTAGTATCCTCCTGGGCTATTTTTAGCTGGAGTAAAATAGGGACCTTCCAATCTATCTTTTTGCCATGTTCCTGTAAAGTTTCCATGAGTTTTACCGAGTCCACAGAGTGAATGAGGGCAACAGATGGATCAAGGTATTTAACTTTATTAGTCTGTAGATGGCCGATCAAATGCCAGCGAATGTCTGCAGGAAGTTGGGGTATTTTTTCAAGAAGTTCCTGCACGCGGTTTTCACCAAAGTCCTTTTGACCCTCATTGTAAACGGCTCTGATAGCTTCTACACTTTTGGTTTTGGATACGGCGACTAAAGTGGCTCCAAACGGGTTTAATTCTTTAAGTAGTTGATTTAAAATTGGCATCATATTTGATAATAGTGTAATATGTATTTTAACATCATCATAAGATGATAAAATATGATTTATACGTTTTCAGTGAAAATATAACAATTATGGACTACTGGAGTTTGGAAAAAAGCGAAGATCAAATAAGAACAAAAGCCATGGTTTATGCACTGATCATTAATGGATTACTTATCGCTGGTTTTTTGTATTTCGGTGGGGTATTTGAAAACAAAACCACCCAAAATGTTCGTATTGAATCAGCTGGAAAATTGGAATCTCCCAAAGTGATAACGGCAGTGAAAAAATCCAGAGCGTAAATTCCCTCTAATCAAGATTGAAAGAGGCCATGTAGTTGGCTGTCAACCATATTTATTATTTCCCCGAGGTCTTCAGGCCGATTTACAAAATCCAAGTTATCAATAGGGACGATCAATAAATTGCCCTCCTTATAGCCGTCAATCCATTTTTCATATTTCTCGTTCAATCTTTTTAGGTAATCCAGACTCATGTTACCTTCATATTCACGACCTCTATCCTGAATATGGGACACGAGCGTAGCAATATTCGAGCGCAAGTAGATCATTAAGTCCGGTGGTTGGATGTGCAATGACATGGTTTTAAAAAGATCAAAATAGTTGTTAAAGTCCCGCATGGTCATCAATCCCATTTCATGCAGATTAGGAGCGAAAATAAAAGCGTCTTCATAGATCGTCCTGTCCTGAATGACCGGATCATCGCCTTTTCTAATGGCCAGTACCTGCTGAAATCGGTTGTTTAAGAAATAGATTTGTAAATTAAATGACCAACGGTTCATGTCATGATAAAAATCAAATAAGTATGGATTGTTGGCAGTATCCTCATAGAGAACATTCCAGCCATAGTGTTTAGATAACTGAGTAGAAAGGGTTGTTTTACCGGCCCCAATATTACCGGCTATAGCAATATGTTTTATCCTTTCAGGCATTAGAAGTTGTTATAAATAATGCGAAAATAGACAATATTCCTATTTTTGAGTCGATAGAAGTGTTGTACTCATCCAAAAAAATCAAATGGAAATCGATGATGCTTTAATTTTAAAGTTAGAAAAATTAGCCCAACTGCAATTATCTGATCAAGAACGACAGGAGGTAAAGAAGGACTTGGAGAAGATCTTTGATATGTTTGGCACGCTTAGCGGTTTAGAAGCAACAGGTGTAGAACCGTTTACACATTTTGTTACCGGCAAAGATCAGGGTCGAGAGGATCAGGTTCTCGAACACCAGAATTTGGAGGTAACCTTGGCCAACGCTCCAGCCGCAGAAGGTGATTTTTTTATTGTACCAAAAATGATTCACTAAATGCAAAAAATTATTTCTGTCCGCGATTTGAAAAAGACTTATATCATGGGTGAAGAAAAAGTCCATGCTTTAAAATCTGTCTCACTGGATATTTATAAAAATGAATATGTAGCCTTGATGGGGCCATCAGGTTCAGGAAAGTCCACTCTTATGAACCTTCTTGGGTGTTTGGACTCGCCAACAAGTGGAACCTATGAACTGAACGGGCAGAATGTCAGCGAAATGAAAGATCGCGATTTGGCTGCAGTTCGGAATAGAGAGATTGGATTTGTTTTTCAAACTTTTAACTTATTACCTCGACTAACCGCGTTGGAAAATGTAGCTCTTCCTTTGGTTTATGCCGGATTTAACAAAACCGAGCGCATTAATAGAGCTAAAGAAGTCCTCACCTCGGTTGGACTGGATGACCGGATGTATCATAAACCTAATGAATTATCGGGTGGGCAACGTCAGCGGGTCGCCATTGCCCGGGCTCTGGTCAATCATCCTACCATCATTCTGGCTGATGAACCCACAGGTAACCTGGATACCAAAACTTCTCTGGAAATCATGGATATCTTCAACACACTTCAACGACTAGGCAACACAATCATAGTGGTTACGCATGAGCCCGATATTGCTGAGTACGCTCATCGGATCATTAAGATGCGCGATGGAATGATAGAAAGTGATTTGCCCAAAAAACAATCGGCAGTTTCATCTGGCCGATAAAATAGTATGGCTTTAAAAATATATACCAAGACTGGAGATGATGGTACCACCAGCTTATTTGGCGGGAAAAGGGTGCCAAAGTACCATGAGCGCATTGAAGCTTACGGCACCATTGATGAATTAAATTCATGGTTAGGGTTATTGCATGCTGAGATGGATTCGTCAACGCCTCAATTCATGCCTTTATTGCGACTCATTCAGGAGGAATTATTTGTTATTGGGTCCTGGCTGGCCGCCGAAAAAGGCAAACAATTAGGGCTTCCCAAAATCAATCCAACTTTGTTATCCGGGTTGGAAGAAGCCATTGATGCTATGGAGGAAAAATTGCCAGTGCTGAAGAACTTTATTTTGCCGGGGGGGCATCCGATCATGGCCCAAATCCATATTGCCCGTACCGTTTGTCGCAGGGCTGAAAGAAGGGTAGTGGCCATAAACGAACCTTTAGAGCACATGACCTACTTTATAGAATTTCTTAATCGTCTTTCTGACTATTTATTCGTCCTAAGCCGTATGGTGGGAAATCAATTGGACACTGTCGAAAACATCTGGCAATCCAAAGCCTAAATCCATCAAATTAGCGTGATTATTAGGGCTCCAGGACTCTAAAAGCCTAAGTCATTCCAGAGGAACATATTACAACTTTTAATAATTTTTGGCACGATTTATGGGTTGTTTACATAAGCGATAATGGTAATGTTTAACCATTTGTCGTACAATATGTATTGACCAATCCTGAAATCGACGACCATGAACAAAAAATTACTTTATAAGTACTTTTTAAGTTTATCCTTGTTTTGGTTAGTGAGCCATAACGCCTTTAGCCAGTGTTTGCTCAACTGTAAAAATCACATTAATGTATCTCTAAATGCCACATGTACCCGTACGTTGACTCCGGCCAGCCTGGGATATAATTACATCTGCCCTTCCGCAGTCGTGGAACTGGTGTATCCGAGTGATCGGTATCATTATCTTGCTCCTGATCAGGTAGATGGAAGTCTGCGGGGGCAGACTATTAAATATCGCATTGTAGATACAGCCACCAGCAATAGTTGTTGGGGCCATATTACCATTGAAGATAAACTACCTCCCTTTCTGGACTGTGATACGATCACCATTCATTGTTTTGATCCGTTGCCGGTAGTTGAAGAGGTCGTAGACGAAAATTGTGAGTTCCGCCCAAAAATTTCCATCAAACATGACCGGTGGGTCCCTTATGATTGTTCAGCAAATGATTCACTCATCGGTTATTATGAACGTCGTCTGGTTATCTCAGATGTATGGAATAACAGTCGTGAATGCGTGCAGATCATCCAAGTCTTAAAGGCCACCATCGACAGTTTGGTTTGCCCGGCCAATGTAGAAATTCCATGCTGTGAAAAAAGGTTTGAGCCAGGAAATCCTAAACCTGTAGATGTCTTATGGAGTACATATTATAGTGATATTGACACCCAGGGTTATGCCCATCCTAAGCCCATTATTGTAAATGGGCAAAGTATTGGTTTGGTTGATCCGCCTTTCCTGGTGGAAAATGGAGACACAACCTGGTTATGGCCTCAATCTGCCAAATGTCAATATGTAATAGAATACAGCGATTGGCTGATCTCAACTTGCGGGTCTACATATAAAATTAGGAGAGAGTGGCTCATCAAAGATTGGTGTGAGGATCGGGACACTGTGTGTATACAGTGGATAAAAGTATCAGACAATGACGGACCGGTATTATTTTATGGCAATGGGTTTACTCCCGTCATCACTGGTTATACCGAACCGCACAAATGTCAGGCTGCGGTAACTTTAATTCCACCGACTATTTATAATGACTGCACCTTAAAGTTTGAGAAAAATAACCGCAATAAAGCTTTGAAGAAATTTGAAGCTAGTTATGTGATAGAATATATTGATGAAACCACCCATCCGGCAAAGGCGGTGGTTTTAAATGGCAAAGTGCCCTATGGCTCGTCAGCCCATGTGTATCTGCCTAAATCTGGATTGCTTTTTGTAAAACCCAACATTCAGGTAAAATGGACAGTCATGGATGATTGTTGGAATGCGACCACCATTTGCCAGACCGTGCTCATTCTGGATCGCACTCCACCAACGCCGGTATGTGACGAACATACCCAGGTAACTTTGGATCCGCAAACTTGTCGGGCCGTACTAAAAGCAAGGGACTTAGACGATGGCAGCAAGGATAATTGCGACGATGTTCATTATGCTGTGGCTCGCATGAGCGATATAGAATATTGGCGCAAATACTGGAAATCCACTTTCGACACCTGTGGTTATAATCATTATGAGTTTATCGAAAAGGAAAAAACAATTGATAAGCTCATCGAAGAATGGATTGATTTTTATGTCTTCGATGATGAGGTGACCGTTAGCAACTGTGGCGAAGAGACTTTAGTTCTCAGAGTTTACGAAAGTTTTGATTTACCTCCTTACGATCCACACCGTTTTAAAGGGAGTAGACATGCCTGGTACAGCTGGTTTCGCTCACCGTTTTTAAGGTACAGCAGTTATCGATGCAATTATGTTTATTATTACGATAGTCTGGATATTTACCACAATAAATTTTACCCTGATATCACCTGCGAAGATGTGGAATTGGCTTATACTCTGGATGTCATCAAAGATCTTCTGCGCAGGGTGTTGGTCGCGTTAAATACCTTTGATTTTGAATCTCTGGGGTTAACTCCGGGCGACATATTCGGACCGATGTCTGAGTTCCAAACCGTTGAGGATTTTATTGCCTATATCCTTAGCCAAAGTTGTGAGTCTATCGTACCGGAAGAGTTAACTTGTTTTGACCTTAATGAGGTCATTAACGGCATGGATTTGCCGGAAATGGTTGATTTGGTCAATCAACCAGCACTTAGTCAAGGCTATACCATTTATGACCCGCGCAGTGGGAAAGCACCTGAGCTGAATAAAAAGTTCATGCTTATCGCCCCGGATCGGGCTGCAAATGCACCGAAAACCTCAGAATTGAACTCCTTCATCCATGTACTCTTGGGGCAATATTATATTCTTTGCTTTGGCTCAGATACCATGAAGAAAAACAAAGTAATTCGTAATCTTATTACTTATCCTGAATTGCTGGCATTTGCTACCGATGAAGTCAATATTTATAGTTTATTGCACTCCGGCATACTGTGGAAAAGATTTTTGGATCTGCCCTATTATTCTGACTGCATGATCCAGGTGTTAAAAGATGATAAAACACCACCGAAAATAAAAGCACCGGAAGATTACTCCATTTTTGCTGATGGCGTACCGTATTACGCCCCCATAGAATTAAAAACTGAAGACGGCAAACCTTACATTGTAGTAGGTGCCAGAAATGCCTGGGTGGTCTGCGACCAGGATGGAGATTATTTAACAACCGGTAGTTGTCCTTCCAACGGGTGGTATGATGTGGTAGGAGGAAGGTGTTGCGTTAAAGTCCCCTGGAATTCAACCCATGGATATTATGGCGGCCCTACCACCAATCACTATCAGCACCACACGTATAATGACCCGTGCGACTATCAAGTCTGGCGAGGTGATGATCAATGGAACAATCAAAACTATTGGAGACCCATTTATTGCACCATTTGGCTGTACCTGGACAAATTCGATGACGCTGATTTTCAAAAAAGATCATTTGAATTCGGGCTTCCTGCCATTTATGATAACTGCACGGACTCTGCAGATTTGACGGTAAGTATTAAGGATGGAGACCACCTGAACGAATGCAATTACGGGTACCTAACTCGGGAATGGACAGTCAATGATTTATGTGGAAATTCCTCTTCAGCGCACCAGTCCATACACGTTTTGCCACGCAGTGACTTTGAGGTTATTTTCCCTGCGGATACTCTGATTAATTGTGAGTCCCTGGTGGATTTAGATCCAAAACGTCCTGGACTAAGCCCCATCATCAGTGACAATGAAATAGAACTCATTGGTATTAATTATGAAGACCAGACTTTTGATATAGTAGACGGCGCGTGTTACAAAATCTTGAGGACCTGGACCATTATTGATTGGTGTACGTTCTCTCCGGAAGTTCATTTTCGGCATCCGGATGTTATCGTTGATGACCGCATAGTAGCCGGCGGTGACAGAGATTGTATATACAGGCATCTTAAAGATGACGGAGATGGGTTTATAAAATATTTACAGGTTATAAAGGTAAAAGACTTTATTGCGCCTGAGGTAGAGTGTATCCCTAATTTAGAAGTCTGCACTTTCGATAAAGATTGCGAAAATCCTTTGGTAAAAGTCGAGTTGGGAGAAGCCACTGACAATTGTACCCGTTCAGAACTGTTAAAATATCGCCATGTCGTAAAGACACCCAGTGGGTCAACAGTTCTTCGTGCTAATGGTAAGGAACTGGATGCAAATCTCGCTTATGGTACATATGAAGTGACCTTAATAGTGACTGATGGCTGCGGAAATGAAGATACTTGTGAAACAATTCTGACAGTCAAGGATTGTAAAAAACCTACACCTTTTTGTCATCACGGTATAGCCACAGTAGTTATGCCTAGTACAGGCTGTGTAACCATTTGGGCAAAAGACCTGGAATCTAAGAGCGAGGATAATTGTACTCCACATGAAAACCTGATTTTCAGTTTTTCTGAAGATGTCAGTGATCAATCGTTAACTATTTGTTGTGAAGATATTCTCAACAACGGGTCTCGCTTGTTTGATGTTGAAGTGTGGGTAACTGATGAAGATGGAAACCAGGAATTCTGCTTGACATATGTTTCAGTACAACCTGGGTCGCAAGGAGCTTGCAAGGATATTTCATTAGCTGACAAATATCAAATAGACCTATTAAATGGGGCTACTCGCGTAAACAATTCTGGACAAAAAAGTACAGGTTCTGATATGCCATTATCGGTTAGAAATAATCAAGTTTGGATACTGGAGAAAGCTGAGTTATTACAGAATCAGCCAAATCCATTCTATCATGAAACAAATATCCGCTTCTTTTTACCCCAAGCCCAAACGGCAACATTAGAATTCATAGATCTGGCCGGAAAAACTCTGCATAGCATAACAGCTGACTATGTCAGAGGTTATCATGAACAAATCATTAAAGAAAATATTCTTAGGACTTCCGGCATCATTTATTATCGTTTGACCACTGCTGACGGTGTGCTTACGCGTAAAATGATTGTCTTGGACTAAACAATTTAAAATCGGAATAGAGGAGAGGAAAGGCCGGCTCAGCAATGAGCTGGCCTTAACTATTTTCTACTATACCACCAATACACTAAAGTCACCACGGCTAAAATGGCTGGAATCAACCACAGGTAATTTATTCTTAGGTGAGTTCGGGACTCAGATAAAGAAAGGTCCAAGGATTGTACGATATTCATCGCCGTAGAATAATGGCGTTGATGCACCATTATTTTAGGTCCACCAAAGGCGCTCATGTAGGGTTCTAAAGTTCCAATGCCCTCATCGATGACCTGGTAGGGAATATTAGATTCAGAAAGTTTAGCACAAACAATGGCTAATCTCACATCAGACGAATGATTAAAGCCAATGAGAATGCGAATATGTTCTTTATTGTCCCGATTTTGGGGTTGCAGGTTTATGAGCATAATCCAAAACTAAATAACACAAGGTCTTTACACCAAGACCTAACCCACTATCATCAATAAAAAAGTCCGGAGTATGATGCGGAGCTGCATCCAAAGGGCTGGTTCCCTTTGGCATACCCCCAACAAAAAGGAATAACCCGGGAATTTCGTTAGCATAAAAAGCGAAATCCTCAGCGCCGGTAACTGCTTTGGACACCATTACATTGTCTTCACCGGCAGCTTCGAAAATGGCGGGCAACATTCTTGCTGTTAATACTGGGTCATTGATTGTTACCGGAACACCGATTATGATCTCTACTTCCGCAATTGCTCCGGCACTTTCGGCTATATTTTCGGCAGTACGGCGAATATTTTCATGAATCGTCGCTTGCATTTTTTTATCCAGGGTTCGAATGGTTCCGGTCATGTTGACCTCTTCCGGAATGATGTTATTACGCACTCCACCATTGATTTTCCCCACGGTGATTACAGCTGCTTCATTGGTCAATTCACTTTGCCGGCTGATGATGGTTTGCAATCCCAGAATAATTTGAGCCGAAACGACTATGGGATCCACACCATGCCAAGGTGTACTACCATGGGCTTGTTTTCCTTTTACCTTAATATTAAAAACATCTGCTGCAGCCAGTTCTCCACCCGCTTTGTATCTAATTTTACCCACTTCGGTCATGGAGTTAATATGTAACCCAAAAATGGCTTCTACATCAGGATTTTTTAAAACACCTTCATCAATCATTAGTTTAGCTCCACCAGATTCACCTGGAGGAGCACCTTCTTCCGCAGGCTGAAAAATAAATTTTACAGTACCGCGGAGCTCATTTTGCAGACTTTTTAAAATTTTTGCCGCCCCTAAAAGCATAGCTATATGTGTGTCGTGGCCGCAGGCATGCATCACCCCCACTTCTTGGCCCAGATATTCACCTTTTTCCACACTTTTGAAGGGTATATTTACGCGTTCTACTACCGGTAATCCGTCAATGTCTGCTCTAAGCCCGATTACCGGGCCCGGGTGTTTCCCTTTTAATATGGCGACCACTCCAGTTTTTCCAATCCCGGTTTGTACCTCATAACCAAGTTTTTTCATTTCCTGAGCAATTTTTCCACCAGTCTTAAATTCCCGATTGGATAATTCCGGATATTGGTGGAAATGACGTCGCCAGTTTATGACTTCCTGATCCATCTCCTGAACTTTTATATTGACTTCAGTCTTAAGTTTTTGAAGGTCCTGTCCATTTAAGAATCCAATAAACGATAGAGCTAGGACGCCTGTAAATAACCTCATCATAATTCTTTAATATTTTAAGATCAAAATAAAATTTTATGGTCAGATGGGCTGCTTAGATTAGAACAATTATAAATGAATGACCTCGCCATAAGCTGCCGCAGTCGCTTCGAGTACTGCCTCGCTCATGGTCGGATGGGGGTGAATGGTTTTTAGGATTTCATGGCCGGTAGTTTCTAATTTTCTTGCGGCTACTACTTCAGCGATCATTTCGGTAACATTAGCCCCGAGCATATGGGCTCCCAGCCACTCACCATATTTAGCGTCGAATATGACTTTTACGAATCCCTGTTTTGCACCGGCTGCGCTGGCTTTGCCGGAAGCAGAAAAGGGGAATTTACCTATTTTAACCTCATAACCAGCCTCTCTGGCCGCTTGTTCGCTATACCCGACGGATGCTACCTCCGGTTGACAATAAGTACAAGAAGGAATGTTTTGATAATTGATGGGCTCAGGATTGAGCCCACATATGGCTTCAACACAGGTTATGCCCTCTGCGCTGGCCACGTGAGCCAATGCCGGTGTGGGGATGATGTCTCCGATAGCATAAATTCCAGCTACATTGGTGCGATAATATTTATCTACTTTCACTAACCCTTTTTCTATTTCTACACCAACTTTTTCTAAGCCAATACTTTCAGTATTCGGGGTAACTCCGGCTGCCGATAAAACTACTTCGGCTTCCAGAATATCTTCTTTGCCACTGGTACGGTCTTTTATGGTGACCTTGCAGCCATCTTTAGTCTTTTCTACTTTTTCCACACCTGTTCCTGCTTTAACCACTATGCCTTCTTTGTGGAAGATTTTACTTAACTCTTTAGAAATATCGGCATCTTCACGGGGTACCAAGCCTTGTTCTAAAAATTCAACCAGAGTAACTTTTGTCCCCAGGGTATGATAAAAATAAGCGAACTCCACGCCAATGGCCCCGCCTCCTACAACGACCATACTTTTAGGTTGTACAGCCATGGTTAATGCCTCTCGATAGCCGATGATTCGCTGGCCGTCAATAGGCAAATTAGGTAATTCTTTAGATCGGGCTCCGGTTGCCAGGATAATATGCTCTGAAGTATATTCAGTGACTGCTCCTTTATTATCCTTTACAGACACTTTTTTTCCCCCAGCAAGGGAGGCGCTTCCTTCGATGACCGTAATTTTATTTTTCTTCATTAAAAAGCTAACACCTTTGCTCATTCCGGAAGCTACATCCCGACTGCGTGAAACTATTTTGCCAAAATCAGTTTTTACATCACCGGTAGTAAAACCATAATCTCCAGCATGTTTTAGATATTCAAAGACCTGGGCACTTTTTAATAGGGCTTTGGTCGGTATGCAGCCCCAATTTAAACAAATGCCTCCCAACGCTTCCCGCTCAATTATGGCCACTGATTTGCCTAATTGAGCAGCACGAATGGCAGCGACATAACCACCTGGTCCGCTTCCTATAATGATAATATCAAAGTTCATAGACTGTTTTTAAAAAACTCGGCAAAGATAAAGCTTGTCATCTACATTTTCCTAATTTTAGTGTAGGGCTTGGAATCTGCACAGACCTTCTTTAAAGTCCCTAAATTCATGAAAACGGGTATCAAATGCTGGGGTTGCTTTTTTATTTATAAAATACATGCCCTTCATCGTGGCTACACGACCTAAACCTTCCTTAAAATCCCAAGCCAGGCCATATTGTGGTAGTATGACCACTTGCCCTGAAATGTCCATATATCCCCAGTCATAACCCTGCCTGAAGGCCGCCAATCCTTCGGAAAATGAATTAATCTGGTCAAAAGTGGCTGGAGTAACGATGGTGCCTTTTTCATTACATAAGCCAAATTTACCTCCTTCCACATACATCCATCGGTGATGCCCTAAATAGGTTACCGGTCTAAAACTGACCATTTCCAGTTGTTTTCCCTGTTTATCAATTAACATCCATTGCCCATTATCCCGGGCATAAGTAACTTCATTAGCGCTTTCTAATACTTGTACAAAACCAGGGCCTTCCCGACCATGCAGGGTCCACACATTTTTATCCTGTAGCAAAATCCAACCATTTAAAAGTTGCCTAATTTGTTTATATTTTATTGGCAGGATTATCTTTCCCAAGGTATCCACCATACCCCAAAGGCCATTGGTTTGAACTTTGGCTGCCAAGCCTGAAAAATCTTCTGCCTGTTCATAGGAAGCCGGAATAATAATTTGCCCCTGTTTATCCAGGAATCCCCAATAGTCTCCTATTCTCAC
>JAYRWN010000353.1:0-2385 GCA_041917975.1 Saprospiraceae bacterium | reverse complement strand
CATAAACCAATTTACACCCTTCACAACAGAAAGGTTTTTCGCCGGCCCACACCGTGGTTTGTACGCAATCATCTCCACAATGATAGCAGGCTAGGTTGGTGTTTTTGGAAATAAGTTTATTTGTCATGAAAATGAGAAGCCCAAAGCTCGGAAATTAAAAAGAAAACAGTATCACAAACCTCTTAATTTGTTCCTGTTACGCTCCTGATTTATATCAACCGACCTGCCATATTATGTAATTTATCATTGTAATTTTTGGACTTGATTAATTTTCATCTTTGACCTTTAATGTCCGTCGGTGTTTTTGCAACAATTGTTTTAAGTTATTTTCTGCATTACGGTATGTTTCCGTGCCGGCAAGATTATGCATTTCTTGCGGATCCTGGTCCAAATCATACAATTCATATTCTTCTCTCTCGCCATAAAATCTAATCAGTTTTTGAGTGGCTGTACGTACACCTTCATGCTTTTTTACACTATGCCAGCCGTGAGGAAACTCATAATAATGGTAATAAAACGAGGTACGCCAATCCCCAGGAGTTTTTCCATTCAGAACAGGAATAAGTGATCGCCCCTGCATATCGCCGGGATCCGGAATGCCGGCCATTTCAAGCAAGGTAGGTGCCACATCTAAATTTAAGACCAAATCGGTATTAACTGATCCGGGCTGGATGGTTCCAGGCCAGCGCATCAGCAGCGGAGTTCCCAACGTTTCTTCATACATGAACCGCTTGTCATACCAGCCGTGTTCTCCCAGAAAAAATCCCTGATCAGAGCCATAAATGACGATAGTATTTTCAGCTAAATTTTGTTCATCAAGGTACTTTAACAACCGGCCCACATTCCTGTCCAGAGAGTGCACTGTGCCCAGGTAATCCTGCAGATACCTTTGGTATTTCCAGCGGGTTAAATCATCACCCTGGGGGGAATTACGCCGGTATTCTTCATTTATTTTTTGATAATGGGCATCCCAGGCAGAGCGCTGTTGCGACGTCATTCTGGCTCGAATCGCCTCCCAATCCTTTTTTGCATCATAATTAGGGCCAGCGCCTCCGCTGCCTTCTTCGTTTTCATAATATTCCGGTAATAGTTTCATATCTGAAGACATAAACATATTCCGGATGCTCAGATCCTGAGCGTGTGCAGCTGAAGTGCGTGAAGTGTAGTCATCAAAAAGTGTTGATGGCTCAGGATAATTATGGGTCAATTCAGATAAATCCTGAATATCCGGCATCCAGTTCCGGTGCGGTGTCTTATGCCAGTACAGCAAAAGGAATGGTTTATCAGGCTGACGTTGATTTAAATAATTTAAAGCATAATCGGTGATCAGGTCCGAGACATATCCTTCTCGTCGGGAGGTATCGCCGTTTTCGATAAAGTCCGGATTATAATAATGTCCTTGGTCGATCAGGATGTTCCAATAATCGAATCCCGTAGGTGCGGTTTTTAAATGCCATTTGCCGATCAGGGCGGTTTGGTAGCCGGCCTGCTGTAAATATTTCGGGAAAGTGGGTTGGCCACCATCAAATTCGTCCCGGTTATCGCGCAATCCATTGATATGACTGTACTTGCCGGTCAGAAAAACTGCCCGGGAGGGTGCACAAATGCTGTTGGTGACAAAAGCCCGGTCGAACCGCATACCTTCGCGTCCAATACGATCCAAATGTGGAGTAGAAATGAGAGTTGTGTCATAAATACTTAAAGCACGTTTGGCATGATCATCCGAGAGAATAAAAATAATGTTCGGCGGTCCGGCCGATTGCTGCCGTTTTGAACAAGCCAGCACGGCTAGAATTAAACTGATGACCAGGATAATTTTTCCTCTCATTTATCTTGATTTGTGATCAAAAGTAACTAAAAATCATCGTCTTGTTATTTCGGCTAGAAAACGTACCCTGCGAATGATTATGCTGAACTTATACCGAACAAACCGTGACGTGTGCGCTTACTTTTTTCCATGTTCCTGCGGACAGGTCTATTTTAAAAGTCGGATTTGGTCAAATGAATATTTATTTATATATTTGTACCACCAACTATATGTAAGTACCAGTATGCCAACACTTCAGGACGGTATTGCCCACCACACGACCTGGATCATCAAAGCTTTTGCCGTTGACCGGATGAGGCTTGACTACACCGTGCGCAGTGTGATGGAGATCGATAAGTACTTTCAACGCCATGCCCGCGACGGGAAACCCCTCCCGGGTGGCCGTTTGCAACGCAACATCGGGCACATCCTCTATTGTTTGGGTGTTTATACAGGCGAAGTGGTGGTAAAACAAGCAGCGGGTAGCCGCTGGAATGCCATTGAAGATGATCCGGAAGGCGAATTTCATGCCCAAATTATTTTGCCGGATGGTCAGGTGATCAATCCCATGCAAGCTG
>JAYRWN010000352.1:0-1969 GCA_041917975.1 Saprospiraceae bacterium | reverse complement strand
CAGATGATGTAAAGAATTTTATCGGTAAGAAAAAGAAAAACAAAGCCACCGTCAAAGCTTATTTCAGAAATAAGTATATTATGTATGCTGCTTAGAATATTATATTACTATTTGATGACCCAAGTAATATTTGAAATATTTGAAATATAAAACAAAAGGAAACTATATCTCATCTCTGAAGTAATTAACTACAATGATGCTTCACTAACATTCAATTGGGGTGTAGACTTAGGGACAGATCTACAGGCCTCGATTGCAAATGCAATAGAAATCGGAAATTCAAATGTATGGATTGACAATGGGTCATTGAAAGTTGATTATGCAAGGGAGCAGCTAGTTGGTTACAAGGCAATTAAAATTGATAAGAAATACATCAAATTGATTTTTGAAAGAATTCAATACAGAAAAACAAATGGGGATGATGTAAGTTTTTTTCGGGACAGCGATGCTGACGGATATGGTGATTCAAAAGCAACTCCGGTTAAAACTATAAGAAATAAACAACCAAATGGTTATGTAGGAAATAATTCAGATTGTAATGATAATGATTCCAATACAAATCCAGAAACTTTATGGTATAAAGATGCAGATGGTGATGGATACGGTAACCGGGATATCACTATAAAATCTTGTCTTAAACCAAATGGATACGTATCGAACAAAAATGACTGCTACGATAATAATCCCAATGCATTTCCGGGACAGGGTAAATACTTCGCTAAAGATAGGGGCGATGGGAGTTTTGATTATAACTGTGATGGAGCTGTGACAGTACGGTGGACTTCAATTGGTGCTTGTAATGGTGACACACCAAGTCCCCATGGTTGGCAAGGTAACGTACCTAAAGCTGGCCAAACCCACAATTGGCTGGTAGACTGTGATGAAAGAGTTCAAGGGTTGTTTCTACCTAAATTAATAGTAGTTGCTGAATTTGAACCAAAAGTGCAAGAAGCAAAATAACACAGTGCATAACACTGTGCATGTGACCATACCGGAGGTTCAGTGTTCGTTATGGTTTTCCTTTCTTATTTTTTTGTTCACCCACGTAGGACAGTTTCGTGGTAGTTTGGTCTTTGCATGAGGTTGCGCTGCAAGCGTCCAGGGACCTACATTTTTTACCGATCCATGGTCTATTCCGGGGAAAAATGAGTGAGTTTTCTGTAGAATTATTCAGAAAAAAACTAATCCAGAACAGAAAACTCCTCTCCCCCTCTCCTACCCCGCTTCCGCCAGTTGTTTGCGTTTGAGGAATTTTTCGCGGATGATGGTTTGTACCGGTTTGTTGGCGATCTTGCTCTCCAGCCAGGAGATGATGTCCAGGTATAAAAAGGGGCGCCGCTCGTAAGGGTCATTCTCCAGCTTGAGCAGTTTTTCTTTCAGGCGCAGAAACTCCTGCTTGAGATCGCTCAGGTAGATGCGCGGCAACTGGCGCAGAAAACGCAGCACCTCGTATTGCACCTTGTTCACATCCTCCATTTTACTCAAAAAACGGAACACCGACTTCACCTGGTAGTCCACCAGCTGGCGGTTGCCTAACTCAAAATGGGCGATGAGGGATAAAATGCGCGAAAAGCCCTGGATGTCCTCCCGGAAATTCGGATTAATTTGGTTGATGATTTTATTCAGGTAAGTGATGCAGGTGCCGTAATCGCCGCTGCCGAAATACAAGCAGGCCACTTTGTACCAAAACACCATGATGCGGTGTTCATCCCAGTTATAGGGGTTCTCTTCGATCAGTTTGGTCAGCGGTTTGACCAGTTTTATCCCTTCGGTGAAGGTCCCCTCCAGGTAATGTTTGTTTATTTTGTGCACGTAGGTGAATAACACCAGCAGGCCTTCGGTGTTTTTATCCAGCGTGCGGGTGATGAGCAGCGACTCCAGCTCGTTCAGCGACTGCTCCAGGCGGGCGTATTGGCCGGTCAGAAAATGGGCGTTGAGCAAATTATGCAGGCCCTTGATGTACAGGGCT
>JAYRWN010000351.1:0-6355 GCA_041917975.1 Saprospiraceae bacterium | reverse complement strand
TTTTACACAAAATCCTCAATCAACAACATGACTCAGGACATCATCTTTCACACGGCTGGCTGGGTGAAAAAACGGCTGGCCCAAGCGGAAGGAGGCCATGACTGGTGGCATATACATCGGGTTTGGCAGGTGGCCAGGCACATTGGCCTGCAGGAAGGTGCTGATTTGATGGTGGTGGAACTGGCCGCCCTCCTGCACGATATAGCCGATGCAAAATTTTATGCCGGTGATGAAACCATCGGGCCGCGAATAGCCCGGGAATATCTGCAAACTCACGAGGTCCACCCAGAGGTGGTCAATCATGTTATCCTGATTATGGAGAATATGTCCTTTAAACAGGAATTTCAGGGGCGGCAATTTGAGTCCCTGGAACTAAAGGTGGTGCAGGATGCGGACCGCCTGGACGCCATCGGAGCTATTGGCATCGCCCGGGCATTTAACTTCGGCGGATTTAAACAACGACCCCTCTACGACCCTGACATCTTGCCCAATTTAATTCAAACTAAAGAAGAGTATAAACAAAGTCGTGCGCCTACAATTAATCATTTTTATGAAAAATTGTTGTTATTAAAAGACAAAATGCTTACGCCGACGGGAAAAATCCTGGCGGAAGAACGCCATCAATTTTTAGAATTATTCCTGCAACAATTTTTCAAGGAATGGGGCGACTCAGGCAAATTCTGAAATAAATCATTCTGCCGATTTCAGGGGCATCGACCAGGGTGGGTAATAAAAAAATTATACCGAGGAAAGCTGGACAATCATCTGGCTCTCCTCGGTATTTTTTCTGTTGGTTATTTATAAACAGACTCTTTTTTAAATTTCATCACCAACAAGGCATAAAATATAGCCCGGTGTTTGTTTTTATTGCCTTTGCCCATGGCGGCAACTGCAGCATCAATGGCCGCATCCAATTCCGGACTGTCTTTTAAACCTAATTTTTTGATCAAAAAATTATTTTTTACTCTGGCTTTTTCTTCAGCATCACCGCCGGATACCAAAGAAGCATCGCCTAAATAAATAGAAGGACCTAACCCTTTAGCTACTTTGGTTAATAAGTCCGTAGGAATGGACAGACCCAGTTCCTTGACATTAGCAGCATACATGGCTACCTTTTCATCAAATTTACTCATGTTTTTAAATCGTTTTATGTAAAAAAATATTTACTATCCAGCAGCATCTTTGCAGATGATGCCGGCTTTTTGAGGTATCGGAACACTGAATTGGTCCGGCATAAGAACCGAAATCACAGCAGTTTTAGTATCCGAATTGCAGGATTTGCTGGCGATTCCAACCAAATTCCGATATAAATGTATAGAAATTAGCCGTTTACGGAAATAAAAAAAACGAATAAATCTATTTCACAAATATTTTTTCTTCTGACAGGCAGCGCAGCTGTTGAGTAATAAAGGATTTACCTGAGCCTTCATTTATAATTATACACAAGCCAATCTTTTGTCTTTCAAATATATAAGTAGTATTTATCCTTTGGTTCAGGGTCATTTACTGAGCGGATGGGCTTTTAAACCTGATCTTCCAGGCTCCGCGCACTTCTCCCAGTTGATAATTTCTTGCCTCATCCACTGGGTATAGGGTGGATAATTTTTCTAACGTTGCTGCCTGGATACCCCCCTGCGCTTGCGGTGTACCGTGACATTGGAGACAAGCTTCCAGTCCCAGCAAAATGGGTTTATAATAGGTAGGACCATCACCCTCTGACAAAAGAGTGTCTGCGGGTGTCTTTTGTTGTTTAAAATGGTCAATCAGCGCTAGTTCCCGGTCATTTGCTCTATTCGCCGGGTTGCGCGGGCGGTCACTAATCCGCTGGATGGAATATCCCGCAGCCCGAGACAGGCTATCCATCAGGCCAGCAACAGACTCGTGACAAAAGGAAATAGTTCCTATTGGTCCCTGGGTGGATAAAGACTGAGTAACCTGAGCCAGCAAAGCTTTCTGGGAAGTATTCGCCACCTCGGCACCCAAAATGCGCAAACTGTCCAGGTTAACGACCGCCGTTGACTCTGCCGGAGCAGAACCAGGATTATGCTGACAGGATTGGCCTAAAACAATCCAAAGGATCAACCCGAAAAAATAAGATAATTTCATTGGACAAAATTTAACGTAAAGATACTGCCAATTCCGGCCCCACTTGGTGGTTTTGATCACACAGTCGTTATTCCAAAAATTCTATGAATTTTAAAATCTTCAAAAATTTAACCCATAATTAAATTGCAGGTGACTAAATGAATATTTTTAGGGCATGTTTTACAAACCTGCCATCATCTACCTGGGCCTTTGCCTTTCTTTTTTAGTATGTTATACCGAATGGGGTGACCACCAACACAGTTTCATTTTCCAAATCATTTATGAGGTTTTATCCCAATCGGGCACATTAAAAGCGCTCAGCCATCCGCTGATCCTGGCGGGTTTATTAGGTCTTATGATATTTATTTATGCGACTTTAGCTCGGTCCGTTCATCGGATTATTCCATGGCTTGGTGTACTTATGCTCAGCGCCGTAGTGATCATGTTTAGCCTGGCCGGTATTTTAAGTTTAAACTTAAAAATTATCGCTTCTACCCTGCCCTTCTGGATCATGGTAATTTGGTTTTTTAAATACCGGAAGTCTGACCCACATAAACCTCTGCAAGTCACTGACCGAAATAATTACTAAGGAAGATTATAATCCCTGATGACCCGTTCTATTTCCTCCATCTGACCGGGAGAAAGTTTTTCGTGAGGATTAAGACAATAAATATTTGTCATCAGACCTTGACGGCGCAACATTTCATGAATCCCGCTCAGGCAACCCTGGAAGCGATGCGCCGGATCAAATACGGCAGCATTAATGTCCGTTTCCACCACACCACGGGCTAACAGATCGTCAATTCCGGCGTAATTGTTTTGCACACTCCGTTTAATCTCCTTCAGCAATTCCACGGCAATGGGGGTTCCATAAGCCCAATGTCCCAGCAAACCACCGACAAATCTTTTTTCCACCGGCTGACCTTCAATGATAAATCGATAAGGCGTGAGTAAATCCGCCACAATATTATCATCGTTGCCCGTGTACAATGCTATGTCTTCGCGGCGTGAGGACCGGCAGACGGCCCGCACCACATCCAACGTGTTGTATCGGTTAAAAGCAGCCACTTTAATGGCATTGACTTGGGGAATTTCGACAAAACGGCGCCAGAAATTATAACTCAGATCACGGCCACCGACCGCCGGCTGCAGGTAAAATCCAAAGATAGGTATTACCTCCGCCACCCGCTGGGCCCGGTTGATCAGTTCATCTTCACTGTAGTCCGCCAATCCACCCATGGATAACAAACCCAAATGATATCCGTGCCGAACGGCTAGTGCCGCTTCCCTCAAGGCCTGTTCGGTTGGTCCCACCACGCCGGCCACCTTTATAACCGGTTGGTCAGGCGTGGCCGAAGCAATTTCCTCAGCCGCTAAAGCCAGCACAGGTTCCAGCAAATTCACTCCGGGCTGGCGGATTTCAAATTGGGTTGTGTGCACGCCTACCGCTACGCCTCCGGCGCCGCTAGCCAGATAATAGCGGGTGAGGCCGCGTTGTACGGGTTCATCAATGTTTAAATCGGCGGTTAAGGCTAGCGGGTGCGCCGGGATGACTGTGCCGGCTGCCAGCAAAGCCTGGATGTAAGGATCTAATTTTATCATCGATTGGTAAAATTACTTTTTTTAAGCATTACAGAGTTGACACTGATGATACAAGTCCATCGTTCAGGATATTAAAAACCTTGATTAACATCAAAATTCAGGAATTTCATCTAATAAATATTCATTGGCGAACAGCGTACTGTAAATTTCAATAGTTATTTACCAATATTGATTATTTTAGGTATTGGCTTGTAGTTGAAGAGTAATTATTAAAATACGCATTTAATGAAGGCAGCAGTGCGTACCATTTACGGTCTTCCCACCGTTTTGACTATTCAAAACAGGCCAATGCCAATACCAAAAGAAAACGAGGTATTAATTAAAGTACACGCAAGTACGGTGAATCGCAGTGACTGTCATGTACTCACCGGAAAACCCTTGGTGATGCGGTTATTTACCGGTTTGCTGAAACCAAAGTTAGCTAGCACCGGTTCAGATTTTGCGGGAGAAATAACTGAGGCAGGTGCAAAAGTGCACTCCTATAAAGTGGGTGATAGAGTCATGGGGTTCGGGGGTGTATTTGGTTGTGGTGCGCATGCCCAATACATCACGGTACCTGAATCGACGGGCATGGTCATTATGCCTGAACAGTGGTCCTATCCCGAAGCTGCTGCGTGCCTGGAAGGCGCTGTGTATGCCTGTGGTCTCAACCGGCTAAAACCTCAGGTGGGGCAAAATGCACTGGTTCTTGGCGCCACCGGGGCCATAGGCTCAGCCATGGTGCAAATCTTAGCCTCGTATGGTGTACATGTAACCGGTGTATGCCGTGCAAAACATACCCATCTGGTCAGAGCTATTGGGGCGGTAAAAGTATTGGATTATACCCGGGAAGATTTTGTTCAACACCAGGAACGATACGATTTTGTTTTGGATGCCGTCGGCAAATACTCCTTTGAATGGGGTAAACATTTAATGAAAAATAAGAGCATATTTTTATCTTCCGGTGGTGGGATTAAACACTTAGTTATGGTGGTATATACTGCCTTTTGGGGAACTAAAAAAGTGGTATTCTCTCCCTTGCCCAACATCAAAAACGATTTAATGTTTATCAAGGGATTAATGCAAACGGGTCGCTTCAAACCAGTTATTGATCAGACATTTCCATTAACAAAAATTGCCGCAGCTTATAACTATGTCATGAGCGGACAAAAAATTGGAGCTGTTGTATTAGACTTAAACGAGTAAATGGTAAAGATGCTTAACCGCAGTTTGCCAAGATCATTACTTTATCTTTTATTTTATCTTTCAACAATGGACCTCAAATTTAAAGAAGATCTGGAAAAATTCATTAGTGATTATCACTGGGATAAAAGCTCTAAAATATATGCTTATGAACTGGGAAAGGTCTTGTTTTCTTTTTTGATTTACCTGAAAGGACAGGACTTAAAACCAGAATCACTTAGAAAACACCGCAGTAACCTTTCCATTATCGGTTTTTTTGTAGCTAAGGATGCATATCATGACAAATTTCAGCCGGAAGATATTCTGGACTATTCATTTTACCTTAGCGAATTTAAAATAAAAATTAGTGACTCCGCTTATGCCATCCAATCGTTTAAATCCACCGGGAGGGCTCTGAATAAATATATTGAATCCAAACAATACAAAAAATATCTGCCCATTATTGTAGAGAAACTTGAAGCCCCCTGAAGAACGTTAGATTTTAGAATTGTCCACGCCTTTCCTGAAAATGGGTGGGCTTGTTTTTAGTTGGCCCGCCCAGTTGAACCCACTCAGCGATCAGGTGTACCATCTGGTCCAGAGACACCAGCGGACGCCCCAACAATTCCATGGCCGCTGAGGCATTGCTGAGCAAAGCGGTATCCGCTTCCTGACCACTAAAAAGTGCTGCCCGCTTAAAAATATCTGCAAACTGCTGAGCGACCTGACGAACACTTAAAATTTCCGGTCCGGTAATATTAAGAATCCTGGGCGGACAACTGCAATGGTTTAAACAGCGCAGGGCATATTCATTGGCATCGCCCTGCCAGATGACATTTACATAACCCATGGTGACATCGACGGGCTGCCCGTGATAAACGGCCCGGGCTATTTCCAGCAGGACACCGTAACTAACATCATTGGCATAATTCAAGCGATAGATCAGGCCTGGCGTCTGGTATTGCTGGGAGAAATACTGGAACATTCTTTCGCGCCCGAGACAGGATTGTGCATATTCTCCGAGCGGCCCTACGGGGGTGGATTCGGTGGCGCCACCCTGCGCGACCGGGGTGAGGGGATAGACATTGCCCGTAGAAAAAACCACCAGTCGAGACTGCCGCCAATGCTGGGCGACCAAAGCAGGCACGTAGGTGTTCATGGCCCAGGTGTATGGTTCATGGCCGGTAGTGCCGAATTTAGTCCCGGCCAGGTACAAGACATTTTCCGTGTGGGGTAATTTTTGTAATTGGACGGCATCCAGCACATCTGCCTGGATTGTCGTTACCCCCGCCTCGTTTAACCGCTGCAACACTGAGCTCTCGGTAAAACGAGCCACACCAATTATTTTTTTGTGCAGCCCTGCCTTTCGTATGGCGGCCTGCGCCAGTACAGCCAGGTCAGGTCCCATTTTACCGCTCACGCCGAGGATGAGGATATCCCCTTCCAGATGTAGGAGGTCGGTGACCAACCGATCGGAAGGCGCTAAGAGCTGGTGATATTTTTGTAA
>JAYRWN010000350.1:0-7607 GCA_041917975.1 Saprospiraceae bacterium | reverse complement strand
GCCGTACGTACGCCCATATGGTCTCTCCAGGATTGAAAGTGCTGATCCGGTGTGACGGATGGAATATGACCCGTCAGCCTGCTGCTCATAAAGCTCCATCTGTGGCCAGGACAGGTTCAGCAGCCAGGTTTCCGGATGGGGAAGGAACGACCGGATCTTTAGCTGTATCCAATACGCATCGATATCCCCAGCCACCGTCGTTGCTGGCCGGGCCGGCATCGCTCTGGGATTTAGCGGTATAAACCGATCCGCCATGACGGCTGAGGACACTAGGGTAATAGTGAAGGACCCAGCCGTATCGGGAAGAACCGATAAATAGGGGACGAGCCGGTATAGTCCTTTCTTATAAGCCGCGGAGGAGGGATTCAACTCTAGCCAACCGGATGAAGATGCACCGCCCGGAGTTTGACTGATTGGATAAAAATCAGGAAAAAAGGTAAACAGGATTGTGAGCAGTAAAAGTCTTGTCGTTTTTCCCATAAAAATCCATTTAAAAGCTGGTCTATTAGCTAAGAAATTCCACCGGTTAGGCATGGTCCAGATTTTATAAGTTGAAACAATCTTTTATTATTTTGAATTGTTGTCCTTGAAATGATAAGTTGCTCTGGCCATGAGCATTCTGCCAATCATGGGCATTTTGGGGAAGACCCGGTAGCGGGTTCCTAACAGGTTAGTTACAGTCATGTCAATCCTTAGGCCGGAGGCAAATTGGTAACCGGCGCCTGCGTCCACTAGCGTTAAGGCGGGAACCGGACCTGACCAAAAACCAGCTACAGCTTTGAAGGCATCATCGTACCGCAACATCACATCTGCATGGATACCTTGCAAGGGCAGGTAACTTAGGCCGGTGCGAAAACGGTGCAAAGGTTGGTTGAGGGAAAAAGAGAAGCCTGTTCCCGCCTCGTTTAGTTCTTCCTCATCAAAAAACTGTTGGCTTAACCAGGAATAATTCGCAAAGGCGGAAAAATCATTATTGAAATAATAATTGAGGCCGAGTTCGGTCCCGACATAACTAATTTTTCCAAAATTGGCGAAAGTTAATAACAGGTCCGGCCGGCCAACGCCTTGTGCGTCATTTGGTTCGATGACCCCTACTCCAATCGGGCTGTTCCCAAATCCTGATCCGGCTACTTTAAATATATCGGCTATTTGCTCAGGGGTATAACCCTGGGGGAGCATTTGAGGATCGATGGCCCGGAGGACTGCAGTTGATAAATCTTGGCCCAGGGCAGGAACATTCACTACTGGGTTCACGCGCTGAGGAGTAGATAGAAAATTCTCGCGACGATTAAAGTAAAGTGATGCATTTATTCCTAATTGTTTACCCACCATGCCCTGGTAGCCCAGTTCATATTGATCTGTTTGGGTTACCTCACCTGCCGTAGAGCGCGTATAAATCTTATCTACCGGGCGGCTATTCAGGGTCAGTAGGCCTTGGGAGAAGCCGGTAATTTCGGGAGTCAGTTGATGCAGATAATCTGCGAGTACGTCAGGAAAGGTTCCTTTGGCCATCAGTGTTCCAAGAATGATCCGGTATGCCGACGTTAAGTTAATACCAGGGTTTTCGGTGGCAGGTAGCCCATAGTAGCTGGTCATATGATTGGGATTGGCATATTCAATGCGCATTCCGGTTCCCCAAAGTCGAACGTCGAAAAGCGGTGCAGTGGTCAATAAATAGTCGAAGTGTACCTCCAACGCTCCGTAAATACCATAGGCCCGGTTGTAAGTGAGGCGAATGGAATGGTCTGAAGCAGGCTGATAGACCAAAGCCAGACGTGGTGATAAGGTCGTTTGATGTACTGCTGCAAAATAATCGACCCGTGCGGCCGCTAGTGTTTGCAACTCAGGGGTAAATGACCATTTTGCCTGGGCGTAAGCACCCCAAATGCTGTAATTGTCCTTTTTTTCGTTCCGGCCGGAAAACAAGCCTTTAGTATCTACAAAAGTGACCCGGTAGTCGGTGCCGGCAACCAGGTTAAGGCGTTCTCTGGCGAGGGTGTGATTGCGATATTGGGCCTGAGCTTCCAGGTTCGTGTTTAGTAAATAATCGGTCAGGCCTCTATCATACGTAAACCCCGTTTCCTTATTTCTTATTTGTGTGGCATAAATCTGGCTAAAAAAACGTGGGCTCTGGTACTTTACCTGACCAAAGACGTGTGGGGTTCGGGTCTCTTGCCCATAGAAGAGGATCAAGCTACGGGCAGTGACCTGGGAGTAGCCGCCCGCCGCCGTCAGGCTTTTGTTGTTGTTTAGTCGGTAATCCAATTGGGCAGTTAGGTTGAACCGGCGCATTTTCTGATCATCAGGGTAGATATCGTGGATCTTACCGGTCAGGGAGCTCCGGATGGTATCCTTGAACATGGCCAATGTGGCCGCATCCGTTGAATCACTTTTATCCAAAGGCCAATTGGTTGCCCGATTATAAATACCCAGTATTTTGTACCCCAATTTTTTCCCCACTACGCCTGCCTGACGTATTGAAAGTCCCAAAGACGACTGTGACCCACCAGATAAACTAAGAGAAGTACCCGGAGCATCAAAGGGATTTTTAGTGATAAAATGGATTACCCCGCCTTCTACTCCCGGACCATAAAGCGCGGATCCCGGTCCGCGAACCACCTCTATTCGGTCGAGATCTATGGGATCGACCGGACTGGCACTGAACGACACAAAGGTTAATCCAGGAGTGACCAATTGCCGGTTATCTACCAGCACAAATGTTTCTCCGCCTTCTATAGTTGTCCGGCGACTGCGCAGACCTACCTGATAGCGGCCAATACTGTGCTCCTGAATCTCTACGCCGGGCAAATTGCGCAGTGAAAGAATGGGGTGGCTGACCACTTCGGCCTGAAGCCGCCGGGAGTCCACGATAGAAAGTGCAGCGGGGGCGGAGGTTACCTTCTCGGGATGCCGTGATGCTGTAACGGTAACCTGATCGATAAGTTGCGTACTCTTTTCAAGCTCAATTTCCAGGAAACCAATCGGAGTGGAAACCAGAAGTTGCTTTTCAATATAGCCCAAATAACGAATCCATAACGTAAAGGGTAATTCGTGGTTTATGGTGAGTTCAAATTGACCGTTTAAATCCGTCGTTATTCCTTTACTGCCCCCGTCAATAAGTACCGTGGCTCCAGACAGGGGTTCCCCTCCTGCCTCCCTGACCAGACCGCGCAAGGTGACCTGGGCCAAAGCCTGGACGGCTATGCAGGACCATAACCAAAATACAATCATTAAAAATCGGAGCATCCGTCGGTATTTGTGGGTAGTTAAAGTTTGCCCGGGAAGTGTGGGGATGCTTCGGCTATGTCGCTGAGGTCTCATAATTTATTAATTTATGTTTTATTCATCATGGGTATAATCTATCTCTTACAGTTCATTCCCGGTCATCGTTTTATGGTTGTGCTCATTCGGACAAAATGGAATGACCCCATTGAAAAATGCACTTTACATCTCGGGTATTAAAACCAAAATGTAATTAACGCCAGGTTATTAAAACACGACCTTACTCAGAAACTACTCATGTGGATGTATTTTAATCTGTACCTATATTCGTGTTTTTTGGAAAAACTTTTCCTCAAACTTTACCCGGGATGGGAGCACCCATTTTATTAAACAGGCAGGCTATTTCCATCATGGCAAAAAACTGTACACTTAACCCGTAAAAAAACTGAAATTCACCGGGAGGCACGGTCACATCAAGCGGCACAATAATCTTATTCCCGGTGAGGCCGGTATACTTGATGTGCGTAATTGGATGGGTCGTTAACATACCCACAAAAATATTAGCTCTTAATATACGAATTATTTGTGAAAAAAGAAAGAAAAACATTAAAAACCCCTTAGAAAATATTAATTGTTCCTTTGCTTGTAAAATATTATTTGTGATCACCAGTCATGCACCAGTTTTGACTTTTTCCCACCGACATCCGGTCACCTAAAATATAATTATTAACTCGAGAAAGTTGTATTTTTAACCATGCCTTCACTGATTAGTGGTTTTAGCTTCGACATTTTTATCTCCTACCGCCAGAAGGATAACCGTTCTGCTCGGTGGGTTACTCATTTCGTTCAGCACCTGCAGGAGGAATTGGATGCTACTTTAAAGGATGAACTGTCTATTTATTTTGATGAAAATCCACACGACGGCTTGTCGGAATTGCATGAAGTAGAACAAAGTCTGCAGGCCAAATTGAAGGCCGTCATTTTTATGCCTATTCTTTCCCGCACCTATGCCGATGAACGGTCTTTTGCCTATCAGCATGAGTTTTTGCCATTTATTCGCAATTCCAGACTGGATCAAATCGGGCCTAACGTGCGCCTGGCCAACGGTAACCTGGTCAACCGTGTTCTGCCGGTGATTATTCATGATCTGGATCTCGCTGACCGACGCACGATTGAACAAGATATGGATACACCTCTGCGCGGCATCGAATTTATTTATCAGGAACCAGGGGTCAACCGGCCACTAAACCCTGATGACCGGCGACAAGATAATTTGCGCAATACCGTTTATCAAAATCAACTGAACAAAGTAGCCATCGTTATTAAAGACATCGTGCAAGCCTTAACCCAAACAGACCAGCCTCCGACAACTCCGCCCAAACAAAATATTCAAAGATCCATACCACAAACGACTAATTCCGTGTTGGTATTACCTTTTGTAAATCTGAGCAATGACCCGGAGCAAGAATATTTCAGCGATGGCTTGACGGAAGAAATCATTAACGACCTTTCCCGCATTCCATCCTTGCAGGTTATTTCCCGCAGTTCGGCCATGACTTTTAAGGGTTCCACCAAAAAAATTACCGATATTGGCAATGAAATAAATGTTCTGTACATCCTGGAAGGGAGCGTCCGCAAACATCAACAAAATCTGCGCATTACGGCCCGTCTGGTGGATGTAAAGCGCGATGCCCCTTTATGGTCACAGGTTTATGCCGGCACGTTGGATGATGTTTTTGATATCCAGGAAAAAGTCGCTAAGGCTATCGCCGCAGCTTTAAAGATTGAATTATCAACGGTTGATAAATTGCTTTTAATAGACCGTTCCATTAAAAATGTCAAAGCTTATGATACCTGGATTTCTGCCATTTATGAATTTAGAAGGTTTTCCCCGGCGAGTATTGAGAAAGGGATCAAATTAGTTCAACATGCCTTGAATTTGGAAGGTCCGAATGCCCGCTTGTTGGCCACTTTAAGCTATTTCTATTGGGCCGCCTATGATTTTGGGTTGTATTACAAAGAAGAGACCTTGGAATTGGTAGATTCGTACGCCAGCCAGGCCATAGCCCTGGATCCGGCCTCACCCCAGGCCTTATTTGCTAAAGGATTGAATTATTATAAAAAGGGAGATATCTTAGGATTTTTACGTCTGGCTCATCAATCATTTTCGATCAGCAATGAAACTGAAGATTTAAGCATGTTTTCTTTCGTTCTGGCTGAAGTTGGTCTTTCTGTTCAGGCTTTACCCTATGTAGAAAAGGCATTAAAAAATGATCCACTTATTTTTTTACCATGGTGGTCGCGGGCAGCCATTTATATGTTTGAAGGTCTCCATGACGAAGCGGTTAAAATGATTTTGGAAGCCCAGTCCACCCTTGCTCCGGCAGAAGCTTTCGCCGGCTGGTGGGCTGGACAAATGCTGGCTTACCAGGGTGATCATGCAAAGGCATTACTTGAGCTTAACCGGATCGCCAATTTTGGGGAAGGAATATGGTCAGATTTCTGTCAGTTTCTTAAGTTAGCCCTGGAAAAACAACGCGAACCTGCTTTGACTTTTTTACAGTCATCCAGAATAAGTGACTATGCGATGACTGATGAATATTATCCGCTATTTATTGCCAATGGATTAACGGTGATCGGTGAATATGAGCAAGCGCTAACATGGTTGGAAAGAGGTGTTGCCTGGGGATTTTGCAATACCAATTTTTTACGCAATTATAACCCTTTTATGCATCCTTTGTTGGAGCTGCCGCGGTTTAAACAGATCATGGCTGAGGCTGATCATCAGCAAGCCCAAATTCGTGGCGCTTTAGAATTTGAGTAATCCTCCTATATGAGATCAATTTTTATAAATATTTTTTTGAAGACAATACGGGTTTGAATTCGTTTGGTGAATCCAATGCTTTTACTGATTCAATATATTTTTCCACCCTTACCCGGATTTGATTTTCAATAATTGCTGCTTCTCTCTCTGATGGGGCATTTTTTTCGTTACAGCTGGGGAAGTAAAAAATTAGAAGATAAAAAATGATATATAATTTTTTCATAGTATTGTTATTTAAACTGTATTAATAGTTACTTTTGTACTATCTGTTCTAATTTATTTTTCCTGGTTTAATTCAAATATTCGCTGGTTTAGGAATAAACCCTTTATAGAAAACTGGGAGTAAAATCGTTACACTAATTACATAGCATTAATTACGGCCATATAAAACCCTAAATGCCCGGGAGTAAACCGCGGGAATTGCGGAAGTATGGTTTTCTCCATCCAATATCATGTACTTAAAATTTAATTTTTTATTTTCACTGGCATTTAAGTGGTCCCTTAAGACAATCCAGCTTTTTAAAATATCGGCAAAATCATCACTTCCCACTGCAGAAAATACCTGTAGTGGTAATTCATTACCAGCTTTTGCAAGATTTTCATTTTCCTTAATTACAAAATAATTATCCCAGTCCAAGGTTGGAGCCCCCAATAAGTATTTTTTAAACAGATGCGGTTTGTTAAACAAAACATAGGCATTAAACAATCCGCCACGGGAATAACCAAGAATACCTCGGTCTGATGTATCAACCCGGTAATTACTTTCAATCGTGGGAATAAGTTCTTTTTCAATGAAAGACAGAAAATTACGTGCTCCACCAGATACCGCAGCAAAAGGTTTCAACTGTTCAGGCAGTTCTTCTGAAGTTAGAGGTGTGGGTGTATAATCTCTGACCCGGTGAGAAGATACATCCTTATCATCGGGGTTCCAGGAAATTCCAACCAGAATCAGCGGAGGGATTTCATTGAATGCCCTTAATAATCTGTAGGTTTCAATGACCATCCCTCCCCAATAGAAGGCATCTGTATAGTATACTACTGGGTAGACCTGATTAGATTGTTTATAATCTGGTGGTAGCGCTACCTGGATATGGTATTCCATTTCTTTTACGAAGGTGGACCGGATGGTTCTGACTTCGGTATCACTGATGGAGACTTTTGGATAGGTATCACTCTGGGATACTACCGGGTAAATTAATCCTGTCATTAAACCTATTAGTGTGATAAAACAAAAATGTTTTTTCATATTAATATCTTGTTTTAGTTAAGGATATTTTCCGGAAAAAAGTGAAAAGAAATATATCTGTTTTAGTTAAATATTGTCATGTAATTAAATTTCTATAAATAAACACCAAAATCCTCCACCAGTGCATGAATAGTACCCAGTCGTTTTTGAAGAGGTAATTACATTTGTTTATTTATAAAGGGTGTAGATATCATATTACGCACATTTTCGTATATTAATGGACATCAAGATGGGGAAAAAATTATTCCAACGATCTGCTTTTACATAAGTTCTTAAATCCAGAATGACTTGACCTCCTTTGGTGGTCCATCTTTG
>JAYRWN010000349.1:0-15530 GCA_041917975.1 Saprospiraceae bacterium | reverse complement strand
TGCTCAATGGTGGCTTATCAAGCCATCAACGAATGGCGCCTTAAACAACCAAGCAGCATGAGTGTGCCCTATTTGATCGGCTGGATCATGATATTTGCTTTTTGGACCCTTTATGGTATTCGCTCCCGAACCTTGGCGATCATGCTCAGTAATGGCATTGCCACTGCCTTGCAAGTTTTATTAACCCTCATTGTATTAAACAAGGCAAAAAAGAAGATCAGTGCTTAGAAACGACTGCTAAATTTTATCCGTTTAAATAAAATGCATTCATTTTATAACATTAATTTCCTGACATGTTGAATAGTTGGTTTAAGCACACCTCTTTACGCTTTGTTATTCTGTTGTTATTAATCTTGGGAAATGCCGGATGTGATCAAATATCGAAAAGATTAGTCAGGGACAAGGTTGATGCTTATGCCCAGATTGAAGTGGTTAGGGACAGGTTAATGCTCACCAATGTGGAGAATACGGGAGCATTTTTAAGTTTAGGGGCAGAATGGTCTGGCACTTGGAAAAATTTGTTCTTAGCTATCATTCCGGCTATTGTACTTAGTTATATGCTTTTTTTAGTATTATTTAGCCGGAATTTGTCCACGGCATTGTCGGTTGGCTTAGCTTTCATCACTGGCGGAGGTATTGGCAATATTTATGACCGGATCCGATATGGTTCAGTAACCGATTTCTTACACCTGGATTTTCATTTTTTTGAAACCGGAATTTTTAATTTGGCCGATCTGTCTATCACTTTTGGAACGGTAATCGTCCTATTGAGCTTTATCACGGCTCGCCATAAATCTTAGCATGAAAGTCGATGTTACCACTTTTACGGACATCACATGTCCATTGGCTAAAGTCGCAGCATTTTCAGCTGACCCGGATCATGCACCGCTGTGGTATAAAAATATTAAGTCCATCGTCTGGAAAGGTTCAAAACACCTTGGCCCGGGAGGAAAAATGGACTTTGTGGCCAATTTTCTTGGGCGCAGATTAGCCTACACCTATGAAATAGTAGAGTGGGTTCCCTCGCAAAAACTTGTTATGCGTACGGCGGACGGACCATTTCCGATGGAAACGACCTATACCTGGCAAGCGTTGTCACCTGACGTCACCCGGATGACCTTGCGCAATGCTGGACATCCGACAGGATTTTCTGCATTTACTGCGCCTTTTATGCAATGGGCCATGGCCAAAGCCAATAAAAAAGATTTGGCTGCGCTGAAAAAATTACTTGAGAACAAATCCTGATTTTAGATATGGATGAGAATTTGCTCAACTAGCTGGGTGTTTGGACGAATAATTAATCAAAACAATGTTTAAAAATTATCAGGAAGCCCTGGAATGGATGATGGATCATTTACCCATGTATCAACGGGTAGGAGCACCGGCCTTTAAAAAAGACTTGACCAATATAAGCCGCATCTGCGAATTCTTGAATAACCCGCAACAGCTCTATCCGATTATTCATATTGCGGGGACCAATGGCAAGGGGACTACCTCCCATATGATTGCGGCAGTCCTACAGGCTTCTGGTTTAAAAGTTGGGTTACACACCTCTCCACATTATAAAGAGCTGGGTGAACGCGCTAAAGTAAATGGTAAGTTGATTACCAAAAGGGAAATAGTCCGTTATGTCAACCGCATCAAATCGCTGAGCGAAACAATTAACCCATCTTATTTTGAAATTTCGGTCGGCATGGCCTTTGACCATTTCGCCAGGCATCAAGTAGATGTGGCAGTCATTGAAACCGGGTTGGGGGGTAGATTGGACAGTACCAACATCGTCCAACCTATTCTTTCAGTCATCACCGGCATCCATTACGATCACATGAGCATGTTGGGAAATACATTGGACGCCATTGCTTCTGAAAAAGCGGGGATTATCAAAACAAATGTGCCTGTGGTCATAGGCCCTCAAATTGATCCGGTCGTGTGGCCAGTCTTTCATCAGAAAGCTGAACAAATGTTTAGTAAGCTATGGAAAGTGGAGCCAAGACTTAAGGGAGTTATACAGTATTGGAATCAGGACGGTACCTGGATCGAGGTTGAAGATGCCCAAAATGAATGGGCCGGAAGATGGTACATCCAGGCTCATGGTGATTTTCAAGTGCGTAATTTACTGACCACCATGTTGGCAATTTCGGTACTGAAAGATAAATTTTTTATTCCAAAAACTGCCGTCGAGACAGGTTTAGCCCATTTAAAGGACTTGACCTATTACATTGGCCGGTGGCAATGGTTGAGTCATACACCGCGGATACTGGCGGACAGCGCACATAATGAAGAAGGTTACCAGTGGATGGTGGAGGCATTACGTCAGTTGAAATGGAATAAATTACTCATCGTGCTGGGAATTGTCCAGGATAAGGACATTAAGAAAATGTTGAGCATTTTGCCGGTCGAAGCACAATACTTTTTCTGTAAAGCGGATATCCCGCGCGGGCTCCCGGCACATGAATTACAAGTTCGAGCTCGCGAAATGGGGTTACAGGGTAAAGCCTATTCTTCCGTAAAAAAAGCACTGGCCGCAGCTAAACGTACGGCCAGTAAAAACGACTTAATTTTTGTAGGAGGGAGTACATTCGTGGTTGCCGAAGTACTCTAAGAATAAAAACTAACTAAGGTTCTATTATCACTAAGTTGTTGAAAAAGAAATTCAAATTGAATAATGGCACTGCCTACGACTTATGTGTCAAATTGGCTGTATAAGTATGCGAGGCAGAATATAATTTTACTAAATATTGACCATCAGGTAGCTGGTCTAGATTTATTTTTAAAGTGTTTTTATCCCAATTGCCATTTAATCTGGTTTCCCGGCCTTGTTCGTCCGTGATTTTATAAACCAAAACATCAAAAGCATTTTTTAAGGATATTTTGAGGTTTTTACCTGTGTATTCCACAATGTAAGGGCTGTTTGCTAAAAGCAGTTTATTTTCGTGATTGACGGTAGAGACCAGTGCTGATTTCTTTTTTTGCGTAAAAGTGAATGCTAATAAACCGCATAAAACAAAAACTGAAAAGAAGCTGGCAATGTATTGATGTATTTGTGGCTTCATATTAAATAAATATGTTATTTTTAAAATGATAGAAACAAATGTATAAAACATTACACTATTTTACAATATATAAATATATAATTTTATTAAATAATATATATACAACAGAATATCAATTAAATAATGAAAAAAATAGTCCTTGGAATCGGTGGAGCAAGTGGTTCGCGGTATGCATATTTGTTAATGCATCGTTTGATGGCCTTAAATGATCAATGGTCTGAAATAGCAGTCACCTACACCGAGAATGCCTTAACGAATTGGAAACTGGAAATGCAGGGGACTGATTTTAGAAGTGAATTTCCATTTAGATTTTACGATCGTAAAGACTTCAGTGCTCCATTTGCCTCCGGCTCAGCAAAATATGATGTCATGATTATATGTCCATGTTCCATGGGATTGCTCGGGCGCATTGCCGCCGGACTTTCTGATGACTTGCTTACCCGGGCAGCAGATGTCATGCTGAAAGAACGTCGAAAAATTATTTTGGTTCCCAGGGATACTCCGCTTAGTTTGGTGCACGTGGACAATATGGCTATTTTACTCAAAGCAGGAGCCATTATTTGTCCGGCGGTACCTTCGTTATATAGTCAACCCTCTACTGTGGATGAGGTATTATTAACCGTCGTAGATCGCGTCCTGGATTTGGCTGGTTTGGAGGTTAAAACTTACCGCTGGGGCCAATAAATCCTATCATTGTTTTTGATTTGAGGGTTGGGCAAAATATCCCCACCAGAACATGGCCGTCCCTGATCCACACATGGTCGGTTCATTGGTAGAGTAGTCACCGATATCATCATGATATACGCAGACCTGGTTTTGAAAAGGTGTAAATTCATCCGGATCAGTCATTTTCAGCCCGATAAGGCTATTAAAGATGGGGGTCATCACCGGTCCGTCGACTAACCCTCCCGGAACCATTACTTTCGAAAGCGCATAGATGCTCGTATGCACATCTAATGGATATTCTCTATCTGCAGGTATCCCGGTAAACATTGAGGTGCCCCAGGGATTTTGACCTAGCAGCCAATCCCGCCCCGCGACTAATAAATCGTGATAACTTTTATCACCGGTCATGCGCTCATAGGCGATGACTTGGTTGAGCATGGCGCTCAGAACGTTATTAGAACACCAGATAAAAGGGATGCCCACATGATAGGGATTCTTCTGTGCCTTTAGTTTAATTTTTTCAAAATTAGTGCGATAAAAAGCCGCCAGACTATCGCCAACGCTTTGGTCGGCCCATTCGGCCAATGCGGCATGGCCATAATTCATAAACGGGTATTGGAAATAATGCTCTGCCGTATCGCGATTTAGAATACCTTCCGGACCAAAATTGCGCCCATAACGCCAACTTTCTTCGAGATATCTTTTTTCACCGGTTGTGGCATAAAGTTCGGCTGCTGCCCATTCCATATCATCTTCCCAGGTGGATTCATTATATCTGTACGGGGCGCCAAAAGAATTTCCTTGTTGATATCCGGGAAGTTTGCGACCCAGCTCATATAACTCTTTAGCATGTTTTAAGTACCTCAAAGCGGTTTGTGCATCATTAAGATCGGATTTCCAGATGCGGCTGGCTAAGGCAAAAGCTGCAGCACTGCGCCCGGCGATATTACTCACACCGGTGGCTTTACTTTTGTATTTACCCAACCCTTGAGGTTGACCATTAGCGCCATAGACGACTCTGAACGTATCGGGACCCCAACCAAAATTGGAAGGATCTTCTGTAGGCCACTTCCACCCTACATGATCTCGGTCATCAGCTACCTGATGATACAATGCATCCGGTGCAGGGTGAAGTTTTTCTATCCAATCGAGTCCCCATTTAGCTTCGTCTAACAGATCCGCCAGGCCATTTTTACCCGGCTTGCCAAGTGCATCCACCGAATCGACAAAGGTTGAACCGAATAAGTCATAGGTTTTGAGCATGGTAGCGGTTACATAACTGGCGGTGATGAGATACTTGAGTTGATCACCGGCATCATGCCAGCCGCCGCGGGCATCCACCAATGATGAATCCGGAACATGACCATAAAAAGCCTTACCGTCCGCCTGATGACAATAAGCGCCTATAAATGGATTGTAGCCACAACGTTGTTGTCTCAAAAAAACTAAGGGTATTTCCTTTGCTTCGTCATATAAATTTTGGCCGACTCTGATGGTTCCCTGATTTTTTGAATTATATCTTAATTGGTAATAACCGGATTTCTGAACAGGATTAAATATAAAGGTGTAATGATGCCATGATCCCCATTCAGGAGCAGTAAAGTAGTTTAGGGTAGTTCCTTCAACGATTTGTCCTGATGTACTGTCGACCAAAGATAAGTTCAGATCTTTGAGCGGCTGGTCACTCAGAAGCACACCCCTGATCTCATCATGGGGTAAAAAACCTAAGAGATTAAATCGCCAATGGAGGGTGGGCTGGATGGTTTGATTACACGACCAAAACAGAAAAATTGTAGCTACTAAAAACCAGCGGATATTCATTTTTTAAAACTTGATATATTGATAAACCTAAAAGTAAATTTAACATTTCTCAATGGGCCTTTAATTTTAATTATTTTGGGCAAGATTGTCTGTAAGCATTCTGATTTATGGCCAAAATAATCTCTTGGAAAGAAAAATTAGACGCGACTTTATTTTCAGAACTTCTGGTCAATTTTGCCAAAATTTTTAAAAACCTTGTTATTCTGTGATTATTTTTTGCGGATCTGCATTTGATACCATTTATTCCAATCAGTTTTTTCTTTTTCATCATAATACCATAATGCCCGCATGGATAGATCATAGGATTGATACAATCCATGCATAAGTGCAGATATTTTTTTAAGCTTCTCCGGAGGCAAAGCAGACCAATTCATGATATTACGGACATACACAGCATCCACCCAGATGCTATGATTCAAACCCCGGTAAGGATCGGAAGCATACATCAGGGGCAGTATCATCCGGCGATTAATGTGTTGAAAAAAATGAAACTGAAATCCTAAGCTCCGTAAAAAAGCATCAACATCGGAGAAGAGGGGCTGATGTTTATAAAAGGGAGAAAAATTCACTTCCACATGCAAAACCAGAACATCTTCTAATACCTTTCTTCCAGATTCAAAAATCATCAGCTCAGCACCTTGAACATCGGCCTTTACAAAATCAAGAATCGGGAGACCTTCAATATCATCCAGTCTTGTGGTTTGGATTGATTTCTGAGCCAATACTTTTCCCCATTCAGAAAAGCCCGGATATAAGGATAGCTGTTCTGGGTCGGGCTCAAAAATCGAGGTCATCCCTGGGGCTGCGCAGATATGGAGGATGTGGGTTTTGCCGTCACCGAGCGCATAAGGGAAATAAATCTGGTTAGGGTTAGATTTTCCTACCAGCTTCTGATATTCTTCTTCCTGGGGTTCAAAACCAATTAAGGTGTAGGGATATATTTTCAATAAAGGTGCATAAACCGGCTCACCATCCAGATCACTGGCACCCAGATCGAGCAGCGCCATTGGCGCATACTTTTTGAGTTCAGATAAAAACATATCAGTTAATTAATAACTGTTGGGCCAGTGTTATGTTAATCATATGAAACATCAATCCGTTGAACATCTAGATGAGAAAAATTCTATTCGCAATTTGTTTTCTCCAAGGATTAAACCCTAATACCCGATCTCGCCCTGCGTTCACTAAATCATGGTCGGTATTATCCTCAGTTATCCGTTCATAAACAATCGCCTGGTTAAGCATGGAGATCATGACCATTGCGCCGGTTTTGACAATCAACCAACAGAATTATCGGGCCGGAAATTGAACAGCGAAAAATCACAAAAATGAGATGTTGTACATATAAAATCTGGGAATATTATCGGCTATAAAATTAACATTTATCCTTCCACTTTAAATTTAATTATTTTGTCCAAATATTCACCACCATGGAAATAAACCATAAATGACCAAGATCATCTCCTGGAAACAGAAATTAGGTGCGGCCTTATTTTGGTCTATTATTACTGCCGCATTTATCGGTCCAGGAACCGTCACCACGGCATCCATGGCTGGTGCCACCTATGGCACTTCATTGTTATGGGCTATAATTTTTTCGGTCATTGCTACCGTAGTTATGCAAGAGGCCTCTGCCCGTGTAACTCTGGCATCTGGTAAAAGTCTGGGTGAAATCATCGCCATTAAATATCCTGGAAGCATTTACCCTTGGTTACTTTTTGGAGCCATTATTATCGGTTGTGCTGCATATGAAGCAGGTAATATCCTGGGAGCCCTTTCCGGGATACAATTAATTTATCCTGGAAAAGCATGGCTATTGACCACCCTGATTACAGGGAGTGTTGGGGCTTTTTTATGGTTTGGTCAAATAAAGTCCCTCGCCAATCTTCTCGGCGTTTTTGTTGCATTTATGGGTGTCATATTCACCATAGCCGGCTTATCAGCTGAATTTACCTGGTCGTCTTTTTTTAACGACTTGTTAATACCCAAAGCGCCGGAGGGTAGCTTATTTTTAGTGATAGGTCTGATAGGAACGACCATTGTACCCTATAATTTATTTTTGGCTTCCGGTATCGGGCATGGGCAAAGCCTTACAGAAATGCGTACCGGCGTGGCCATAGCTGTTATAATTGGAGGAATTATTTCCATAGGAATTTTACTTACAGGAACATTAGTCAAGACCACCTATAGTTTTCAAGCCCTGGTAGATAGTTTGGCACCGGTGTTAGGCCAGGCAGCTAAATGGGTGGTGGGGTTAGGCTTGTTTGCCGCCGGATTTACTTCCGCGATGACCGCCCCCTTGGCTGCAGCCATTACCGGGCAGAGTTTATTTGGAAAACAACCAAAATGGATTCGGACAGGCTTATGGTATCGCTTAACATGGTTGGTGGTTTTGTTAACCGGTTTTGTTCTTGGCATTACAGGCTTAAAACCTATTCCCATCATTATTTTGGCCCAAGCACTGAATGGAATTCTCCTTCCGGTGGTGGGGATATTTGTATTTAAAGTCATCAATGACCACGATTTGTTACCAGGACATACCAACTCTTCAGGAGTCAATATTCTGTTGTTATTTATCTTAGGTATAATCACTTTTATCGGGTTATTTAATTTAGGCCAGGTGATAACTAAATTATTCCCATCTTTTGCACCACTTTTGCCTGCCATGGCAGCAGGGTTGACCTTCGTGATGTTAGGTCTGTTAATTTTGCTCCATCTTTTGGCAATTCGACGCAATGACTGAAAAAATTAAACTAACTCAATATTCTCATGGTGCTGGCTGCGGATGCAAAATATCTCCCGCTTTATTATCTTCCATTTTACATCAAAACGAGGAGGACACCACACATTTTCCTAATTTATTAGTAGGCAATGCGGAAAGGGATGATGCTGCAGTTCTGGATTTAGGCCAAGGACAGGCTTTAATCAGTACGACTGATTTTTTTATGCCGGTGGTAGATGATCCCTTCGATTTCGGGCGTATCGCTGCTACCAATGCTATTAGTGATATTTATGCTATGGGTGGCACTCCGGTTTTAGCCATTGCTATATTGGGGTGGCCGGTGAATGTCCTTTCGGCCGACATAGCGAATCAAGTTATTCGTGGCGGCCGTGTTGTTTGCCGGCAAGCTAACATTCCTTTAGCGGGCGGACACAGTATTGATGCTCCTGAACCCATTTTTGGATTAGCCGTAAACGGACTAATTGCTTCTCAGGCGGTAAAAAAAAATACCACGGCTAAGCCGGGAGACTTATTATTTTTAACAAAACCATTAGGCGTAGGAATTATCACAACTGCCGAAAAACAACAAAAAGCGAAGCAGGAAGACGTTGCTTTGGCTATCGAATCAATGACTACCCTTAACCGGATCGGGGAAGCTTTGGGCCGGGTGAGCGGTGTGCATGCATTGACAGATGTCACCGGATTTGGTTTATTGGGACATTTGACGGAGATGTGTTTAGGGGCTCACCTAAGTGCGGAATTAATTTGGGACGCCGTCCCGGTCTATAATTCGGTAGAAAACTACCGACGTCAAGGTGCTGTGCCCGGTGGAACCTTTAGAAACTGGGAAAGTTTTCAAACCCAGATACAACTGATGGAGGAGGCACAAATTCATATCCTCTGCGATCCTCAGACCAGTGGCGGGTTGTTAGTGGCGATAGATCCTGATCAAGCCCAACTCTATTTAGAGTTAGCGCAGAAATACCAGCTTCCATCCACAGCTTCAAAGCCTATTGGTCGTTTTTGTCCTCGTAAAGAAAAACTAATTTATGTATTATAATATCATCCGTCTTATGGAAAAGAAATTACTGATTTTAAGTTTGTCCTTACTGACAATGCCCTGGGTTATTGCTCAGCCTGGCTATGGTAAGGTCATGGAAGGATTGAAGGCGTCTAGTAAAATTTTAAACAAAGAAGTACAGTACACAATTTACTTGCCAGCGGATTATGATCATAGCTCCAGGACTTATCCAGTGGTGTATTTATTACATGGGTATACGGATGATGACAGTGGATGGCTTCAATTTGGAGAGATTAACCGCTATGCTGATCAAGCCATTAAGGATGGTTCTTTTCCGCCAATGATTATTGTGATGCCTGATGGGGGAGTTAGTTGGTATATAAATTCGTATGATCAGCAAGTGCGTTATGAAGATTTTTTTATTCAGGAATTTATGCCTTTTATTGAGAAAAGCTATCGGATAAAAGCAAAGAAACAGTATCGTGGTATTTGCGGGTTGTCTATGGGCGGATTCGGCACGCTTAATTTTGCCTTAAAATATCCTGACCTGTTTTCAGCTGCAGCACCGTTAAGTGCAGCCGTTTGGGATGATGTGACGTTGAAAAATATGCCGGAAAATACGTATGAACAAATTATAGGACCCTTATTTGGACCAGGATTAAAGGATGATGCACGCATAAATGCCAGTTGGTTGAAAAACTCTACTTTGGAAATAGTTAAAAATAAACCAGCTGAAGAATTAAAAAAGGTTCGTTATTGGATTGATTGTGGTGATGATGATTTTTTAACCAAAGGCAACGCTTTGTTACATATCGCGTTAACGGATAAACAAATCCCTCATGAGTATCGCGTCCGTGATGGAGCGCATACCTGGGATTATTGGCGTACCGGAATTACCGATGCATTAAAATTTATTGGAAAAAGTTTTCATCAATAAATATGAGTCTTAAAAATATTTCAGTCACCGTACAAATACTGGATGTCAAAAAAATATCCGAGATGCCTGGTGCATGGACGGCAGAAGATTATAGCCACATTCTGGAATTATGTGATTATCCGGATGTAGATAAATTAAGTGAGGCGGAATTGCCTGAAATGTGTCTCATGGCCCTAAGCGAATTCGAACCTGAAGATGCCGCTGAGAAATTATTAAACTACCGGTTGAACCACCTTTTAACTGAAGGACAGATTCATCAATTGAGTTATGAAATGCAAGAAGACCTGGTCGCTGAAGAATATCCCAATATCCTGGCTCATCACCAATTATTTAATATTAACCAACTTTTAAATAAAGCTTTTAAAAATCGCTTTCCGGGAGGTAAAGCCGTTTCAGCCGAAATGCGTCTAAACTTGTCTGAACCTTATTCCTTCGAACAAATTGTCCCGGATCAGGATTTTCTGATCAGGGTCCTGGCGCAGTGTTTACCTGCCCATAATGTGATCAACAGACTATATGATGACCAGTTAATCAATGGAGAATCTATCACCGACGCAGAGGGAATTATCTGGGCCATACAACCATTGTATCAAGATGTACGTACCAAAAATCTCCGGGTATTTAGTTCCTTGTACTGGCTAGATGATTTGGATGAAACACCAGAGTTTAATGTAGAGATTAGTCTTCCTTTATCCAAAGAGGCTGAAGAATAATTATTTACTTATAAAACACACTGGTTACGCCGGAACCTAAAAATTGAGTTATGGATAGTGGGAGAGTGTAGCAATTTTGAGAAATGAACCCAATTTCTTAACTAAATTGTTTAACTATACTTGATTGTTCTTTGGAAACTTTTGATTTTTTAAAGCAATTATATTAGCTCAAATCGGTAATTATTTTTTTACAAAAAACTTGTTCGATTAAGCTCTAATTGTTTAATTAATCTTTCCAACGCAAGGTAGTTAATACTGCAAAATGGTCAGAGGCAAAACGGCCTTGCCATGCCGGGGCTAAAGTAGCATGATCACCGACGACCCAGGGGCCTTGAATAAAAATATGATCAATAGTTTTAGAGTCGTTGCTATGGAAGTTCCAACCATTGAAAGTACCTGCCGGACCAAAATGGGGGGTCGTAGAGGTAAATAAGGTGTTTTGGAGTAAAATATTTTAATATTGTCGGGAAAGAATAAGTATTGGTTCATCTTCCAGACCGGCATTAAAATCACCGGTTAAGATCACCGGAGTATTTTGGGCTATGGTCTGTATTTGTTTTTTTAACAAATGTGCACTTTCCCGCCGGGCTACAACACCTTGATGATCAAAATGGGTGTTGAAGAAATAAAACACACGCTGCGTGGTTTTGTCCAGAAATTTAGCCCAGGTAACGATACGGTTACAACAGGTAGCATCCCACCCTTTACCTGGAAGCTCAGGCTGTTCACTTAACCAAAAATGCCCGGAATCCAAGGGAGTAAATTTGTTTCTTTGGTACAAAATTGGTGAAAATTCGCCGGCAAATTTTCCGTCATCTCTACCTACACCAATAAAATGATAATTCGGAATAAAGGCTAAAATATCTATGATCTGAGAGTATAAGGCCTCCTGCAGACCACAAATATCCGTTGTATAATAACTTATGGTTTGCGCTACATAATTTTTCCTGGCCTGCCAACCATTACCTTCTTTTGCATCCTGGGGACTGTCATAGCGGATATTAAAGCTCATCACCCGCATGTTTTGCGCTGAAAGTACTACGTATGCCCCTAGAATTAAAGTAACTGTCGTGAGGTGTCGTTTCATTTATTAATAATTATAAGTAACTTAAACCTTTATTCATAAAAGTAGTTTTTTGCCGGTTAATCCGTAAGGTTTATGCTTAAAAAAGAATCAACGGCTAGCCAGGAATTCACCTGGAATAAATGGTACCTATTGGTTGTCTCATTTTTGGTACTTGAAATAATCTTATTTACATGGCTTACCTTGAAGTATAGTTGACTTTAATCCTTAATTTTTTCTTAACGGTATTTTAAGGAGTCTAATTTCTGATCAAAAAGTCTAATTTACAGGCAATTCTTTGTTATGGCCACATTAGACTGGATTGTGCTATGTACTGTGCTCTTATTCATTGTGGTGTATGGTGTATGGAAATCCCGAGGCCAACAAAATATTGATGCTTATTTATTGGGTGACCAGCAATCCAGATGGTGGATGGTCGGCCTCTCGGTAATGGCTACCCAAGCCAGTGCAATTACTTTTTTATCTACGCCAGGGCAAGGTTTTGCCGACGGAATGCGCTTTGTGCAATTTTATTTCGGGCTACCCATTGCTATGATTATCCTGTGTATCACTTTCATTCCCCTTTATTACAAAATGAAGGTGTATACAGCTTATGAATTTCTTGAAGGAAGGTTTGATTTAAAGACTCGATCTTTAGCGGCGTTTTTATTTCTGCTGCAACGAGGCATGGGAGCTGGCCTTACTATTTTTGCGCCTTCCATTATTTTATCAGCAGTATTAGGTTGGAATCTGAAGATTACTAATTTGATTATTGGCGGTTTAGTTATTATTTACACCGTATCAGGTGGTTCTAAAGCGGTCAATCAAACACAAAAACTTCAGATGTTCATCATTTTTACCGGAATGTTTGCGGCTTATTTTTTCCTGCTAAATAATCTTCCGGACCAGTGGACCTTGCATGAAAGCCTGAGTTTGGCAGGTGTTCATGACAGGCTAAAAGTGATGGATTTCTCCTTTGACCTTAATTCGCGTTATACCATATGGTCTGGCATTACCGGAGGCTTATTTCTGCAATTAGCCTATTTTGGTACCGATCAAAGCCAGGTCGCACGATATTTAAGCGGGCGGTCCATTAGCGAAAGCCGCCTGGGCTTGTTATTCAATGGGTTGCTTAAAATCCCCATGCAGTTTTTTATCCTGTGGATAGGGGTATTTGTTTTTATTTTTTATCAATTTAACCCAGCTCCTGTTTTTTTTAATCAAAAACAATTAGACATCGTTGAATCCAGTGCTTATGCCACCGAACTACAGACATTGAAGGATCAGTACGATGATAACTTTCGGGATAAACAAGTGTTGTTAAATGATTTTAAAAATCAATTAAACGGAGTTGATCTACAATTTGAGCAAACTAAAGATAAACTTCAGGTTTTATTGACGGATGAATATAGAATCCGCGACTCTGTAAAATCTATCATCCGGAAAACGGATAACTTAGCAGAAACCAATGACCGGGATTATGTTTTCCTGAATTTTATATTAACCCAACTACCTACTGGTTTGATCGGCTTACTGCTGGCGGTCATCTTTTCGGCGGCGATGTCGTCCACGTCAGCTGAATTAAATGCACTATCATCTACCACCACCGTCGATATCTATAAAAGATGGGTTAATCCTGGTAGAGGCGATTATCATTACCTGGTCATGTCCAGGATCTTTACTTTCGGATGGGGCCTGATAGCTATAGGTTTTGCCTTACTTGGCAATCTGGCTGAAAACCTGATCCAATTTGTGAATATTGTTGGTTCACTCTTCTATGGGACTATTTTAGGAATATTTTTAGTGGCATTTTATTTTAAACGGATTGCAGGTACAGCTGTCTTTTGGTCTGCGGTAATCTCAGAAATTATTGTTTTAATATTGTACTTTACCCAGGACATCGGCTATTTATGGTTTAATTTAATTGGATGCCTTGGTGTGATATTAATTTCGCATATTTTTAGATATACTGTTGACAAGCCGGCAAGTATTGTGTAAATTTGCGTAGAGCATTGCGTAAATTTACTTGTTGTGAAAAAGATTTATAAACCTATGGCTGATCCGGTTGTCCTGGTGCAAGAACCAGCCGCTGCTTATTCTGTTGGTTTTGGTCAGGATGAGCTTAAGGACCGCAATGATCAGCTTCTGACTATCCTGGAGACTCCGGCTTATCAAGGCAAGTTACTCCGCTATGTGTTAGAGGTGACCGGTTTGCCTTTGACCTATCTGGCAGAAGTTGTGTTTGAGATGACCCCTAAGACCTTGAATACCTATATTAAAGATGTACACAAAGCATTGCCAGTTCGTTATACCGAGCATGCTCATCGTTTACTTGAACTCTATGATTACGGCGCAGAAGTGTTGGGTGACTTGGATACCATGCGGCGCTGGATGTCCCGTGAGGCTTATGGCTTAAATAGGCGTATCCCTATGACCTACCTTAATACACTTACCGGTATTGAGTTCATTCGGACTGAATTGGTGCGGATAGAGTTTGGTGCTACCGCTTAGGTTCTGTAAAGTGGAAATTTTTCGTATCACCAAGGCTCGATGGGCAGAAACACTAACAGCGAGTGGGTTTTCTGGCCGATGGAATTCCCATGGGATTAAAATTATTTATGCTGCCGCCTCGCGCTCATTAGCTTGCCTGGAAAATTTGGTCCATCGCGGTGAAACCGGACATGAGAGTGAATTTCGTACTATGGTCATCTATGTTCCGGATCGTTTAGCAGTTCATCAACTATTTTTGCAGGAACTACCAGAGGGTTGGGAACTCACGGATACCCTTGCTATGTATCGATGTCAATGCCTGGGAGACCAATGGGTACGCAATAAAATTTCACCGGTCTTAAAAGTTCCTTCAGCTATTATCAAAAACGAGTTTAATTTTTTGCTCAATCCGGTTCATCCTGATTTTGATCAAATCAAAATAATTGACCATGAGCCCTTTTATTTTGATAGTCGCTTAGACTAAAGCCAAGTTCATTTCAATTCGGTAACCGTCATCATTTTATCTTCCACCAGATGTACTAATTCATTGAAACGACTATTTCGTTTTACTTCTTTATCCCGTTTAAGGGGTAAATCAACCATCACGTGTTCTACAATCCGGGACGGTTGAGACTTCATAAAATATATATCATCACCCAAATACACGGCTTCTCGGATATCGTGAGTTATGAATATAATCGTGGAGTGAAATTTATGCCAAATGTCCAGCAACAAATCCTGCATTTGTAATCTGGTGCGAATGTCCAATGCCCCAAAGGGTTCATCCATCAACAATATTTCAGGATTAGCCAATAAACTGCGTGCAATGGCTACCCGCTGAAGCTGTCCTCCGGAAAGGGTAGGGTATTGGGCATATTTAAATTCATGGCCCTCCAGACCAACAAGTTTTATTAATTCCATCGCTTGAGCATCTCGTTCTGATTTTTTAATGCCCCGGTAACGCAAAGCCAGGCGTACATTATCCAGAACGGTCATCCAGGGTAAGGAAGAATACTCCTGAAATACCATGCTGATGTGTTTGCC
>JAYRWN010000348.1:0-30805 GCA_041917975.1 Saprospiraceae bacterium | reverse complement strand
TGGCGTACTACACGAGAATATCGGTTCACCATCAGCATGGACTGTACAGGAGCCGCATTGCATAATTCCGCAGCCGTATTTGGTACCATTTAAACCCAAATAATCCCGTAGAACCCATAACAAAGGCATGGTTTCATCTACGTCTACCTCGTAGGAATAACCATTGACTGATAAATTAAGGATAGCCATTTTTCCAACTGCTTTTTGTAATTATTAATCTGGAAAGTTGATTGATAAATATACCTATTTTTTTAGTTTCTTGTCGTTGACCTTTATCACTTATTTGTTTTATGGCGATCTAGCCAATAAAAAGCTTGCCGAAACTTAGATAAAGATCATTTTATGAAACTGGTTTCATTGATGTAGATCAGTGGTTTACCAGGCAGGTAGGTGTATTTTTATCCTATCAACAAAATTAAAGTTGTGAAATTATGAAAAAGCTAAAATTCTACACCGGACTTTACGCCATGATTGTAGCCTTGTTCTCTTTTATTTTAACCACTGCCTGCAATTCTGGCCCTCCATCAAATTCCAGAGAAGCCCAAGCGAAAGCTGGAAAACTATTATTTGACCAGTATTGTGTAACTTGTCATGGTGTCCATGGAGATGGACCACTAGCGGATAGCCTATCCATACCACCTCCTGACTTGACTCGCATTATGGAAAGACGCGGGGCAACTGAATTTCCGGTTCAGGATGTGGCCAGATTTATTGATGGAAGACAATGGGTATCTGCGCACGGAGCTCGAGAAATGCCTACATGGGGTAAGGTGTTCTCTGAAAACAAAATGAGTGAAGATGAGATAACAGGGAAGCTGGGAGAGTTAATTGCATATTTGATGAGTATTCAGTCACGCTAATTAAAAAAAACGTAGCTTAGCTTAAATTCCTTTAATTTCAGTCAATAATAATGAAGATTTGAGGGACATGAAAATGGTGTGAACATCCTTTTGTTGATTCTGTAGGGGTTAAAGTGTGATAATTTTAACCCTTTTTATTTAATGGTCTCATTTTTATTTCAATGCATCCCGGTGAAGAAATCAATCGATAATCTCTGGACAAAGTGAAGCTTGTGGATAAAAATTTTTTACATAAATTCTTAGTGGATTGTTTTCTAAAAAAAACGATATTTCAAATTACTATCCAGCTTGTTTTATTAACATTTTTAGAGTTTACATATCACCTGATACATTATTTGAAAATCGTTAATTATAAGCAATTTCTAACAATTTTACAGGAGCAAATAGTCACATCCAAAATATATTTGTGCTAACACTAAAGGGTGTAAATTATGAAATGGTTTCTAACCGGTATCTGGCTTTTTTTATCCTTAACCGGATTTCAATTAAGTGCACAACACCTTGATTCAATTAGGATTAAAAATTTGGATGAGATCGTAGTATCAGAGTCGCGCCCCACCATGGGGCGATTGGCTCCCATTCAAGGCCTTTATATTTGGGCTGGTAAAAAAAATGAAGTTATTCGTTTGCAACAACTTGATGCCAATTTGGCCGAAAGTACACCACGTCAAATTCTAAGTCGCATCCCCGGTTTATTCGTTTATGATATGGATGGTACTGGAAACCAAATGAACATTGCCACCCGAGGTTTGGATGCTCATCGTGGTTGGGAATATAATAACCGTCTAAATGGTATCATCACCAATTCGGATATGTATGGATATCCAGCCAGTCATTTTAAGGTACCTATGGAAGCGGTGCAAAGTATAGAACTGATCAGGGGCACAGGCTCTCTGCAATATGGTGCACAATTTGGTGGTTTAATTAATTATGTACTTTCTGCTCCGGATACGACTGTACCAATCCGTTTTATCACAACTAATACGATTGGATCATATGGACTATTAAGCAATTATGCAGAAATAAGCGGTGGTTCAGGCCCATGGGCCTATCAGATCTTTTATAACCGTCGCGTATCATCAGGGTACCGGGAAAGCAGTTCCACCAAATATGATGCTCAATATGCTTTGCTACGATATCAACCCTCCGGTAATTTTAGTCTTACCCTGGAATTGGCCCGGTCCAACTATGTGTATCAACTGCCAGGTCCATTGACGGATAGTATGTTTATGGCTAATCCCCGCAGTGCCACGCGTAAAAGAAATTATTATCAACCGAACATCTTTATTCCCTCTGTGTCTTTGCTCTGGTCACCACATGAATCGCATCGCATTAGTTGGTCTCTCTCTTCTGTACAAGGTTCTCGTAATAGCGTTATGTTTATCAAACCAGCCACCGTAAAGGATGACATAATTGCGGCAACCGGACATTTCGCTCCACGACAAGTTGACATTGACCGATTCAACAGTTGGTACAGTGAAGTTCGTTATCTTCACGACTACCGTTTAGGCCGGAATCTCTCTACTTTTGTGGTAGGCGCACAGTATACTCATAATGATCTCCATCGTAGGCAACAGGGCCAGGGAAGTACCGGTATTGATTATGATCTAAACATTCTGGGAGGGTGGGGACGTGATATTCATTTTCGGACGCAAAATATTGCCTTAATGGCTGAAAATACTTTGGTAATCACGCCAAAATGGAGAGTAGGTCAGGGAATCAGATTTGAAAATGGACATTCTGATCTTAGTGGCAAGCTGATTTATTATCCTGATGAAAAAATTCCTCAGCACATTAAGCATCGTTTTCCCCTGCTTGGTTTTAATTTCCAATATGCCATTAATCCTTTGCAAAATATGTATGGCGGTTGGTCCCAGGCTTACCGCCCGGTTGTGCTAAAAGACGTTGTGCCAGGTTCGATTTATGACCGGACTGATCCTGGTTTACAAGATGCTCGCGGTGCAATATTAGAGTTGGGTTATCGGGGAAGTATGGAACATTGGCGATGGGATGTGAGCGTCTTTAGAATTAACTACAAGCGACGCCTAGGCGTTTTGGCCATGATTGAGGACCAGGTCTTGTATAATTATATTACTAACATTGGCGATGCATATACTCAGGGCTTAGAAGCTTATGCTGAATATCAAAAGCCATGGGGCAAGACTACCATCAGTATATTTAATGCCGGAGCCTGGCAGATTGGCCGTTATCACCATGCTGAGGTTAAGGTGGGTACGGAAAATCAGTCTCTTAATGGAAACGAGGTGGAGAGTGTACCACATGTTATTAACCGAACCGGGCTGAATATAAGATTTAATAGATTTAGTTGGTCTTTATTACATAGCTATACCGCCAAATCTTTTGCTGACCCTATGAATACGGTAATGCCATCCCGCGATGGAGCACTGGGCCTGGTCCCGGCATATAGTTTATGGGATTTAAACGGCACATGGTCCATGAAATCCTACTTGATGTTCAGGCTAAGTATTAATAATTTTTTAGATAAGGATTACTTTACCAAAAGGCCAGCTTTTTATCCTGGTCCAGGCATCTGGCCTTCTGATGGTCGTAGCGTAAGTTTTAGCGTAACCTTTAAATTGTGAAGGAACGGAGGGATGAATTATTTACATGTTAATTAAATATTAAGGCCGAACATTTTTCATTCGCTTTGACTATCTTACATCATACCTGTGCGTTGGCGGGTTTTACCATCCATGATAACAGTCAGCAGATATTCATTATGGTTTTTAATTGCACTTACTACTCGTGTGGTAGGTCAAGAGTCCAATCCACACGCTGATAAACCTTATCTCATAAAAAGTATTTTTTTTGGTGGTGGCAGCTATTTAATAGCTCCAGAACATGCTGGGGAGTTGTATAAATTTATTGATGGGGTGATATTGGAAAACTATGAAATCCATATTCATAGTCATACCGATAATATCGGCGGTGTGGAATACAACAATTGGTTGAGCCAGATGCGCAGCGAAAGCGTCAGGAGAATACTCATCGAGAAACCTATACCTGAAAACATAATTTTTATCAAAGATCACGGATTATTTAATCCTGAATTTGATAATAATAGCTGGTCCGGCCGACAAAAAAACCGAAGGGTAGATGTTATCTTGTGGCCCAAACCGGCATAATACTTTCTTTTGACCTTGGGTATTCTGGATAGATTTTATGTAAAGATTTTGAAGTGGCGTCGCGATTACCTCAGTGACTACACTTTTGTGATTTTACTAGCCGTATTAGTTGGTCTGGCAGGGGGTTTAGCAGCAGTCTTATTGAAATCCATCATCCACACTGTGGAAGCCTATACGGCTACCCTGGCTAAAAAAATGTTGTTTCTTTTTATACCTATTCTGGGTATACTGATAGTGAGTGCTCTTAAACATTATATCTTTCCGAGAGTCAGTGCTTTTACCGGTATTGGTAATGTGGTATATTCAATAGCCCGGGATTCAGCCCATATTCCAACTACACTTACCTACTCTCGCATGATCACGGCCGGATTGACTATGGGGTTCGGTGGTAGTGCCGGACTTGAATCACCCATTGTGGTTACCGGTTCGGCTATTGGGGCGAATATCGCCAGGTTTTTCAGGCTGGGTCATAAATACCGCACACTATTTATAGGGTGTGGGACCGCAGCGGGAGTTTCCGCCATCTTTAACGCCCCAATTGGAGGCATTCTGTTTGCGTTAGAAGTCATAATACCACATTTTTCTACCGAAATATTTATTCCAGTATTGATTTCGGCTGCGACGGGAAGTATTTTTTCCCAAATTTTCATGGGTTCGGAAGTATTATTTCATATTGATCAGGTCACTATCTTTCATCCCCGGGAAATACCCTATGTGGTAATGCTAGGGATATTAAGTGGACTAACCAGTTTATATTATACCCGAGTGGGATTATGGGTGCAAAAACTATTGGCTTATTGGCAAAAATGGTATGTGCGGGCTTTGATGGGTGGACTCATGTTAGGTTTATTAATTTTTTTGGTACCGGTTTTTTATGGTGAAGGATATATCTCAGTAAGGGCACTACTTTATTTTCAATTTCAGAATTTGATGGGGAACTCATTCTTGTTCCAGTCTCTCACGGACCAGCCATGGGCCGTAAGTTTGTTCTTCTTAGTTCTTATCATGGGCAAACCCCTTGCTGCTAACCTGACCATTGCCAGCGGTGGCGATGGGGGAACCTTTGCACCATCGTTTATCACCGGGGCGTTTTTAGGGTATTGGTTTTACCATATGTGCATCTGGTTAATACCCGGGGCAACCCTGAGCCCAACCAACTATATTTTGTTTGGTATGAGTGGCCTATTGGCAGGAGTCATGCATGCACCATTGACTGCCATATTCATTATTGCCGAAATGTCAGGAGGGTACACTTTATTCATTCCGCTCATGCTGGTAGTAGCCATCGCATATTTCACTAAATTGCGTTTTAACCGTAAGCCCATTTATCTGCAAGCAAATAAATTTCAAGACTTGGATATCGCTCACCAGGAGGCCATTTCTCTCCATGAAATTCAATTAAAAGATCTTTTGCATAATGATGCTGAACCTTTGCGTAGCGATTTATCCCTCGGGGATTTAGTAAAAATAGTTTCGGGCAGTAAAGCCAATGAATTTCCGGTCTTGCACGATGGCCTACTCATTGGGATTATCGTAGTCGTTGATATTCGCCGCTGGTTATTCCGCACAGAAAACTATGGGCAAATAAAAGTGAAAGATTTGATGCAATTGCCTGAAGCAACCGTGGACATTGAAGAAAATATGGCATCTGTTTTGGCAAAATTTGATACCTTCGGTGCCTGGGTTCTACCTGTTTTGGAACATCGGAAATTTAAGGGATTTATATATAAAAGCGAAGTTTTTGCTGCTTATCGGGACGCTTTACATAAGGCACGCGAATTAGATAAAAATTAAGCATCTACCGGATATATCCGGATTAATTAATCGTCGTGCCTAATCAATATTATACTGGCTATTCCTGGAAAAAATAAGATAGACCTATTTAATTAATTTTATTTGGTCTTCAAATTCAAAAGATGTGTTAGCTGAACAAACTATTTAAAAAGAAATAATTTTTCAATGTTGGTACACACCTACATCCCTCACTGGCTCGTCCAATATAGGTGTACACATAATTTAAATTGTTGCCTGCTTTTTTCTCAACTCCATTATATTATAATAAAGAATTCCTACCATGGTAAAGATGAAATATAACGCTACCAGGGTTGAACTCCAGTTGAAATAAAGATTCAACCCAAACCAATCCTTCTGAACCACCAGAAAATAATAACCTAATCCTAACCGAAAGGCCTCATAAATCCAGGCGAAACGATGGCCGTCCATTAATTCGGTGAGACTGTACACTGAAATAAAAATGAAAAATCCGTACCAGAAAATACCTGGTGATCCAATAGCCCCGATTGAACCAAAAAAGTGAGCACCCATTAATAAAATGATAACTGTCTGAGTAGTAACCCATGCTTGCAATCCTCTGGAGAGTTGAGAATTATATTTTTCAAAATGATACACATCTGTAATTTTTTGAATCGGAAATCTTTCAACCACATCTGCTGGCCGCCAACCGGTCGGCATCCACCACAACCTTAATTTGTCCCACCAACGGCGTGTGAACCAGGCGTCTCGCGCTAGCATAATCAGGTGTTGAAAGTTAATTTTAATGGGGTTCCAGGTTTTGGCCGGATGAGTGATACCATACACTGCAGGCACATCTGCGCGTTCGGATTGAAAAGTTCCGAATAATTTGTCCCATATGATGAAAATCTGACTGTAGTTTTTATCCATGTATTCTTTATTGATGGCATGATGTACACGGTGATGAGAGGGGGTCACAATAATATGCTCCAGAGCCCCCATCTTTCCAATGTGTCGTGTATGATACCAAAATTGAGCAAATAAATGCAGCGGAGCGACTGTAGCGATCACTATTCCCGGGATTCCCAATAGGGCACAAGGCAAAAGGAAAAAAGTAAATAAATTGACAAAACTGGAAACCGATTGTCTCAGCGCAACAGCCAGGTTAAATTCCTCGCTGCTGTGATGAATGGCATGTTTATTCCAGAAAAAATTGATTTTGTGCGCCCAGCGATGGACCCAATACCCTTGAAAATCCAATACGATGAACGTTATGATGTAAACAGACCATCCGGGTTCAATATGGGTGATCGCTAAATGGTTGACCATCCAGTCATAACTGATGATAGACAAACTTAATCCCAGTACGTCTTTTACCGCATTGGTTAAACCCGACTGAACCCCGGAAAGCATGTCTAGGATCGGTGTTCGGTCAGCACCTTTCCACACGCCATAAAGTTTTTCAAACAAAATCAGGACGAGAAAAAAAGGAATAGCTATTAATACGACCTGTCCATATCTTTCCATCAATACTAATTTTATACTGCAAAATTGCTAAAGAATTTCGATTTTGATCCAATTATTCATCCTGCAAGCTGTTTGGTTAATTCATCCATGGTTACCCATCTAATTATTATCTTTGACATAAATAAAATATTTCCAATGCGTCAGTTTTGTTATTTATTATGGAGCTTTGTTAGCGTAACCAGAATTCTCGCTCAGGATTTTATTACACCCGAACTTAAATCCAACGGTAAACCATGGACTACCTTGCAAGCTAACGATGATAATTTTCAGTTTGTAGTCATTACTGATCGTACTGGGGGACACCGACCGGGTGTTTTTGAAACCGGAGTGGCAAAAATTAATCTCGTTCAACCTGAGTTTGTTGTGAGTGTAGGAGACCTCATAGAAGGATATACGGAAGATCGGCAAGTTCTTGATCGGGAATGGGCTGAATTTGAGGGATTTATTGAAAAATTTGAAATGCCTTTTTTCTATGTGGCCGGTAATCATGATTACACCAACCCGGTCATGGCTGACTTGTGGAAAGAAAAATTCGGTGTGGAATATTATCATTTTGTTTATAAAAATGTGCTTTTCCTTTGTTTGAATTCCGAGGATGGCGCAACACATTTGGTAGACCCTGATTTGAGTGAATCCCAATTGGAGTATACTCGTGCAGCTTTAGCGCAATATCCGCAAGTCAGGTGGACCATGGTATTTATGCATCAACCGTTGTGGAGTCGGGAAAGTGCTAAGAACTGGCTTAAATTGGAGGAAACTCTATCGCAACGAAAACATACCGTCTTCACCGGTCATCAACATCAATACACCATTTTTGAACGCAATAAGTCTGACTATTTTACCTTAGCAACAATGGGTGGAGCTTCCGGTTTGCGCGGTCGCAATTATGGTGAATTTGATCATTTTATGTGGGTCACCATGACCGACCGTGGTCCATATTATGCTAACATTATGCTGGATGGCATTTTTGATAAATCCATTTATAACGAACAACAATTGGCAAAAGCACCCTCTTATGAATTACTGGCTCCCATTAAACAAATGCCTTTATTTACTTCCACTACAGGAATCAGCACCCTGGATTTCGAAGTTACTAATCCGGATGACTTGGAACGAAAGATAAATATTGACTTTCGCGACGGAGAATTTATGAAAACTGTCCAGTCTAAGTTTCAAACGACTATTGGCCCTAAAGAAAAAACAGTTTTTTCTATACCGGTTGTTTCTAAGAGTAATCCCCAAGCTAAGGGACAGCCTATCCGCAGTCGCGTTGAGTTTATTGGAGAAGATTTTGTATGGAGCCGCAATTACCGGGCCGTTGTAAACCCCCATCTCGTGGTTCCTTCTGTGTCAGCTACTATTAAATTAGATGGAGACCTCAAAGACTGGCGAAAAATTAATCATTTCCAGGGCGCTCTTCAAACTTCAGATTCATTGGATGCAACCGCTTCATTTATGATCACCAGAACAGCGGATGCATTATACATTTCTGCACTGGTCATCGACGATGAAATTTACCCGGGATGGACTAAAAATGCTTACGAACACGATGGGTTTATGGTCAGCCTGGATGCCCGCCCGGCATCCCAAAGTGTTTACAACCCAAGAAGTATGGCTGGTTTGCTGAAAGGAGAATGGGTGTTCTTGATTATGCAGCCGACGGCTAACACCTTTGGGCTCGCTCACACAGAATTATTACCTATGGGTATTACCGGTGCAGGCAAACGCACCAAAGGCGGCTATCAATTGGAAATAAAAATACCTCACTCCATTCTGGATCAGTTTCAGGGTAAGTCGTGGGAAAACATTCGCCTGAATTTTACTTTAATTGATAAAGATGATAAACAAAAGCCTGCCATATATAATTGGGTGGCAGACTGGAAAGATCATAATGTAGGGTCAGGATTAGTGTTTAAGGAATAAAGGAATCTTTAACTCTAAAGAGTTCATTTCTGATCATCCATAACGGGATTTAAATAATGTTTTGTTTCAGATTGGCCCTGTCGTGGTGCTAAGGGAAATAATTTCCTTGCCTGTTTACGGCTGGTAGAACTTCGTATTCATACCCAATATGAAAAATTGCATCACCTTGATTGACCACCGGATTATTATTATGAGCGATAATATAGCCACTTCGCGTAGCATTTATGACTATTTGCTCTAACCCATCTCGATCATGATAAAAACCCAGGGCATCGCCAACTTGAACCAAATCACCCGATTGTTTAGTCCACATGAATAACCCTGCTTTTTTAGCCCGCATCCATACCGCTTTTTTGATGTTGATAATGGAATGATTAATGGGAGGAGCTTCTGGTAAAATACCTTGACTTGCCAGAACTCTGCGAAGTCCAATTAATCCCTGATTGATGCTCAAGCCATCTAATCGCAAGGCTTCTCCACCTTCATAAACTAAAATAGGGATATTTTTTTCGTAAGCCGTTTTGCGTAAAGAATCGGGGATTAATTCTTTATGAATAATAAACGGAGGGCCAAAATCCTGAGCAAGCTGGATGGCTCTTGGATCTAAATTGCTGTAACGCACCTGGGGGAAATTATACCGATTTGCCGCGCCGGAGTGAAAATCCAGACCAAAATTAACCAAAGGCAAAATATACTTGGTGATGGTTCGGGCTACTTTGGAGGCAATGGAACCTTTAAGACTGCCGGGAAATGACCGGTTCACATCTTTTCCTTCGCTAATGTTCCGGGATAATTTTATAAATCCATGCACATTGACCAGTGGCACTGCGATAATTGTTCCGCATAAAATTTCATCAAATATTTTATCGAAAATGGCCCGCCGAACGATTTCAATCCCATTGATTTCATCACCGTGTAAACCGCCCAATATCATCACCACAGGACCAGGTTTATGGCTATGGTATACATGGGCATGGATGCTTATCATAGTCCCGGAAGGTAATTTTCCAACTTGCAGCTTAATAAGTCCGTGATCTCCGGGTCGAACATAATGATTATGTAATATGAAGGGTTTAATTTTTTTCATAATCAAGGATGCCTTAATTAGTCGTATTAAGGATTTAAAAATATAATTAAGATGATTTAGTGCGACGTTCCACCAGCCCGATGATTTCCGAGGCAATATCCAGGCCCGTAGTTCCCTCAATGCCCTCTAACCCAGGTGAGGCGTTGACTTCCAGGATTAAGGGACCTCGAGCTGACCTTAACAGATCAACACCGGCCACTTCCAATCCCAAAATTTTAACGGCTTTGAGGGCCATCTCTTTTTCCTCTGTACTCACTTCAATTTTTCGGCTGTTGGCCCCACGGTGTAAATTCGAACGAAATTCTCCTGGTAAAGCCTGTCTTTCCATCGTCCCTACCACTTCCCCGTCTATGATAAAAATGCGAATATCAGATCCGTTCACCTCCTGGATGAATTCCTGGGCAATAACTTTTTCGCGCAATTTTTGAAACGCTTCGATCATGGTTTCCGTATTCTTAGGGGTGTCCGACAGAATCACGCCAATACCTTGCGTACTATTTAATAATTTTACCACCAGTGGATGTGTCCCTAAAATTTTGAATAATGTTGGGTTGGAGGTCATGGCATTGGGAAGGACAGTTTTAGGTACCGGTATCCCTTGGGCGGACAGTAATTGCAGACAGGTCAATTTGTCCCTGGCATTCAGGAGGGCCGGACTGGATACCGTCGAATAAATACCCATACTTTCAAATTGACGGATGATCGCCGCACCATGATCTGTGGCGGTGCTTCCGATACGCGGGATGACTGCATCGAATGGTTCAAGGGGCACTTGATTAAAAAAAATTTGCGGATGATCTGTGTCGATAATTAAATCGCAAAACAAATGATCAATTACACGCATTTGATGTCCTGCTTTACGACCGGCTAGTAGCAAACTTTGCGTAGAATACAGTTCCACATTGCGGGAAAGAATCAATATTTTCATGATTGTCCAGGCATTAAGGGGTTAATATACAAAAGTTTGCCCTTGAAGGGTGGCACACAGCCAGGTTGCGTAAAATCCCGTAAATTGTTATGCGCTCGTAAAATTTATCTATTTTGCTGCTTAGTGATCAATTAATATGTTAGCCAAAACTTTTGAACTTAACGATAAACGTATTATCAATGGCTGGGCCTTTTACGATTGGGCCAATTCATCCTATGCTCTGGTTATTAGCTCTGCTATTTTTCCGGCCTATTTCTTGGAAGTTACGACGCCCAATATTCCCCTTGGTAATTTAGCTATAAGTAATAGCACCTTTTATGCTTATTCTATTTCTCTAGCTTACCTTATAATTGCCGCCATCAACCCCTTTTTATCCGGTATTGCAGATGCCGGAGGGCGGAGAAAGATGTTTTTGCGGCTTTTTACCATTCTCGGCTCGGTTTGTTGTGCAGCTTTGTTTTTCTTTAAAGACATGACCCAGTTGTGGCTGGGGACTGTGGCTTTTATGCTTGCTACCATTGGATTTACCGGAAGTTTGGTCTTTTACGATGCCTATCTGCCTGAGATTGTGACCGAAGATCGCTTAGATAAAACCAGTGCTAAAGGGTATTCCTTTGGTTATATCGGATCTGTCATTCTTTTGTTAATCAACTTGGTGGTCATTCTCAAGCCTGACTTGTTTGGAATACCTGCAGAAAGCTCATTGGCTGTGCGTTTAGGATTTATCATGGTTGGATTATGGTGGTTTGGATTTGCGCAAATCACTTTTCACCGTTTACCGGGTGACCGGGATTTTGTTCCTCAAAAAAATATATTCAGAAAAGGTTACCAACAAATCAACGAGGTTTGGCATAAGCTTCGACGACTGCCCGATCTGAAACGATTTTTAGTAGCGTACTTTTTCTATAGTGCAGGTGTGCAAACAGTTCTTTACCTCGCCGCTACTTTTGCTAAAAATGAATTACATTTTGAATCATTTGAATTGATTATCATCATACTTATCTTACAACTGGTAGCTATCGGAGGTGCTTATTCTTTTGCGCGCGTGTCTGAGATAAAAGGGAATAAGTGGACCTTGTTGCTTATGTTGTACACCTGGATCATTATTTGTGGTTTAGCTTATGCCGTACAAGAAAAATTACAATTTTACCTGATTGCTGGTTTGGTTGGTTTGGTCATGGGAGGTATTCAAGCCCTAAGCCGTTCTACCTATTCCAAACTCATTGAAGAGTATAAACATGATGTTACCTCATTTTTTAGTTTCTACGATGTAGTGACTAAATTGGCTATAATTGTGGGGACGTTTAGTTTTGGGTTTGCCGAATATTTGACCGGATCTATGCGCGGGAGTGTCCTGGTCTTAGCCACCTATTTTATCATTGGTATCCTGGTCCTCTTTACGACTAAAGCAAAAGCCATTATTTTGCCAACCAAATCACTTTCTCTTAAAGTATAACCGATAGTCAAGGTCTTAATTTGTCATGATCAGACTGATCTGTTCTAAACCAAATGAAGGAAGTTATTTATATTTAACCAGCAATTTCCTTTTTTTAAAATATATTAAATAATATTAATATGAATTGGGATAATAATGACCTGCTTATCAAGACTTGGAGACGCCGGATGTATATGTTTGCCTTGATGTCGGTGTTATTTTTTGGTTCATTGAAGTCTCAACCAGCTCCGGATCCGCAAATCAGGATTGACCGTCTATATCATGCACCTGCAGACCAAATCAATATTAACCGGCTGCGCTGGTTACCGGATTCTCATGAATTTTGGGTATTGGAAGAGGGGAGTATTGTGGTTTATAACATAGAACAAATTAACCAGCCCGGCAAAATTGTATTATCAGCATCGGCACTTAATAAAGCAGGCCTTGATGGAGCGGTAGAGCAAGTCGTATGGGGTAATAACCGTCAACAAGCTTTGGTTTATACCAATTCCAAACGGGTTTGGAGAGGTAATACCAGAGGAGATTATTGGTATTTTAATCTTCAGACCGGTGAAGGACGCAAATTAGGCAAATCCTTATTACCCTCTTCACTGATGTTTGCCAAATTGTCTCCGGATGGTTCAAAGGCAGCTTATGTGAGTAAACACAATATTTATGTGGAAGACCTTGCCTCCGGTACTATAATTAAGTTAACTCAGGATGGCACTGAGCGAGTCATCAACGGCACTTTTGACTGGGTCTATGAAGAGGAGATGTCTTGTCGCGATGGTTTTCGGTGGGGTCCAGATAGCAAAAGAATAGTTTTTTGGAGAGTGGATGCCCGTTTAATTAAAAATCATTTGATGATTAATAATACCGATTCACTCTATCCATTTACCATACCTGTTGAATACCCCAAAGCAGGAGAAAAACCTTCCGCAGTGACTATTGGCGTGGTTCAGATAAAAAATAAAAAGACCACCTGGTTGAAAATTCCGGGAGAAGCGGACAATAATTATTTGCCCAGGCTGGAATGGGTAGCTGCTGAAGAAATTTTGGTAGCACAACTTAATCGTAGGCAGCAAGAGGTACGTTTATTTATGTGCTCACCGACTTCCGGTAAATCTAACCAGATTTATCAAGAAAGTGACCCAGCTTGGCTAACAGTGGATAAACCATTTGTCTGGGACGATTTGCCTTGGAAATGGATTAATAACAAGCAGGATTTCTTATGGAGTTCAGAACAAGATGGATGGCAGCATATTTATAAAATCTCGCGGGATGGTAAGCAAAAAACTTTATTGACTCCCGGTGCATATGATGCAGATTTAGCTGCCGTGGATCATCAATCCGGACGCATTTATTTTTCAGCTAATCCTTACGATTCCAGGGACGATTATTTGTACAGCGTAAGTTTACAAGGGGGTGATACTGTAAGAGTTACCCCGCAAAAATTTGATGGAACCAACACCTACCGTTTCTCCACGGATGCACGTTTTGCGACCCATTTGCATGGGAATATAACCACGCAGATGAACGCTCGCGTGGTGGCATTACCAGGCCACACTAAAGTTTACCCCTCTGGAGAAGATGAATTTAAAGTTCCGGATTTAGGGTTTAAGCTTGAAAAAATAAATGTTGTAACCGTTGATGGAGTACCAATGGAAGGCATTATGGCCAAGCCACATAATTTTGATCCGGCCAAAAAATATCCGGTCTATTTTTATGTATATGGAGAACCAGCCAGTACTACAGCGAATAACCTCCCTGGGTTTGATGATTATATCGCTCAATTGATACCTCAGGGTTATATTGGGCTTACCTTTGATAATCGGGGTACCCCGGCACGAAAAGGTCGCGAATGGCGCAAGTCTATTTATCGTAAAATGGGCGTCATAAATAGTCGTGACCAGGCTATGGCGGCTAAGGAAGTTCTTAAATGGCCCTTTATCGATCCTGAACGAGTCGCTGTTCACGGGTGGAGCGGTGGAGGAGCGATGACCTTAAATTTATTATTCCGCTATCCCGAGATTTTTAAAACCGGGATAGCCGTAGCCGCAGTGACTGATCAACATTTTTATGATAACATTTATACCGAGCGATTTATGGGTTTGCCTCAGGACAATAAAGCCGACTATATTTTGGCTTCTCCGGTTACACATGCCAAAAACTTACAGGGGAATTTATTATATATTCATGGCACCGGAGATGATAATGTGCATTATAAAAATGCTGAGGTGCTGATTAATGAATTGGTGAAACACAATAAATTGTTCCATCTGATGATTTACCCAAACCGTACCCATGGCATTGCGGAAGGAGAAGGTACAGGGGAACATCTGAATAATACTTTTCTGCAATTTTTATGGGATTATTGTCCTCCGGGAGCTAAATGATTTGACTTAATAATGATAATGTTCATTCAGGAAATAGGAATAATAAAAAAATAGGACAAATTGAATCTGCTTTATTTATCCGGTATTATCCTGGCGTTTTTTCTGTCAATACTTTTAGTGACTAAGACCAATAAATCCAGGGCGGATTATATATTGATGGTATGGTTGGCTTTTTGCGGATTTCATTTAACTACATTTTACCTGATCTTCACCGACCAGGTTAACCTTCATCCTCATTTAGTTAGTTTAGGTGTGCCACTACCAATTATTCATGGTCCATTTCTGTTTTTGTATACGAGTTACCAGACGTCTAACAAACCATTTAAATTCTCTGAGCTTTGGCATTTTTTACCTTTGCTGATATTTTTTATTTGGTTCGCTGATTTTTATTTATTATCAAATGCTGAAAAAATTACTGTTTACCGGGCGCAGGGGAATCCTTATGCCGATGACCTGGTTTATTTTGTTTATTTTATTTACGTTACCGGTACGATCTATATCCTAATGTCAGCTTACCGTTTAGTTATTTATCGAAAAAATTTGGTCAACCAGTTTTCGAATATAGAGAAAATTAACTTCAATTGGCTGATGTATTTAATTATATGGCTTGGGCTGATCTGGGTAGTAGTTATTTTTGTACAACTCGATGAATTTATTTTTGCCATTGCATCGCTATTAATATTATGGATGGGGTATTTCGGAATAAAACAAGTCCGGGTATTTAGTCAGATTAATCCCTTGGAAGAGCTTCCTGATGTTAACGTGCGTACCTTAGGGATCAAGACTTACGACGATGAAAGAGATACTTCATTAGGTGAAGATTTACCGGTGACCCAGAAATACCAGAAATCCATCCTCAGTGATGCGGATATCCAGCATATTTACCAGCGGCTTAAAATACTGATGGATACTGAAAAACCCTTTCTGGATCCCGATCTGACGTTAAGTGATTTAGCTGCAGCATTACATACACACCCCAATTATTTGTCACAGGTTATCAATACCTGTGAAGAAAAGAATTTCTATGATTTGGTTAACCTGAAGCGGATAGAAGAATTTTTAAAATTATCCACTGAACCGGCTAGTCAACAATTTACCCTGTTAGCCAATGCTTTTGCCTGTGGTTTTAATTCTAAAGCTTCCTTTAACCGTAATTTTAAGAAATACACCGGTGCTACTCCATCCGAATACTTAAAAAACAAGGCTCCGGAAAAGAGAAAAAGGGCCAAGATTCATGTCTCATAGAATGGTTATTTAGTCTCATTGGTCATATAATGCTGATAATCAGCTATATAAGAAGTAATATTTCCTGGTCTCACCTTATATATTGAGGCGTAACATTCAGCTCGCACTTGCACTTTTGTGTCAAATTCATAAAAATGACTAAAATGAAAATCTACCTTTTTGCAACCGTATTTCTGGTGATATGCGGTTGCGCTCAAGAGCGTTTTATCGATGAACCGGGGAATCTGGTTCCCCTGACAGTCACGGAGGATGCCCGTCTGCCTTCGGTGAAAGTGAATGGTGCAATGTTACACAGCGAGGCTTTTGGCCACCCTGACAGCACTTTGGTTATATGTGTACATGGAGGTCCTGGATCCGATTACCGCTATATGCTAAATTGCCGTGATTTGGCAGACTATGGATATCGTGTCGTGTTTTATGATCAATTAGGCTCGGGTTTGTCGGAACGATTTCCCAGGCGTTATTATACCTCACGAGGAGCCGCTGCATTGGATTTATTCTATGATGAGCTGAAGGGAATTATTGGACATTATCGCACACGGGCTGGTCAAAAAGTATACTTACTTGGCCATTCGTGGGGAGGCATGTTGGCAACCGCTTTTAGTGGGAAATACCCTGACCTGGTCCAGGGTTTAATTGTCGCGGAGCCTGGAGGCTTAAAGTGGTCCGATATTATGACTTATGTTTCCAATAGTCAATCATTCAGCTTATGGAGTGAATTATTAAATAATGTCAGCTATAAAGATCAGTTTTTAACAGCCAAACAAGATCAACATGTCATTTTAGATTATCTCGGTGCCATGACAACAGGAAAAAACACAATTACTCAAGACGAAGACGTTGAACAAGGGGATTTTTGGCGATTAGGGACAGTAATTTCTGAAGCCATGTTTGAAATTGGGACGGCTTATGAACCTGATCTTTCCTCTGACATTAAGCAGTATAAACAGCCGGTGTTGTTTTTTTACAGTTCCCAAAATAAAGCGTATCCCTTAAGCTGGGCACAACGTATTTCTGCGGTGTATCCTCAAGTGACCTTGTATAAAATAGATGGAACAGGTCATTCAGGGATTGTTTCAGCCCCTCATGCCTGGAGACAGAAAACATTACCTGCCGTTTTGGCTTATTTTAATTCAATCAACTAATTCATTTCAAATGGAGACGATAAAAATATTCAGCATAATCATATTGATATGTTGGTTAAAATTAGTGAGTAATGCTCAATCTATCAATTGGGCCAGTTTACAACCAGACCGCCCAAAAATCCTGCATGCCTTTTCCGGAATAGAGCACGGATCTGTGTTTGGCGTAGGCTTAAGTGAATATTATCCTAATAGTTTATTCCCTGTGCTTAGCCATTTAGAGTTTTCTACGCCGTTCGGCGAAACATTTCTGGATGATTTTAAAGCCAAACTCGGTGGACAGATTAATTGGTGGCAATCCGGGCCATGGTATTTCAGCATGAGGCTTCAAGGTATATTTCGTCGTTACCAAGGGGATGTAGTTCGTCTATTAAATTTTGGTAGCGATATCGCCGGTGCCATAGGTTATTATCGTCCACATTGGCATATTGCCACTGAAATCGGCATAGATAAAGCTATTGTGACGCACTTTCGACACCAGGATGTATATTATGCTATCCATCCTGAAGTTGTGGATGGATGGTATGAACCGGCAACAGGTGGAAATTTTTATTACGGCATTCAGACTGGCTTATCCTGGTCTAAAGTAGATTTTATGGTGAAAGCGGGAAAACTATTTAACCAGGATTTTAGGCGTAAGCTTTTTGTTCCCATGTATGCTCAAATCAGTATTTCGTGGAAATATTAATGAAATTAATGGTGTAATTATCGTAATTATATGCGTGTAGATAATTAATAATTATGCCATGCATAAGATAATGTAAGCCGTCCGAAAATAAGACTGATTAGTTAGTGACACGGTATTCAGTTAAAAAGAAAACCTGAATTGTTAAATAATAATTATTATTTCAGTAAAAATATTGGGATTTGAATGATAAAAACTTTTAGGGCAGTGTCCGGTTATTCAATCCGTTGTTTTAGTGTCCAGTCCAATAAACTGTTAACGATCTCATCCGGAGCTAATTGTTTTATTTTTTTTGCACTGGTCCAACGGTTGCGTACCCACACTGTCTTTAAACCCATCCGCTTCCCCATGTCTATATCGGCAAGACTGTCTCCGACCATCACTGCGAATCTTAAATCCACATCCGGGTATAAATTTTGTGCTTTTATAATCATGCCGGGATTTGGCTTGCGACAATAGTTGTTTTCTTCTTTAAGGGCTGTACAATAAAATATCTGGTCTATTCTTCCACCATGGTGGTATATTTTATTATGCATATGTTGATGTATATTTTCTAATTCTTGTTCGGTCATAACACCTTTTCCCACCCCTTGTTGATTAGTAGTGATAAAGATGTAATCGAACATAGAATTTAATAACTTTAAGGCAGTCAATACACCTCTTCGAAATCTGAATTCACGGATGGTTTTTACATAATCGTCCGGAAGGTATTTATTTATCACTCCATCTCGATCTAAAAATAATGATCTAGTTATTTTTTTTGGTTCAGTTCTTACCGGTAATTCTCTATTTGCTTTCTCGAAATCTGCTTGTATTCCTATATCGATAAAATAACTCGTGAATTTTTGACCGGCAACAAGTTTTTGGGTCAGTATATTAGTGAAGAAGTCCTTTTCAATGGAAAAAGTGCCCTGAGGAGAGTGTTTTAAATAATAAGCCTTCTGAATACAATAGATCCCAACATTGATTAATCCTGAAGAGCCAGGTGACTTTTCAGTAAATTTTACTATTTCAGCTTTATTATTTAGTTCTACCAGTCCGTAACGTCCGGCGTCGGCCAGGTAAGTTAGGGCAATATTGATTGGTTTATCACTTTTGATGCTTTGTTCTACGAACATTTTAAGTGATAGAGGGCAATAACTGTCTCCATTTAAGATCAATACCTGGGCTGAATGAGCATAGTTAAGAGCCTGTCTGATAGCTCCCCCGGTGCCTAATGGTTCAGTTTCCGGAGAATATTGAATTTCTAGGCCATATTTTGAAATTCCGAAACGATCCTTAATTAGCTCACTTTTATACCCTGTGGCAAGAATGACCTGTTTTATCCCTTGCCGGGATAAATCCATAATTAAGAAGTCGAGAAACGCAACACCATTGATTGGGGCCAGCGGCTTGGGTAAGTCAGGGAGGATATGTCTTAGCCTCGTTCCGAATCCTCCCGCCAGAATAATACAGGGTACCGGCCATGTGGGCTGTCCCGAATTCATGTAAATAAACTTTCTTCGACCAACTGACAAATAATGTGACCAATCAGGATGTGCGCTTCTTGAATACGCGGTGTATCGGTAGAGGGTACATTAAGCAGGTAGTCACAGTTACCATACATAGCTCCTCCAGATGCTCCAGTCATGCCTATGATGGTCATCCTTTGTTCCCTGGCAATAGTTAAAGCCCGCAGAATATTTTTAGAATTGCCAGAAGTGCTAATGGCAAAAAGCACATCTCCTTTTCGGCCCTTCGCTATCAATAAGCGGGAATATACTTCATCGAACGAATAATCATTGGCTACAGCGGTGAGATACGATGTGTTTACATGTAAAGCTTCCGCAAAGAGTGGACGGCGGTCTTTATAAAACCGGCCACTAAATTCTGCGGCCAGATGTTGGGCATCAGCTGCGCTGCCCCCGTTACCACAAAAGAGGATTTTGTTATCCTTCTCGAAACAATCCACACAAATCTTTACTATCTGTTCAATAGTGTCTATTAATAGCGGATCCGTATGCAAACTTTGTTTTACTTCTATGGATTTGTGAATGATGGATTGAATTTTTTCTTGCATAATGTGATGATTTATTTAGGTACTGACCAGGAAATTATACCTTCTTCTGTAAATTGATAAGGTAAAAATTGACCGCCAAAGGACTCTAAAGCGCGCTGAACTTTAAAGCGTGACGTCCCGGGACAAAATATAGTAAAAAAACCTCCACCTCCTGCTCCGGATATTTTGCCTCCAATAGCTCCAGCGGCTCTGGCCGCACCATAAATATCATCGATGCGGGTGTTACTAATACCCTGGGCCATGCGCTTTTTCTGTTCCCACCCATAATCTAGGATCAGGCCAATTTCATGCAGTTGACCACGCAAAATAGCTTCCTTCATCCGGATGGCTTGTTCTTTTAAGCCATGCGCAGCCTGCAAAGTAGCTTCAGCCCCTGCGGTGAAATTAGATCGTTGAATATCAATGATATTAGCGGATTCCCGACTGGTCCCGGTATAATAAAGAAGCAAGTTAAATTCCAGTTCATTTTTATATTCTGGTTTTATCCGCAGAGGATTGACTATCACTTTATCTTGTGCATAAAACTCCATGAAATTAAAACCTCCGAAAGTAGCGGCATACTGATCCTGCCTGCCTCCGGCCAATCCCAGATCTAAACGCTCTATTTCATAAGCCAGATGCGCTATTTCATATTCTCCTAATGGTAAATTAAGCCACTCGGCAAAAGCCCCAATGATACTGGTGACGATAGTTGACGAAGAGCCCAAGCCGGATCCTTTAGGCACGTCGACGTATGTAGTCATTTTTAGTGACAGCGGTGGTAATTGATAGTCCTTGATTATTCGATTATAAACTCCTTTTAATAATTTTAATGGACCTGTTGTTTCGAGTTCACCAGCAGATTCCAGTTCTTCATAAGCATCCAGGTCCCTGGCGTCAAGAATAATTTTTCCGGCAGGTGCAGGTTCCAAGGTGGTCCGGGCGAATAAATTAATTGTGGCGTTGAGAATAGCCCCTCCATAGGTATCACAATATGGACTTACGTCCGTACCACCACCGGCCAAGCCCAAACGTAATGGCGCTCGTGAACGAACGATACGGTCTAATGGATAAATTGGCAAACATTAAAATTTGTGACGTAAATATAGAAATAAATAACATATGTCTACCGACAAATTAAATGGAATCCTCATTTGCCGGATACCCTGATGATAGCAGAAACTACGGCTTGCCAGGAAAAAAGATGTTTGCGTTGACGTACAGTCTCGGCAAAAACAGCCTGCTTGTTTAAGCGAAAAAATTTTAATATTGCAGTCCCAATGGCCTCAGGCTCTGAATCAACGACATAACCAGCTTGGTTGTTCGGGACTATTTCGGGAAGACCACCGACAGCTGTGACCACCATAGGTTTCTCAAAATGGTAAGCGATCTGTGAAATACCACTTTGAGTAGCGGATTTATAAGGCTGTACCACCAGGTCAGCAACTCCAAAATAGTACCGTACTTGTTCATCAGGGATAAAGTCACTACAATCAACGACCAAATCCGCCAGGTTCAGCCCTTTTATCAAATCGTCATAGGGTTCGCGGGCTGTATAATATTCGCCGGCAATAATAAGTTTAATCCCAGCTTCCCGTATGCCGGGATGGTTCATAGCTTTTAATAATAAATCTAATCCTTTATAATCCCGAATAAATCCGAAAAATAAAATATAATGGTACTTAGGGTCTAAATTCAATTGATGTAAGGCATCCTCACGGCTCACCGGAAAACCATAATTATCATAAATTGGATGATAAACGAATTGGGTGGGCTGTTGCTTTTTGACGAATAGTTTTAATTCCTCACCAACTGCTGCAGACATATAGACGAATCCATGCATGGCTTTGGCGAAATATTGTGCCAGCCACCTATCCCCCAGCCGTTTTTCGTGAGGAATAATATTATCAATAATGGCTATACAACGCGTGGTGTCATTTGACCTCACCATCCTGGCGATAGTTCCCAGACAGGGTCCCATAAAAGGCAACCAAAACTTCATAACCAACAAATCAGGTTGAAACTTCTTTATTTTTTGACCGATGCGTAGCCAATTTAAAGGGTTGATGGAATTGACTTTAACGAAAATCTCTAATCCGGCGGGAGGAGGACTATCACTGTATTGACTCTGGCCGGGGAATAATATGGAAGGGTATTGGAGTGAAAAAGTATAGATGGAAACTTGCCAACCCAGCTTTTGGAACTCACGAGCCAAACGTTCATTATAAGCGGCCAACCCGCCCCGTAACGGATAGGCTGGCCCTAAGATGACTACTTTTTTTTCTGTCATCATGAATAATTAGATGCTGTAAATATACGCTCTAATTTGGGCCAGGTCAGATGTTCGCAAGTTGTTTTTCCCTATTTTTTTAATAGACTCTTGTCAAATATAAAATTGATTGTATCTTTGCAGTCGCTTTTTTGAAAAAGGTGGGCAGATCGTGTAGCTCAGCCGGTAGAGCAACGGCCTTTTAAGCCGTGGGTCTTGGGTTCGAATCCCAACACGATCACATTCGAAAGTAGTCATTGGTACCCAATGACTACTTTTATTTTCAGGAGGTCATACTACCGAACGTCTTTTTTTCCAGAGTAATTAAGAATTTTACAACATTCTTCCTGATGATACAGTTTATCATTAATGCGACCAAAATTCGTCTATTGTTACGATGCTTTATGCGGTTGGTGCTATGGATTCAGTGAGGTGGTGACACAACTTTATGCTGATTACCAGGGGTGGTATGACTTTGAAGTATTATCCGGCGGAATGGTGCCGGTAGAATATAAAAACCATCTGAAAGATATGGCTTCCTATATTCAGGAAGAATACCAGCATGTGGAGGCCCGGACCGGCGTTAAATTTGGGGAAGCATTTCTAAACAAAATTTTTAAACCCTCTGAAAGTGACTGGCAACCCACATCCCTGGCACCAGCCACGGCCATGGTTGTAATAAAAGAATTGAAGCCTGAGCAGCAAATTGCAGGGGTAAAAATGATCCAGAAAATGGTCTTCCAGCAGGCAATAGATTTGGATATTGCGGAAAGTTACCGTGCATTGACCGAAGAATTGGGCCTGGATTACCGGCTGTTCGCCGAACACTTTGATAGTTTTGCCACCAAAGAAAAAGCTAAGTACGAATTTGCTTTGGTGAAGCAATTAAGAGTCACCGGGTTTCCGACCCTTTTATTGCAAACCGATGAGAGGTATTTGTATTTACTTTCTCGTGGGTTTAGCGACTATGCTTCGGTAACCCAAGTACTTAATTCGGTGCAAGCAGAAATCGGACAAAATAATTAAGTTTAAGTGGTTGATGGGTCAGAAGTATTAGTTGCAGAGATATGCTTACTTTAATCAAATACAAATGGTTCAAATGCGCTTAACAGTTTCTGAAGATAAAAAAGAAATCATCAAGGTTAATGGGCGAACATGGCTAAAGGAAGTTGATTCCTTAGCCAAAGAAGAACCATTGGAAATTCAGTTAATTCATCCGCATTGGACTGATCCTTATTCACTGGTTATCACCATGCGTACTCCTGGTGACGATGAAGATCTGATCATTGGATATTTGTTTACTGAAGGGATTATCGGTGCTGCTAATGAAGTATTGGGATTCACTTATTCGCAATCCTGTGTTACTCTTGTGCACTTAGCCTCAGAGGTTTCTTTTGATCCATTGGTTTTTCGCAGGAATGCGGTGAGCAACAGCGGATGCGGAGTTTGCGGCAAAGCATCGCTGGATTTTTTAGTGTCATCAACCCGGTTCAGACCTAAACCACAACATCCGCTGGTACGCCAGGACATATTAAGTCGCATAGTTCCGGCTTTGGAGCAGGAGCAACTAGACTTTAAAAACAGCGGAGGCGTACATGCCGCAGCGCTGTTTGATGATAAAGGCCACCTTTTGTTAGTTCGGGAAGATATCGGCCGGCATAACGCCGTGGACAAATTAATCGGCGCTGGATTACGTCTTGGCCTGGCCTTGCCGTGGGACCAATCGCTTTGTCTGGTCAGCGGGCGCGCCGGATTTGAGTTGATTCAAAAGGTGTGTATGACCGGATTGGGTGTTTTTGTGGCAGTTGGAGCCCCATCTTCACTGACTGTCGAGTGGGCCGAGCAACATGACCTAACCCTGATCGGTTTCTTAAAAGGTGATCGTTTTAATATCTATACCTCGCCGGAAAGAATTGAACTTGTATAATAAAACCTTTTGTTTTAATTTGGTCGACCAGGATTAGTAAATTATTATTCACATTAATTAAAAAACCGTGAACACTTTTTTTTAATTGACGTTAGTGGAGCAACTCTTTCGGTTGCTTTGTTAGGTGGTATTATTTATTTTTTGCCTGACCTATAAGGGTGGCCTCAACATTTTATCAAACCACTTATTATTATGGGCTGTTGTTTGGCTGCTTATTCGTGGTTTTGTTATTAATTATTAAGTAAAACTTGGTGGCAATATTTATTATTAATTGCATTGGCTAATTTATTGTAACTTCAGTAATAATTATCACCCACTTTAATCAGGTACATATTTCCGGTTTTATTTATTTAATTTTGGAATTATCCATTGTACTGATCGTGGTTTATTTTGAATTAACCGTGTCATCCTTGCTACGAAAACAAGTAGCTAAATTGTAGTTTTTAACATAAGATCATTTTAATTCCTGTGACATGGAATATGGATAATCCTTTTTGTCCGTGCCGCGATTTGTATTGGGTAGAGAGGACATGGTCAAGGATAATATCCCCCCTTTAATCAGGTCATCGTGTTTTAAATAATTCTTTGAATAGGGCTGGTTATCCAGATTAATATCTTGGACATAATAATTAGCTGGAGCATTATTGGGAGCGGAAATGATAAACGAATTGCCATTTTCCAAATACAAGGTTATTTTTTTAAATAGGGGCGAACCCAAAACATACTGATTGGTGCCTGGAGTTACCGAATACATACCCATCGCAGAGAACACATACCAGGCCGAGGTTTGCCCATTATCTTCATCACCACACAACCCGTCCGGAAGCGGTGTATATAACTTGTCCATAATGTTACGCACATGGAATTGAGTTTTCCAGGGTGCTCCTGCATAGACATATAAATACGGCATATGCTGGATGGGCTGATTCCCATGGGCATATTGGCCCATATTCATCACTACCATTTCCGTTATTTCATGGATTGGAAATCCATAATAGGAATCGTCAAACGTAGGTGCTGCCGTAAATACAGAGTCTAACTTGGCGATAAAATGTTGAGGACCACCCATCAAATGGATTAAATCTTCAACATCATGAAACACACACCACGTCCAGTGCCAAGAACATCCTTCCGTGAAAGCATCGCCCCATTTATCTGGCCGGAAAGGAGTTTGAAATGTGCCATCTTTATTGCGTCCACGCACAAAGTTTACCGAAGGATCAAAAACATGGCGATAATTGCGGGCTCTTTTTGCATAAGTGTCAATTTCAACTTGAGGCCGATCTAATAATTTTGCTAATTTCCATAGGGTAAAATCAGCAAAAGCATATTCTAAAGTACGAGCTGTATTTTCCGGGATTCCAACATCATAAGGAATATAGCCATACTGATTATAGTAGTCTGCACCGAAGCGACCTACAGAACTCAGTGGTCCGGCAAAACGGCTATTTTTTTGCATGCCTTCATACAAGGTGGCAATATCCGGATTAGGGATATTCTTAAAATACGAATCCGCAATTATTATTGCTGAGTTTGAGCCGATCATACAGTCGCGATGACCCGGACTAGCCCATTCAGGCAGCCAACCACTCTCCCGGTAGGTATTGGCTAAACCTTGCATGATCTGACTGTTTAAACTGGGGAACAGTAACGTATAAAGTGGAAATGCAGCTCTGAAAGTATCCCAGAATCCATTATCGGTAAACATATAGCCGGGATGAATTTTTCCATCATAAGGACTATAGTGTATTAAGTTATTATTTTGATCAAATTCAAAAAACTTTCGGGGGAAAAGCATGGTTCGATAAAGGGCGGTATAGAAGGTGGTGCGTTGTGCATCGGTCCCTCCCTCTACCTCTATGCGTCCTAAAAGCTTATTCCATGCTTGCTCACCGGCTTTTTTAATTTCATCAAACGTTTTGGTGCCGATTTCCCGCTGAAGGTTCAATTCAGCTTGTTGCGGACTGATGAAAGATGAAGCTATTTTGAGCTGAATTTGTTCGTTGGCTGTGGTTTTAAAACGGATGATAGCACCAGCATGTGCGCTTCTGCTTAATTTTTGATCAGGGATAATGAGTCCGGTATCTACGCCATAATAAGCATCAAAATCCCGGTCCAATTGGATGACAAAATAATTCTTAAAGTTATCCGGTACACCGCCTTGATGGTTAGAGGCATATCCGATTATTTTCCGTTCTTCAGGGAAAATTTGGACCGCAGAATTTTTGAAATAAGCATCAACAATTAGAAAAGCACTATCCGTGCGAGGATAGGTAAGCCGAAAACACGCAGCCCTTTCGGTAGGCGTAATTTCTACAGTCGTATTGTAATCTGCTAAATAGGCCCGGTAGTAATTTGGTTGTACTACTTCCGCTTTATGGGAAAACCAACTGGCGCGTTCCTTTTCATTAAAAACTAATTTATTCGTGGTTGCAAAAATGGAAAACGCTCCATAATCATTTATCCACGGAGAAGGCTGATGAGTTTGTTTAAACCCCCTCAGTTTATTTGCTGTATATTGATAACACCAGCCGTTGCCCATTTCTCCGGTTTGTGGGGTCCAGAAATTCATGCCCCAGGGGAGCGCAATGGCTGGATAGGTGTTGCCATTGGATAACTCAAATTTAGAATCAGTTCCCACCAGGGGATTTACTAATTCAACAAAGTTTACTGGAGACTGACTCTGCACTGCGGAAATGAACATAAATCCGGCAAGTGCAAAAACATGAGCAGTAGCATACATTTTATTAAAAACCATAATGGTGTATTTGCGTTCCGTAAAAATACATGGGATTAACTCTTTTTTAATTATTTTTTGACTTTGCATGAATTAATATTAGAAAGGATCGTTGTAGACTGGTTAGTTGGCCTCAAACAAGCGAGGCCATGAGTAATATTTTGCGGCCATTGGTACCTATCAATAAAATATGGACCATTTAAGGCTGAATATTTTGGTTGCTCAATTTCAATTTTATTTCAAATGGTTGGGACGGTCCAAAGTTTTCGCCCAGTCAAACAAGTTGACTAACCATCTTGTCCTAGTGATTCTCTCCTACGGCTCAGGGATCAAAATATTAAAAAAGCCGCTCTAACCGGCCTTTACGTTTTACGATGTTTTTATAGTCCCATTGGATGATGGCAGCTTTGTCTAACCAACGCTGGATGTCCGAACTGTTTATTTGATTAACATTTTGGTACCGCGCTTCGGCAGCCTTAAATTTCCCTTCCGGCAGTAGCCCAGGTTCTTCAAAAGACTGGCCACTCCAAAATAATAGCCGAACGCAATTTTTTAAAACACTATAACCAACTAAATGATTGCCATTGATAAACCATACTGGATGAGCATGCCATAATTTGTTTTCCGCTTGCGGCAAATGCGTGGAGATAAGTTTGGCCAAATACGAGCATATTTCGCGTTCAGCTTCGGCAAATTTTTGGTTATAGGCGATAATGTCAGGACTAAGATTATTCATGGGATACTTTCTTTTATAAAGTTAGTTATAGGGAATTATTGAATTCCCTTTTATAAAAAATATAATCGTTTTCCAAGGGGGCAATACCTCGGTCACGAAAAAGCATAACAATTTGGCCACGGTGATAGGTGGTGTGATTAATAATATGGAATAAGATATCTCTGATAGAATTGGAAAATAATTCTCTGGTTGTAGTTTTATATGTTATCGATACCTCTAAATCATATGCGGAGATGATCTGCATCGATTGTAAATGGTTCTGTTCAATAATGTCCGGGATTTCAGACCAAGGGTGAATTTTCCACACCTTAAAAGCCGGAAATAAATTTTGAATACGATTATTCCAAATTTGATGTGCATTCAACAAGTGGTTAAAAATGGAGACACTTTTCTCTGGACACCGTTCCAAATTAAATGAAAATATTTTTGACAGCTCGAGATTGTAATGGTGCTGATAATTAAAGAGGTCACGAAATAATTCCTGCATTTGGAAATGTTTAAATAGATTAAAAGATGTTTTTCAAGGACATTTTATTGCTATAAAACGCAATCTGACATAATCGGCAAACCAACCGTGTTGATCATAATTAGTGTTTTTTAATTGGTATTCCATGCTATTGATTATGCGGTCGATTCTGCTCTGTTCTAAATCATGTAAATAAGCTTTACCAAACATAAGCACCCAATTTCTTAATCCTGTTTCTTCGTCGAGGTAAGTATTACGATCAAAATGGGCGGCTAAAGTTACCCGAAATCCTTTCTCTTCCAATAAAGAGGTGTATTCACTAAGGGAAGGAAAGTACCAGATATTTTTTTCAGCCCGAGCAAAGAATCTCTCGCGGGACAGTGCATCGCGCAGAGCAGTAACGATGTTAGCAACATTACCTTTTCCGCCAAATTCACCGACAAAACGGCCATGAGGTTGTAAGCAGTTGTAAATACTGTCAATGGCTTTTTCTTTTTCCAGCACCCAATGTAAAGTGGCGTTGCTGAATACGGCATCAAATTTATGATTGAACTGGATTTCCTCTGCTCTCATCCGATAAAACGGGATGTGGGGGTACTTATTTTTTGCGGAAATGATCATCTCTTTTGAGTGATCAATTCCGATTACCCTGGCTTCCTTTTGGCTGATTATATCTGCCAGATCACCTGTTCCGCAGCCTACATCTAATATATTTTCTCCTGGCAAAGGTGCTAACCAATCGATTAGTTCTTCCCCGAATTTGGAGACAAATCTATGTTTCTGGTCGTATAATTGCGGATTCCATTCCATAATGTTATACTTCCTGATGATTCTAGATTATAATTAGCTGGAAAACATAAGTTTATTTTATTTAAAGCCTAATACTTGTTTACCTTTTTGAACTTCCGGACAAGACATAAACAGATCCCAGAGTAGTCCAGTGCGGTGATTTTCGATCATAACGATAATTGGCCCCTGGTCAATGGCCAAGAATGAATTTGCATACCAGCCTTCTTCTAAATCAAATGCATCGACAAAACCATATTCTTTCCAAATGCGATCTCCCAGAGTATAATAAAAGAATTTTAGTGCTTGCATCGATTCAAGTGGGGTGTAAGGGAACGAACTTAATGCGGCAGTGGGCGTAATAACACCCAGATCATTGGTCGGTGAATGAGCGCTGTAACCACTGGCATTATCGGAAGCAGTCAAGCCCCAGCAATCGGCACTATAGCCAATAAATAGTTTCGGATTGGCTATGCAATACGCGTAATTAATCAGGGTATGGTTGCGGTTTTGCTCCCAGAAATTGGCGAATTGGTCCTCTAAGAGCCGGGGATCAAGGCCGAGGAATGAATAATGAGCGAAAAACAAAGGACCGCCTAAATTTTCACCTAAGGGTAAAATATGGTTGTAATATGTCTTGCCATTTTTTACACTTCCGTTTTTCATAAACCCTTTGGTGTAAGGATCTGCATTAATGGCATGTGTACGGGAAGAAGCAGCTAAAAAATAGGGGATAAGCCCTTCATTATAACCCACGATGGGAAAGTTCATGATCCATTCTTTATCCGGACTCCAGTGCCAGTATAAAACATCCTGGTTACCTCGTCTAAACCAATTCCACTCCACAGCATCCCAAAGGGCATTAATTTTATCGATGATGGTTTGTTCTGTTGCCGCAGCGGAATTCATGTACTGGCGTACAGTAAGTAAGCCTTGCATCAGATAAGCTGTTTCGATAAGGTCGGCCCCATTGTCGTTGGCGCTAAAAGGGATGACTCTGCCGTTAGTCGCATTCAGCCAATGGGGGAAAGCACCATGAAATCGGTCGGCAACGTTTAAAAAATCCAGGATTTGATTCAAGCGTTCAACCCCTTGCGATCGGGTAATAAATCCGCGTTCCATAGCTACTATGATGGCCATAACACCAAATCCGGTCCCCCCAACGGCGATGGTGTTTGGGGAGGAATTTCGTTCGGGAGCCAATCCACGGCTACCTGCTCCCAAATCCCAAAAGTAGCGGAACGTTTGCCGTTGGACGAGAGTCAATAATTCCTCATCGGGAATAATCGGAAATTTTGGTGTCAGGTCAAAGGCCGTGTGAAATGATTTGCTGAAACCATTGAATGCCGAGCCATCTGCTCCTTTGATGGTATTTTGGAGAGTTAAGGTATACCGATCTAAATAATTTAAATTTGCGGATGGTGTAACCACGACCGTTTTGTGGTCATTTTCAAAGGTCAAAGCGATTTTGACAGGATTCGATTTGCTGGCCAAAGTGACGGAATTTTCAGAAATCGTGCCCGGATTAACCGCTTTGGAAAAATTAATTTTTATCTCTGGTTTTCGGTTAATATCTATTAATCGGCCGTCGCTTAACAGGTTTTTCCCATCTATCAATCCTCCTGCGATGGCTAATACATCTTTTTCAGTGCTAAAAGTAAGGGATTTTGCGGTGGCAGAAATTCCGGAGGTGCTCTTTAAAGTGCTTGAAATAATAATA
>JAYRWN010000347.1:0-3013 GCA_041917975.1 Saprospiraceae bacterium | reverse complement strand
GGGATTTTGGGGTATCGTCTGGCTAACTTCTTATGCGCTTCTATTAGGATTAGTTTTTTTCTTTGGATTAGCCGGAGGTATTATTAACGGTGGTACGAGCGCTTTAGTTGCCGACATCAGCACGGATAATAAAGGCGCTGATCTGGCTTTGATGGGCGTGTTTTTTGGCCTCGGAGCTTTAGGATTACCCTTCTTATTAGGCTCGTTACAGTCTAAGGTCAGTGTGGAAACTATATTGGTTACTGCAGGAATAATCGCTTTGGGGGCAGCCATAGGTTTTGGAGTGATCAAATTACCCCCTCCTAAAAATATCAACGGATTCCCACTGGCCCAGGGGAAAAAAATGTTAAGCGATGTATTTCTCTTACTCACCGGTTTTTTCTTGTTTTTCCAGAGCGCTTTTGAGGGGATCATCAATAACTGGACTACCCTTTATCTCCGTGATGCCCATCAGGTTGGAGACAAACTGGGCCTTTTTGCCTTGTCCGCCTATATGGCCGGTATGACCGTCATGCGATTACTCATGGGTACCCTATTTCGACAAACCAAACCGGTGAACATCGTAACGATCTCCATGATAATGTTGATGTTGGCTTGCCTGTGCATCCAGATTGGTGGCTCTGGGTTTATTCTAATGTTAGGCATGGTCTTGTTTGGCGGTGGCTTAGGTTGTGGTTTTCCGGTCATGCTTGGTTTAATTGGAGCCGTTTATACGCAGTTGTCCGGAACCGCCTTTAGTATCGCCTTTGTTCTGGCGTTAACTGGCAACATGATATTAAATTATCTGATGGGATTAATTGCGGATCAATATGGTATTCAGAACTACGCCTGGATGGTTCTTTTTACTTCCTTGGCGATGAGTCTGCTGGCCTTCATCATCTTTCATAAATATTCTCAAACCAAAAAAATATAATCAAAATGCTGGCTTTACAATGGTTAGATCAGGTCCGTTCCATCATGCAACATATACAGGATACTCAATTGGATCGCATTAAAGCTGCCGCCGCCGTCATGGCGGACACCATCGAATGTGGTCGCTGGGTCCACACCTTTGGTTGTGGTCATGCCACCATACCGGTGGAAGAAATGTACCCACGCATTGGTGGATTTGTTGGTTTCCACCCCATGGTGGAGCTGCCCCTCACCTTTTTTACCCGCATCACCGGAGAAATGGGCGTACACCAGTTTATCTTCCTGGAACGCGTGGAAGGGTATGGCGTGGAAATTATGAAGGGTTATAATTTTGATCCGCGGGACACCATGTGGGTCTTTTCCCATTCTGGAATTAATAATGTCAATATTGATGTAGCCTTGGAAGCTAAAAAGAGGGGCATGAAGGTGATCGCTTTTGGTTCGTACGAATTTGCCAAAGGAAAACAAACACGACATAGCAGTGGCAAAACTATTTTTGACGTAGCAGACATCGTGGTCGATACGTGCGCCCCCATAGAAGATGCTTCCGTTCCATTACAAAATCATGTGGATAAAATAGGCCCGGTTAGTACTATGGCTTTTGTCACCTGTGTCTGGATGACGGTAACCACCGTAGCCGAAATCCTGGCGGAACGCGGGGTAAAATTATTTATTCATCCGTCCCACAATGCAGGTGATGCTTCCGCCAAAATACGTCTGGATGAAGCCCTGGCCGAATATAAACGGCGCATTACCGGAGTCTGATTAATTCATTCGATGAAAAGCCGGCCCGAATTAACCCTGACCGGCTCTTATCTAAACTTAAACTCTCACTAATTCTTGAGGACCAGCTGGTGCGTATACGTTTTTTCACTCTGTTTGATGACTAGAAAATATGTACCAGCCGGGGCATTGGTCAGGTTCACTGTATGGTGGTAGATGCCACTAAAGAAAGCTACTTTTTCGGTATAAAATTGTTTGTAGTTGACATCGAATATCATCAGTTCCAGGGGTTTGGCTTCTGCAGCAAATTGTATTTCTATTTTGGCATTAGCAGGATTTGGAAACACTTTGAGGTTCACCACCTCTAACGTATTCTTTATCTCACTTGCCGGTGGTCGAGGAGGTAATTTATCCTGATCATCATCAATCAGATAACCGACGACCACCAAAGTATTCGGATCATTTTCCACTTTAGGTCCCATTCTTTTATCCTTTCCTTCCAGGATGTAAGCGATATTGGTTGTCCCGCTATAATCGACTGGATTACCCCGCTGAGTAGCCGGTTTCCAGGCCGGCATGTCGTTGAACAGTCTTTGGACATCGCTGATGATGGACTCGTGCATCCCCGTTCCTTTTACCTCTGCATGTATTTTACCTTGCTTATTTACGGTCCATTTCACCTGAACCATCCCGGTATTATTAGCTTGGCGTGCCTCTGCCGGGTAATGAATGTTTTTATAAATATATTTGATAAATTCTTCGTGTGAGCAACGCTCATCATTGTTAGCACAAGTGCTGAATACAGGCCGGATTAAAGTTTGTTTGTGCGTGGCCCCAGAAGCAATGGAACCTTGTTCCTGGGCTGGTACCGTCTCCTCCAATTTAAATTTAACCGGCACATTATAAACAACACGGACTACCTTGCCCCGTTGTTTCGCCGGCGTCCATTTCAGGCCTTGCTGGTTCATTTTATCAAACACCAGTTTTGCGGCCTCACCACACCCTCCACCAATTTCCTTGACTACTTCCAGGTTACTTAATGTACCATCTTTTTCTACTACAAAACGAATCACCACTTGCCCTTGTATCCCCGCCTCGCGAGCTGCCTGCGGGTAGGTAATATTCCGATAGATATACTCTAATAATTTAGTTTTAGAACAATCCAGTTTTTCATTTTCCTCTGTTGAAGTATTACATCCCGGAAATAACGGTTGTTCTTCCACCACTTTAAATATTTCATCTTCGGTTAGTTTATTTACTTTTTCGGTTAGATTTTGTTTCAATTCATCCAGCGTATTTAATTTGGTGTGTATTTCGACTACGCCGGATTCTGCCGCCTCCGGATATTTTTCCTTTGCTTTAGGACCCTTATAGACGT
>JAYRWN010000346.1:0-2166 GCA_041917975.1 Saprospiraceae bacterium | reverse complement strand
TATACACTCCAACGGATGGTCTGGGCTAGAATTTGCCTAAAATTATGGTCCTTAAACGCTTCAGGCCCATGCCCACCTTGCAAGTAAATAATATCATGCCCCTGGTAGGAATTAATCCAACCCACAGTGGGCATGCTGAGTGGGTGATCGGTAGTCAGCAATGGTTGAATATCCGGACGGATTTCCACCTGGCCATAGGTCTCATCAAAAATGCGGTAATTCTGCAAACCGGAGGTTACCGGGTGTTTGGGATTATTGATAAAAATATTCATCCATTGATCATGATGGTAATTGGAGACGCGTTGACCATCCAAGGTGTGATAACGACCTCCAACTATCTCCTTAAATTCCGGCCAGCGCTGATAAGAAGCCAGACTATGATGCAAAAAAATCATCGGTTTTTTTTGCTTCACTAGGTTCACATAACCCATTTGTTCATCGGAAGAAATGCTATCGTACATGTCATAGAACACCAGGGCACCAAACCGTTCAAGTCGCCCTGCGGCAATCCATTGATTAGCTATGGGCTGTACGACCAACTCCCAAGACATACCGGGCATTTCATCCCACATGCGGTTAAAGGCTGATGTATCGTAATCATGCCCTCCGGTGATGACCAGCACGTGGACTTTTTGCTGGGCAGCCAATGGGTTTACCATAACATGGAAAAGAAGAAGGATAAAAAATCGGCCCATTGACTAAATCACGGTAAAATTAAACTTTCTCAAGAACCATTGCCGATGCGCCACCACCACCGTTGCAGATGGCTGCTAAACCGTATTTACCATTCTTTTGATCTAAAACATGCGATAGAGTAGTTAATATACGTGCACCAGACGCACCCAGGGGATGACCCAATGACACCGCTCCGCCATGGACATTAACAATATCAGGATTGACATCCAGGATTTTATTAAAAGCTAAGGCAACCACGGCGAAAGCTTCATTAATTTCCACAAAGTCCATATCATTCATAACCATTCCGGCACGCTTAAGGGCTAAAGGGGCCGCTAAAGTAGGTGAGGTGGCAAACCACTGAGGATCTTGCTCGGCATCAGCCCAACTGACAATACGGGCAAAAGGCGTAAGGTTATGTTCTTTCACTTTCTCTTCGCTGGCCAATATCAAAGCAGCTGCACCATCATTAATAGTGGAGGCATTGGCGGCGGTGACCGTACCATCAGGCGTAAAAGCAGGCTTTAGAGTTAGCATCCGGTCAAAATTGACGTTGCGATATTCTTCATCTTCATCTAATAAAAGATGGTCTCCTTTGCGCTGAGGTATACCAATAGGAATAATTTCAGCTTTAAAGGCACCGGAATTGGTGGCAGCTTCTGAAAATTTATAGGACCGGATGGCAAACTCGTCTTGGGCTTCGCGAGAAATGTGATATTTATGGGCGGTATGATCAGCGCAAATGCCCATAGCGCTTCCATCATAGGCATCCGTTAATCCATCTTTTGCCAGGCCATCGATCAGTTGACCATTCCCATATTTTAATCCCCACCGGGCACCAGTGACATAATATGGTATGTTACTCATACTTTCCATGCCTCCTGCCACTACGATACCGGCATGCCCCATGATGATGGATTGTGCCCCGTACATGACCGCTTTGATGCCTGAACTGCACACTTTGTTGACGGTGGTGCAATTCACTTCACTGCGTAGACCGGCTTTAAGGGCCGCCTGGCGGGCGGGAGCCTGGCCAAGGTTGGCGCTGCACACATTCCCCATAATCACCTCTTCAACTAAATTTTTATCTATTCCAGCTTTGCCCAAGGCTCCTGCAATAGCTAAGGCCCCTAATTCCGTTGCCGGAAATCCTAACAACTTTCCTCCAAAACTGCCTAGTGGCGTTCTTACTGCTTTGATGATGTACACTGCTTTCATATCATTTTATTTATTAGAGCTAATTTTTTTCAGGACGGCCTGGCTTTCATGGGAATTTATCAGCCGGCCACTGATGGCTGCTCTCTTGCTCAATAAATTTTCCCAATGATCCGTACCAGACCACAACATCTTCTTTATTTCCTTTAAGGCTTCTGTTCCATATTCACTCAGCTGGTTTGCTTTCTCCTTAACGGCTTCGTCTAAGGCAGTTAATGTTGGAAATAGGTCTTGATATAAACCATGAGCCTGCGCCCACGAGGCATCAAACCATTT
>JAYRWN010000345.1:0-4364 GCA_041917975.1 Saprospiraceae bacterium | reverse complement strand
TTTTGGCCATGAAAAAATTGATCACCATTCTAACCATATTAGCCTCCGGCCTACCTGCTTTTTCACAATTAACGGTTGGAAATTTGCGCATAGAAAATCTGGTAAATCCAATAGGACTGGATAATCAGCAGCCCCGTTTTAGTTGGATCATTTCATCTGATCTGCGCAATACAATGCAGACCGCCTACGAAATACGCGTAGGAACTGATCCCGCCGCTTTACAAAAAAATAAAAACATCTTCTGGACTTCCGGTCACGTAACCAGCGATGCATCTGTATACGTACCCTATGGGGGACCCATAACTTCCGGACAAACGTATTATTGGCAAGTTCGCATTAATGATAATCATGGTCGCACATCACCTTGGAGTTCCGTAGCAACTTGGCAAATGGGATTTTTAAGCCCAGCTGATTGGAAGGCGTCCTGGATTAGTCCGGGGTATGAAGAACCCAAAGAAGACCAGCCCAGCCCCTATTTACGCAAAATCGCTCAAGTAGCTAAAGGAATAAAAAAGGCCACACTATATGTGACCAGCCTGGGCCTTTATGAGGTGTACATCAATGGACAAAGAGTAGGTCAGGATTATTTGACTCCCGGATGGACTGCCTATCAGGATCGTATCCAATACCAGGTCTATGACGTAACTCAATTATTACACCCGGGTTCGAATGCCATGGGTGCGCGGTTAGGAAGTGGATGGTATCGTGGTTTTATCGGTTTTAGTAACTCCCGCAATTTTTATGGCCGACAATTGGCGCTATTGATGCAAGTGAACATTGAATATATCAATGGTAAAAATGAGACCCTGGTTACCGACAATTCCTGGAAATGCAGTACGGGCAGTATCATTACTTCCGAAATATATCATGGCGAAATGGTGGATGCCCGTAAGGAACCCTCTAACTGGACGATGGCTACCTTTGATGATCGCCATTGGACTCCGGTAAAAGTACTCGAGGCTCCCAAGGCTAAAATTATTGCTACTTATAATGAGCCGATACGTAAACATGAGACCTTTAAACCTAAGTCCATTATCACTACCCCTAAAGGAGAAAAAGTTGTTGACTTTGGTCAAAATTTAGTTGGATGGGTGCAGATAAAAGTAAGTGGTCAGTCCGGCGAAAAATTCACCGTCGGCCATGCCGAAGTTTTAGATAAGGAGGGTAATTTTTATACCGAAAATCTGCGCCCGGCCAAACAATTAAATACCTACATTTTAAAAGGGGGCGGAGAAGAAATTTTCGAACCGACTTTTACCTTCCAGGGGTTCCGTTATATTCGGCTGGAGGGATACCCCGGACAAATCAAGCCAGAGAATTTTACTGCCACAGCGCTATACTCGGACATGGAACGTACCGGAAATTTTGTGTCTTCCAACCTGTTAATTAACCAACTGCAGCACAACATTCAGTGGGGCCAGAGGGGTAACTTTCTGGATGTGCCAACGGATTGCCCTCAACGGGACGAGCGGTTGGGTTGGACTGGAGATGCGCAAGCTTTTGCCCGCACAGCGTCGTTTAATTTTGGGGTACGAAATTTTATGGCAAAATGGCTAAAAGATGTCGCTGCGGACCAAAATGAAGACGGCAGAGTGCCTTTTGTGGTTCCAAATGTCCTCGGTAAAATGGCTGGTGGTTCGGCCGGTTGGGCGGATGCGGCCACCGTAATCCCCTGGGACATGTATCTGGCTTATGGTGATGTACGGATCCTGGAAGAACAATACCCAAGCATGAAAAAATGGGTGGAGTTCATGCGGAATAACAGCAAGGATAATTTGTGGAATACCGGTTTTCATTTTGGTGACTGGTTATTTTACCGACCATTTGATGATAATGATGGCCGTGCAGCGGTCACCGACAAATATCTGATCGCTCAATGTTTTTATGCTTACTCTACCCAATTATTGATCAACGCTGCCCGGGTTCTGGGTCGCAACCAGGAGGTGAATGAATACACGGCCTTACTCAAGACTATAAAGGAAGCATTTATGCGTGAGTACATGACAGCGACCGGGCGGTTAGTTTCCGGCACACAAACAGCGTACGTCCTGGCTTTGAACTTTGACATGCTCCCGGAAACTTTACGCGCTTCTGCAGCGGAACGATTGGTAGAAAACATTAGAAGTTATGGCTATCATCTGACCACTGGATTTTTAGGAACGCCTTATTTAACTCACGTGTTGACCAGGTTCGGTTATACGGACGTGGCTTATCGCCTATTGCTGCAGGAGTCTTACCCGTCCTGGTTATACCCGGTAAAAATGGGCGCCACCACCATCTGGGAACGCTGGGATGGCATCAAACCGGATAGTACTTTCCAGACTCCTTCCATGAACTCCTTTAATCATTATGCCTATGGAGCCATCGGAGACTGGATGTATCGCATCGTCGCCGGGCTCGATACCGATCCGCTGCAGCCCGGATACAAACACATCACCATCCGTCCTCATCCTCAGCCGGACTTGGAGATGGCTCGGGCCGATCTTAAAAGTTATTATGGTGAAGTAACCTCCCGTTGGCGGCAAAATGGCGGGGTAATAGTCTTTGAGGTAAAAATTCCGGTCAATACCAGGGCCACCATTTATCTTCCAGCAAAAATTAATAGCCAAATTAGCCTGAATAATCAACCGCTAAACCAGGTGAGTGGTATCAAGACCCTGGGACTTAAAGACGATTATTTTCAAATAGAAGTAGGCAGTGGAACTTGGGAATTTGTGGTCAGGTGATCTAATTGAGGATTCTCTTACACAAAAAAAATTGGCGATGAGGGTACAATTTTTACTTCCTCGTCGAAAATATTCCTTTGGATATACTTTTCAATGGTATTTCGTGGTTTACCTGACATCAAATATCTAAAAACTGGCTAATATGAAATCGGTAAACCTTTTTTTTCTGTTTTGTTCCGGAGTACATGACTCCATCTTGAGACGCACACCTACGGATTTTAATAAATATGTTGGCATCGGAGCTACTGTATTTTTTACCGGTGTTTTGGCGGTGATTGCAGCAGCTTATGCCATCTTTACTGTTTTTGATTCGGTATGGGTAGCCTTGGCCTTTGGATTAGTTTGGGGGATGGTCATCTTTAATCTGGACAGGTACATCGTGAGCAGTATGAAAAAACGTGGTTCCGGTTGGGGTGATCTGTTTACCGCCTTACCGCGACTTATTCTGGCCACCATCATCGCCATCGTCATTTCCAAACCTTTAGAATTAAAAATATTTGAAAAGGAAATTAATGCCGAACTGGTTAGTATGGAACAGGAGGTGTTTAAGACCCAGGAAGGAAAAGTTAAGGAGCGGTTCGAGCCCCGGATTATAGCCTACCAAACTGAAATCGACCGGTTGAAAGCCGAAATTCAGACACAACAAATAAAGCGGGATGAACTCGCTCTAATTGCACAGCAGGAGGCGGATGGAACCGGCGGATCCAAACATAAAAATCTCGGCCCTATTTATAAAGCGAAAAGAGCAGATGCAGACCGGGCCGAACTGGAACTTCAAGAAACCAGCGCCAGAAACGAGCTACTGATTACGGAAAAACAAGATCAAATCCGCCAGCTGGAGGTCAATACTGCCGCAGGAATTACCACTTTACAACGTTCAGCTCTGGATGGATTGGCTGCTCGTTTAGAGGCCTTAAGTCGTTTGGCCGAACGGAGCAAAGCCATTTTTATCGCCAGCATATTCATTACTTTATTATTTATTGCCATTGAAACAGCTCCCATATTTGTAAAACTTATATCAAATCGTAGTCCTTATGACTTGGTGTTGCACAAACATGAATTTGGTTTTGAGATGCAGCATAAAGAATTTACCTCCATACTCAATCACAGGACCAAAAATAAAATACAATACGAAATGGAGGTTGATACTTATCGCACACAGGCCGCTATTAAAACCGAAAAAGAACGGATAGACCGCGGCGGCTGGCAGGTTGCCGTGTGATGGTGGCGTTGTGAGTATGTATAGGGTGCAGGTATATAAATATAAATAGTGAGGCAGCCCATGCTTTGGCGCTGCCTCCAACATTTAGTTAATCTATTTAATCCATCATGAATTCAGTATGGACTTTTGGGCAGATAAAACACGCCTTAGAACCTTCCTGAAGAAACCATCTGCATTCATGGCGTATTGAGCATTTCGGTAATTCAAAATCTAAAATTTCGGTCTTGGTCAATATGTCCTTTATTTGATCATAAACGGTACATTTCTGACCATTCCAATTATTGCAGCCTTTTTGAGCACAAGTATTTGCAAACCGAAATCGTTGACTTAATGGTCTACCCTGCTGAGCAGATTCAATAAACTCTTGATCGATTGTAAGTTGATCTTCGAGAAATTCAAGAGTTCCATTTTGATTA
>JAYRWN010000344.1:0-7126 GCA_041917975.1 Saprospiraceae bacterium | reverse complement strand
CGCCAGCGGAAGAAACGTTCGGCATTGTAGGGAATTTGAGGTGCATTACCCAGGAATTGCGCCCAGTCAATGGTTTGTTCGCTGGCTTTTTCATGGATTTTGTACTGCCAGGCTCCGTTATCATCGTTGCGGTTGGTGGCTACCTGGATGAGGGATACGTGACCCAATACATTTTTCTTAACTATATCCTGGGCAGTGAGGAAGCTTTGGGTCTGGCGGTGTTGATGCCCTACCTGAAAGACCACTTTGGTATTTTCAATGGTTTCTTTCAGTCTAAGGGTTTCGCTCACTTTATGGGTCATACATTTCTCCACATAAACGTGTTTACCGGCTTGGGCGGCGGCGATGGCCATGGGGGCATGCCAATGGTCCGGAGTAGCAATAATCACCGCATCTACCTCCGGGCTGGCAAACATCTCTTCGTATGTGCGGAACCGTTTAGGTTTGTTACCGTCGGCAGTTCCGGCCTCAATAGCTGCTTCCGCATGGGCATCAAATACATCACAGACACCGGTGATGCGGATGTTTAATTTTTCTTGTTCTAAAAAGTCCTTCAGCCGGGTATCTTTTGGGTTGTCCAGGTTATTTTTTTTCATAGTTTCCATCCAGGTGGGCGTGGCAAAGCCGGCGGCACGCATCAATTGTTCACCGCGTATACCAAACCCAATGATTCCGATGCGTAACGGGTCTCCGTCCATAGAACCGGATGGCGGTGGTGCAGCGGCATCGATGTTGAGTTCTTTTAGAATAGCGTCCCTGATGCCGGAATCGTGAGATTTTTTAGCATTGGCGACACCCCAAAATGCCCCTAACACAGGAATTGTCGCTAAGCCTTTGAGGAGGTTGCGCCGGTTGAAAGTATTTTGATTATTACCTTTTTCCATAATTAGTTAGATGAATTTTTTGAAGAATTGAATTAATGATATAATCTGGTTACGCAGTGGCTGGTTTTTTAAACCACCCGGCTAAAATCCGATCCATACCGATGATATGGCTGGTAGGAAACACATACAGAATAGCCAACGCAGCCGCTTCGATCAAATTCTTATTGACAATCAGGTAACTGCCTTCGCTAGGCATAGCAAAGGTGTATCCGATAAGCGGAGGATGGGACAAATAATAGAACAGCAATAGTACAATGCCGCCAATAATAGCCGGGCGCATCAAAAAACCGGTTAATAAACCTAAACCGACCAAAATCAGACCCCAGACATTGAGTACGTCAATCACTTTTACAGTATCCGGGTTGGAGGCCATGGTGGCGAACATCTTGGCAAACCAGCCTTTCGAATCAACCAAATATCCAGCTGCCGACCAATTGGTGTTCCATAATTTTACTATTCCTTCATAAAGGAAATGCCAACCGATCAGCAAACGCAACAAGACCAAGACCCACAACTGGCCCTTGGTGTAAGTATCATTGTTCATAAGTATAGTTATTAATTGTTAAATAGTTCAAATTGCTAAAAATATCCATTGACAAAGCTAAACACCAATGACTTACATCACTACCACAGTAGACCCATATCTTACTTCCGTTGCCCCTGTGAGCCTGATATTGCAGTAAATAGCAAATGGTCAATTGATACGATCCAATAAAATTAAGGAATATTGAGATTATGGAAAAAGAATATGCTGTTTTTTTCTACAATCTCCTAATTTGTTACTTTAAATAAGCCTCCAGTCTATGTTTCAAGCTCGTCAAAATTGCCTTTTTATTCTCTTTTTTACTCTATCCATGCGTTTATCCGCTCAACCGGAAGTGGCGCCATGGAGTAATATCAGCGGTATCCGGGTGGACGGAGAGTTGATGGAATTGAATAGTTCGCTCGGTTTAGTCGGGCCAACCTGGTCGGTGGTGCGAAAAACTGCTAAAGAACGGGCCACCTATCATTACCGCCGCGATGGTCAAACCCAGTTTACGAGTGTATCCATCGACAGTTTTTTTTATGAGCAAACTGTGGAAGACCTTGGTTCCGGACACGCGACAGTGCGCTTGCAATATCAGTGTCAGCGCGATACTCAGATCATCGGCATGTTTTTTATGCTTGATTTGCCGGCCGGCAAATTCGGCGATGCCAAAATACAACTGGTGGACCCGACACCGTTGACCATATCCACAGCTGTACCTTCCAGCGGGACGGAATTGTTGCGCGGTGCGGCCAAAGGCATTAAAGTGCGCAGTGAGCTGCGACAACTGGACGTGCTGATTAATGAAGGAACCGAAATAGTCATGCGAAAAAATATGCAGGGTGATCTGGAAGTATATTTTGCCCTGATGACCGGATATTTGATTAAAGGCACATCCGGTTATAAAAATTTTACCATTCATGCCAGCGGTTTAGTGGACCGTTCACCGGTAACCGTTTCCCTGGAACCAGGGCCATTTGGCCGGCCTTTTAAGGGATTTGGGGGCAATTTCCGGTTGCAAAATCCTCAGACCGATCCCCCGGTTATTGATTATTGTCTGAACAACCTGCCGGTGCGTTGGGGACGGGTGGAAATGCCCTGGATGTTTTGGCATGGTGAGGAAAAAACAAATCCTCTTTCATTGGCCAGGGAAGGTAAAATTCATCCGCGCGCTGATCAGGCCATCCGCATGGCTAAACGTCTGGATTCCCTGGGCATGCCGGTAATATTATCGGCCTGGTTTCCTCCGGATTGGGCCATTACCGGCCCGCGCAGCTGGGGACGCAATCCTGACGGTACGCATGGCAATCCTTTGAATCCGGCTAAAATGGAGGCGATTTATCAATCCATCGGGGATTATCTGCAATTCACCAGGGAAAAATATGGCTTCGAGTTTGTCATGTTCTCGTTTAATGAATCGGACCTTGGCATTAATGTTTTTCAAAAACCCGCTGAACATGCCGCTTTCATCAAGGGCCTTGGCGCGCATTTAACCAAGCGAGGCTTAAAAACCAAATTGTTATTGGGTGATACGGCGGATGCCCACGGCTGGCCTTTCATCCAACCGGCCTTGGAGGATAAATCTACGCATGAATATCTGGGAGCGGTGTCTTTTCATTCCTGGCGAGGGTATGCGGACGAAAATCTGCTGCACTGGAAAAATGTTGCTGAAAAATTAAGACTCCCGTTGTTAGTCGGGGAGGGTAGTATGGATGCGGGAGCCTGGCGTTATCCGGATATCTTTGCGGAGGAGACTTATGCCATGGAAGAAATTAATCTGTATGTGCGTATGCTGCGCCTATGTCAGCCCGAGTCCATCCTGCAATGGCAGCTTACAGCCGATTATTCGCCCTTGATGGGGGGTGGGGTGTTCGGCAATCATGATTTACCCTTAATGCCTACCCAACGGTTTTGGAATTTTAAACAATTGGCGCAGGTGCCCGAAAACTTAAAAGCGCTACCCATCACTGTCAATAAAAAAGCGGTAGAATGTGCTGCTTTGGGTGATCAGGAGAAAAAAATGTATGTCGTCCACCTGGTGAATAATGGTGCCACCCGCCCTATGATCATCCAGGGATTGCCAGTCGAAGTCCAACGTTTAACCATGGTGGTGACCAACAAAAAAAGTAATCATAGCGCCCGTCCACAGGTCATAGTTCGCGACGGACAGGCCAGTTTTACGGCTCCAGCCAACAGTTTTATTACCCTGGAGGGTCATGGAACTCCGGCGGAAGGAGCGCGCTTCTAGAAAATGGTCTTTATTTTAACTGACCAGTGAATGAGACAGGTTAAAAGATGGTTAAAAAATGACGTTATTATTTCCTTATACGGGCAAGAAAACCAATATAATGATGTGGACCATAAAATGTGTTACTGATTTAAGAAGTGGGGGTAAATACTTCCTTGCTGTGCTTTTATTTTTTTCGTCCTGGAAAATGTCAGCCCAAATGGAGCAGAAAAACATCTATAAACTGGCTATGGTACAAATGCAGGTGGATGCCGGACAACCAGAACAAAACCTGCGCCGGGCCACGCAGCGGATTCGCAGTGCAGCTCAGGCCGGCGCCAGCCTGGCATTATTGCCGGAGGCGATGGACTTAGGCTGGACCGATCCTGCGGCCAAAACCAAAGCGGAACATATCCCTGCCGGCCGTGTCTGTCAAACCTTAATGCAGGCTGCAAAAGAAAATCAAATTTATGTCTGCGCCGGCGTCATAGAGAAAGATGGTGCGGCCACCTATAACAGTGCGATCATCATCAACCCCGCCGGTGAGGTGATCTTAAAACATCGCAAACTCAACGAATTGGATATAGCACATGACCTATACGCTCAGGGTTCCGGGTTAAACGTAGTACCCACTCCACTGGGTACATTCGGATTGTATATTTGTGCGGATGCCACTGCTGCCGGAAATAATTTATCCCATGCCCTGGGCTATATGGGCGCAGATGTGATTTTATCGCCCTGTGCCTGGGCGGTGCCGCCAGATTTTGATCAGCAAAAAACGCCTTATGGAGAAACCTGGCGCCGGCCATATGCAGACGTCAGTAAACGTTTCGACCTTTATGTGGTGGGGGTTAGTAACGTAGGGAAAATAAATGCCGGTCCCTGGCAAGATTGGGATTGTATTGGTAATTCCCTGGCTTATGCCCCTGGCGGAAAAGAAATCATCCAGGCGCCATTTGGAGTCCGGGCTGACACGATAATCTATGTGGATATCTCCCTCAAAACCAGACCGGCCCGCGGCACCGGTTGGTCGCAATGGTGGAAAAAGGAGCAATAGAAAATTAGGATTCGGATTTATAGGAACCAGAATTTTTAAGAATTTTTATTTATGATTTTTTTTGCGAATAAACTAACCAGGACAATGGTGCCTTATCAATAAAACCTTTGGGAAAACAATCCGGTGGATCACCTTGAAGATTTATTTATTACAATCCCGGAGGGATTTGATATTAGAGTGGGTTTAAGCAACATGTTCTATAATTCTTCGACCCTGGCAGGAATATTCAATATCATGATAACAGTCGTATTCTGTGATGTGTAATTATCGTTTTAAATTTATTTTTCAAAATTTCTTTGGTGAATAGTTATTGTCGTTCCGATTATTATTTATTTGATAATTTAATACCACCTTGGAAAATAATAAGCAAAGTAATGTAGAGAGGGGTTGCACAATTATGTCGTCCTTTATTTTCGACCAGCCAAAAAAATTTGGCTAACCGATTTGTATCCTCTGGTTGCGGAACAAGTTATTCCATTCTGCCACTCCTGGGTAAATATTTTGTCGCGGAAATAATAAAAAAAGGGCAGTGTAGAATAACGCACTGCCCTTGAGATTGTTTATCGTAAAGAGTTAGCGGATGATGACCGGTTTAACAATGCGCTGCCCGGATTTCCGGGTAACCAGATAATACATCCCGCTATTAAAAGAACTGGTATTGAGCACGTAGCCGGTTTGTCCGGTCCAACGCAGCTGAGTTTTTTGGCCCAATGTATTGATGAGATATTCCACTTCATCGCCTTCAGAAAGTCCGGAAATATTCAGATAACCTTGGGCGGGGTTGGGGTATAAAACTACCTCGTTTTGAGTGGGAGTTTTTTTATTGGTAATATTTATGGAACCGTGACTGAGAGCAGCAGATAATACTTGGCCCGTATGGTCATAAATATTTGCTGAGGTTATTTCCACCGCGGTCATTTCGCCGGGATGGCCTAGAGCCTTGAATTGTAGAGAAGCTATCCGTCCTTGAACGTTTACCGGTTGATCCGCACCAAGCCATTTTATTTTCAATAACCCGGAAGAAGTGCCTGCATCATCGACAGACCACTGATCCAAGGGAAATAGCTCATGCACATCCGTTAAAGTTATGAATTCGGCTGTCGCAGGATCCCAGCGCAATTCGAGATCCAGGCCCTGTACATCCGTTCCATGATTAATCGCCAAAGGCAAGGCGATGAGGCCTTGTGGCAAAGCCGACAGCGCCGGTAAGCTTAGGTCTGTCGTTTGGCGGGTGCTGAGCGGGGCAACCAGGGTTGAAGCAGCATAACTAAAATTCAGGTCACCCAATTTAATCCCCCAAAAGTCCACACCGGTAAGGCTGGCTGTAAATGGCTTAATTTCATGAAAGGTTTGATACGTGTGGTTTATGGCTTTATCGATGGTCAGCGTTTCTGTGGTAGGGATGAACACCCAGGGGTCCAAAGGGTCAGTGGCGTTTGGATTGTTGGATTCAAAAGATTGTTTTTCACCTAAGAGGACACTTTTCAGCAGAAGATAATCATCATTATTAATTGAATTGGATCGCATGACATCTGCGGCAATGTACTGTTCGGGTTTATTAAACAAAGTGCGGCCTTGGATATGATTACGCAAAACAATCAGGTCCCCCAGGTCAAGACCTTCACGGATACCGCTATCCGGGACATTATCCGGGACGAGCTTAAAACAATACACCTGGAGATTATCTGTATTACTGAGTCCGTTTAACCGGTAACCATAAACACCACCATAATCTTCATAGATGGAAGGGGCGGCAGGAGGCAGGGGATTACTTATGCCAAAAATGCCCAGTAGGCCAATTTTTTTGTTGGTAAAGGTGCGTGCTTCTCCCTCTACAAATTTCCCGGGTGTACCAATACACACGCTGCCCAGGCGCATAAAATGGTCCACCAGGTTGCCATTTTGATAAACTGAGGTACCCACCGGATGGTTAACAATATGGAGATTTTCGGTCATCCCTTCGGAACCTAATAATTTCACCCCGATGGAAAATAAGGTAGTGCCGTCCGGATAAGACAGGCCTTCCTCGTTGAGCCAGGTAAACGTAAAAACTTTTCCGGGAGTAGTTTCATGAAACCCGATATCTCCGAAGAGGTTGACCGTAGCCATTCCGATTATCTGGACTACCTCAGGAAAAAGTACTTCCAACGTAAAACTGGCCGCAGTAATGTTAGAGAAATTATACACTTTTACCGGCACCAATAATTCGTCCATGGGCTGACCACAGACCTGACCAAATTCAAAAGTCACTTTATCGTAATTTGGGCCGCAATTATTAGCACCCCATTCTTCTACGGTGTAACCGGCACAAGTGGCACAATCGGCATTGACATGGGTGTTACCCGGATAAATACAAACCTCAACATCCTCACTGGTTACGGCACAGTCAAAACAGCCGGTGCGATACATACACAGGTCGTCAATAAAATAAT
>JAYRWN010000343.1:0-18719 GCA_041917975.1 Saprospiraceae bacterium | reverse complement strand
TTAGCCATTTCGGCTACCTCCAGTACTTTGCGTACACCTATTGCATCGGTAGCCACCGGTTTTTCCATAAACACATGTTTTCCAGCTTTGATGGCCGCTTCGAAATGCATAGGCCGGAAACCCGGAGGCGTAGCCAGTATGGCCACGTCTGCCAAGGCTATGGCTTCTTTATACCCGTCAAATCCGGTAAATTTTTGGTCCTCTCCTACCATAATGCGGGAAGCATCATTAACTTCACTTTGTATGCCCTTCAGACTGCTGTCCAGGTTATCCCGAAACGCATCCGCCATGGCTACCAGTTTTACATTTGCTCTAGCTTTGAGCGCTTGTACAGCTGCACCGGTACCCCGACCACCGCAGCCTACCAAAGCTACTTTGATGGTGTCATCGACACTGCTGTGAAACAATCCGCTGGCTTTGCTCAAGAATGGTGAGAGCAATACTGCCGAGCCGGCTAGAGATGTGTTGGTCACAAATTGTCTGCGATTAAGCAATTCCTTTTTCATTGCCTTATGAATTAAGTTGATGGATGATCAAAAACAGGTTATAAAAACGGTGCTCAAATTAACAAATAATCACACCAAATTCAAGTTTATTCAAGTATATACGGTCCGAATGATTTTTATCACCATGAATTTCGAAAAAATAGGTGATTTTGTACTACTCCGGTTAAAATCTATAAATCACCGGCAGGGCCTGTCCGGTCAACAAAAATATGCTTCGGATAATACCGAAAGCTTTCTCTGGATTTTTATTTTTTTTATCAGCTGCCTAACACGGTGGCCCAAAAGATTTCCTGCTCTTCTTTGGAAGGCGGGTTTACCGGTTTAATCAGGCGAAAACCTACAAAGGGGGCATCCGTATTCCACCAAAAACTTTTCGGAATCTGGGGATCGCGGCGTTTCCATTCCAGGTCGGACTTGATGCGATTGCTGCTACGCAATTCTGTAGCATCATCTTGATAAGTTCCTCCGCGCACTGTGCGTGGATGTAAATCAGTCGGGGTAGCCCAAACCTGAGCAGCTCCTTCTGTGATCTGGGCATAAAAAGCGGCATCATATTGATCCAAAGTCCACTCACCGACATTACCAAGCATATCGTACAGGCCCCAGGGATTGGGTTTAAGGGTCCCCACGGGATGCATTTTACCGCCGCTATTGTCGACATACCAGGCGTATTGGCTCAGGTCATTAACTTTGGAACCAAAAAAATAGGTGGTAGTTGTACCGGCTTTACAAGCATACTCCCATTCCGCTTCAGTGGGAAGACGATAAAATTCCCCGGTTTTTTCGGATAACCATTTACAATAATGCAACGCTGAAAATTGGGTCATACCACTGGCTGGGTAATTAACCCCACCCATCCCGTGGTACGGATCTTCATAAGGAGGGCTTGGTCGGACAACCCCTTCTATACGTGGAGTCCCCTGGGCATCCAAATCCTTCTCTTTATTGCGAAACAAGTCAAACTCCTGATAAGTCAGCTCGTGAATGCTCATATAAAATGGTTCGATGATAACTTCATGGACAGGGTGCTCATCCGTTTCTGCCATTTTATCTTTGGCATTTGCCCCTAAAACAAACTTGCCTCCGGGCAGTTTAGCCATAGTGAAGGAAACGCTGGAGCCGGGCATAGTTACGGTCATGTTTTGTGCCTGGCCTATAGTCGCTCCGACGCTGGTAAGAAAGGTTAAAATTATGGATCTGATCATCATTGTTTGGTTGCAGTAAAAGAGTAAACAATCTTTATTTCATCATCGCAAACTACCTGGCCAAATAAAGCTGAAGGCGGTTTGATTTGAAACTGTGAAAAGGTTAAAGGAAAGGTACCACTGATGACCCAACTATTACCCTGTTTCTCCAGGTTTGCATTAACCGATATATTTTGAGAAACACCGCAAATGCTGATGGTGCCGGTACCGGTCAATTTCGTCCCATCATCTTTGATGTTTTTAGAAACAAAATATACTTCCGGATGAGTTGTTTCTTTCAACGTGTTACGCACAGTTTGATTCATCATAGCGCCGCGGCCGCTCTCCATAGATTTGACATTAAACCACAATTCGACCTCCTGAGGTTGCCCGACGGCATTGGCTATGATCTTATCACGGATCTGTAAAGTCTCCACAGACCAATCACGCAAGTTCGAGGTGCCGTCCACGGTCACCTTATGCTTGCTCACGCTCCACTGGGCGGGAAGCTGTAATGCCCACCAAACCCCGCATACTATTAAAATCCACCTTTTCATAATTAAAAGTTTGAGTTATATGATCACCAGTTTTATGGATGGTTTCCAGGGCAGATAATGCTGCTGCAAATATTCATAAAAATACTTGGACATTATACATTTTTTGGAACTAAAGACCGCCCAAAGAAGTTCCGGTTGGAGCCGTTTTAGATTTTTTTTTGACATAATAGTGAGGGCGGTGGCCCAAGCATCGGCTTCTCCACCGTGAACACCAATAACTAAGGACTTGCGTTGGTGCGTTACGCCTAAACCCCGGCGGGGATTTAACAGATGCGAATATGTTTTATGTCCCTGCCGGATATACTGGTATGTCGTGCCGGACCCCATGACCGCCTGGCCAGTTAAAGTCAGTATGGAAATCCCCGGAAGTTCCGTACCCAAAGACCAACCCGTCGCGTCTGGTGGAGCATCTCCAAACACCAGGTCACCTCCCAGATCTATAAAATAAGCTTTGACTCCGAGGTGCTTAAAATAAGTACCCAGTTTTTCCCCAATATAACCTTTACCCATGCCGCCCAAATCCAGTCTCACAGCCTCGCGCATAAAAAGTCGGCCTTGTTTAGGGTCAAAATAAACGTGTTTCCATCCACTTTTACGATGTGCCTCCCGAACAGATGCCGGGTCCGGCCTCTGATTATTTTTTCGGCCCTGCCGCCACAAGCGGGTTAAATGACCCAAGGCAGGGTCAAAATAAGCATCTGATAATTTATAGATTTTATCGCTGATGGTCAACGCCTCAGTAAGCTCTGGACTCAATATTAAAGTATCTTGGTGAGCATGGGCATTGACTCGATTGACCTCTGATAAACTATCGTAATCGGACAAAACAGCATTTAAACGGTCCAGTTCATGGATTGCTCCAGCCCATACAAGGTGTATGGAGATGGAATCCGGAATGTAACCCACCATTTTGACCAGTGTTCCCAGGCGGTGCACGGTAGTATCACCGCGTAACCATTGCGATTGGCAGAAAATGTGTGCTTGGGGATCACCGAATACTAACAAGGTGAGCAAGATTTTTATAATTTTAGCCAACAACAATAGATTATGATGAAAAGAAGGCAATTTATAAAAAATGGTGTGTTAACCGCGAGTGCAGGAACAGTTTTAGCCTCCTCAGCATCTCTCGCCGCACAATCCCTGAAAGGTCAACCATTTAAGCTGAATTATGCACCTCATACCGGTATGTTCACGCACCATGCCGGAGCGAATCCGGTGGATCAGCTGGAGTTTATGGCTGATGTCGGATTTGCCGCTTTTGAAGATAATGGCATGAAGGGCCGGCCGATCGCTGAGCAAGAAGCCATGGCCAAAACCATGGCCAAACGAAACTTGCGGATGGGTGTTTTTGTAGCCCACACTATTTTTTGGTCGGAGCCGAGCCTTACCTCGGGAGCGCAGGATAAACGCGACCAATTCCTCAGCGAAATCAAAACCTCCATTGAAGTAGCCAAACGGGTCAATGCCACCTGGATGACCGTAGTTCCGGGCTTCGTGGATCTGCGCAAAGACCTGGGTTACCAGACTGCCCACGTCGTAGAATCCCTGCGACGGGCATCAGATCTGCTGGAACCGCACGGCTTGGTGATGGTGCTTGAACCGCTCAATTTTCGCGATCACCCCGGTTTATTTTTAAATAAGATATCTCAAGGTTATGAAATATGCCGCGCGGTAGATAGTCCGGCCTGCAAAATACTATTTGATATCTATCATCAACAAATCCACGAGGGTAATATCATTCCTAATATCGATTTAGCCTGGGATGAGGTGGCTTATTTTCAAATCGGGGATAATCCCGGACGTAAAGAACCCACCACCGGAGAAATCAACTACCGGAATATTTTTAAGCACATCAAGGCAAAAAACTTCAGCGGAATATTAGGCATGGAACACGGTAACTTCAGTCCAGGCAAGGAAGGCGAAATGGCTTTAATCAAGGCTTACCGGGAGGTAGATAATTTTTTAATAGCTCCGGGTTGAAAAGAAAACGCAGGCCACAAGATTTCCTGATTCGTCCGGTTTATCCGGGCGGAATAAAAGCCATGTCCGGCTTTATATCTGAACAATTAAAATATCCAGAGGAAGCACAGGCAGCCGGAATAGGAGGGACAGTGGTCGTGCGCCTGAGCATCGATCATCAAGGTAAAGTCATCAAGACGGAAGTGTTGAAAGGTATAGGTTATGGTTGTGATGAAGAAGCACAACGCGTGTCAGCTATGCTACAGTTCAAAGTAGATAAACCACGGTTGTTAAAAGTCACTTATTTCAGATCCATCAACATTCATTTCCACGGGCCTCCCCCGGCACAAACTTTGAAGGTTAATTATACCGTCACTAATGAGGAATCTCCATCAAAGGAGAAAACCTCCGGCTATGAATATACAATTACGTTAAATTAATATCTCACCGGCTTTCTTTTTGGCACTCAAAAAAAATGGCTGTCTTATATTTAAGACAGCCACTTTGGTACTAATTGATTTACCTTATTGACGCTTTTTCAGAAAACTTAACCCGATATTAGCTATATCGTCCATGATACTGCCGTCGCCATCACGGTCCAACAATTGCTGAACTAAACCGAACTGACGATTAGACTGGGCTTGCTCCTGAACCGAACCACCCAACAGTTTAGTCAGGTCATTGACTCCCATGTTTTGTTGATTGCGGGCTTTACCTAAAGCACCCAAAATGACCGGGGCCAGCATGGTAAGCATGGAACCGGCTTTAGTTTGATCTAACCCGCTCATGCGAGAAATCATGTTGATGATGTTATTCTGATTACCTCCTAGAACATGTTTAAGAATGCCAGCGCCATTTAGCATACTTTGATTGCTGGCCTGGCGCGAACCTCCTAAAAAACCCGCTAAGTCATCCAGAATGCTGCCATCGTGGTCCCGATCCAGCGCTGAAACCAGAGCGTTAGCTCCCCCAGGCGTGCTGGCGTTTTTAGATAAGGCTGCTGCTAAGGCCGAGATGGCACCTTGGGCAGCCACTTTAGTTTGATCTGTAGATTCGGCACCGACCTGGTTAGTCAATGTACCCAAGAGGTTATCAGGCAGGTTTCCCTGAAGAAGATCCATTAAATTCATGCTTCAAAAAAATTTAAATGTGTTAAGGAATAATATTTAACATCCTATAGACGTCTAGGCTATCCAAAAGTAACCATTTTATTCATTCAAATCGCCAGCGATCAGTTAATTTTTATCGCATTACCAACTTAACGCAGACAAATTAAAGGTTTTTGGCATACTCTTTGAAGTCATATTACATGAACTTGTAATATGTATCATTTTATACCAGATCTTTTTATTAATTATTAAAAATTGTGATGTGATGAAATTTATGGCTTTATTCGTGCTGAGCCTGATGTACCAAGTTGCCCTCACGGCCAATAGCCGGGAGGTTAAGCTCGCATATATAGAGCGTTTCAGGTCTATAGCGGTAGAAGAAATGCACCGGTCAGGTATTCCGGCGAGCATTAAAATGGCTCAGGCCATTCTGGAGTCAAATGCCGGGACTAGTACCTTAGCCGTAAAAGCCAATAACCACTTTGGCATCAAATGCGGTAATGATTGGACCGGTAAAGAGTACTTTCGCAAGGATGACGATTATCGGCGTGGAAAATTAGTTCAATCTTGTTTTCGGACGTATACCAATGCCGAAACTTCCTTTCAGGCCCATTCCAACTTTTTGACTGGGCAACCGCGATACCAATTTTTATTTAGCCTGAAACAGGGAGATTATCGTGCCTGGGCCAAAGGATTGCGTCAAGCAGGCTACGCTACGGATCCTGCATATTCGCAAAACCTGATCCAGATCATTGAGATGTACCGTCTTCATGAATTGGACGGTCTGGAAGTAGCCCAAACCTGGAACGACGAAGAATTATTCTTTCTGGATGAGGTCAACCCTTTCCATTCTTCCCGAGTCAAATTAATCAACAAAACCAAGGTTGTCATTGCTCAACCAGGCATGACTTTGGAGGAGGTTGCTCTAAATTACGGTGTTTCTTTGCGTCAACTGGACAAGTACAACGACCAATTGTTGAATAAAGAAGGTCCTTTTGAGCAACCAACCATGGTGTATCTGGAAGCCAAAAAAGGCGCCTATAAGGGCAAGCAGAAAGTCCATCTACTGAAAACGGATGAAAGTATGGGCACTATTGCTCAACTATACGGTATTAAACTGGAGAAACTCCTGCGAAACAACCGGATGGAAAATAATTTCCTCCCGGTGCAGGGGTCGAAAATATTTCTCCGTAAAAAAGCTCCTAAAGACGTGCGCTGGACAGAACAGAAAAAAGGTAAATTACCCGAAAAACTCGATGAAGATGAACTTCTGGTAGTAAATCCGGTAGCCAGCCCTTCAAAGAGCTCGGCGGCAGTTATACTAGCCGAATCCCCGGCACCTGAGCGACGGGCTACTGAACAAAAACAAATTATGCACTATTATGTAAAATCGGGAGATACCTTATTCGGCATATCCCGTGAATTTGGCATCAACCTTGAAGATTTAAAACGGGTGAATAACCTGAATCAAAGCACCATCAAGGTGGGCCAAAAATTGCAGGTTAGCCTATAATTTAACACTTAAATTAAATGCACTGTAATGCGGCTATTGATTGTAATAATCTTCTCCATAAGTCTTATACCCGCTGCGGTTGGTCAAAGTTACGCCTTCGGATTAAAAGGAGGACTAACTGTGGCCAACCAAAAATGGTCCGGTTTCGATAAAGAGCCTTTACTCAAAGCACATGGGTCTGCCTTCATCGAAACTGCTGAAGAGGATGAATCCACCTCTTTATTCGCACAATTGGGCTATCACCTGAAAGGTAGTGCCAACCGTTACCGTCCGGTCAATTGGATCAACGGAGAGATCTATGATTTTCAAAGCGACAAGTTTATCTTCAGAAATATTAGCTTGGTCTTAGGAGCCAAAAACAGATTTGCCGCTAAAAATTTCGGTAACCTCTATTATATTCTCGCTATCCGCGGTGATTACACTCTGAACACTAATTTGGACGCTTATACTGAAGTCAATAGTTTTTACCCTATCTTCCCCTTTGACGAATATGTGCGTAAACTAAATGCCGGAGCAACCTTAGGCGTAGGGGCGGAATGGGGCCTTTCGGAATTGGTGCAAGGTCTCGCTGAACTAACCGTAAACCCCGATGTTACCCAGCAATATTTTCAACCACCTCTGGCCAACATCATTAACCCCTACCAACCTACCCAAACATATACTATCCCTGAACGCAAAATTTTTAATTTTACGATAGAGCTAACGCTGGGCTTGAGGTTCACCCACAAAATAGTCTATGTAGATTAAGGTTACTTTTTAATCAGACTGGCCACCCACAGTAACACTAAGGCGCCTACTACAGCAGTGACTAAACTTCCGATTAAACCCCCACCAGCACTGATACCTAAAGCTGAAAACAGGAATCCTCCGATCAAGCCACCGATGATGCCAACCACGATGTTTCCGATCACCCCAAACCCGCTACCTTTGAAAAATTGCCCGGCCAACCATCCGGCGAACGCACCAATCAAGATAAAATACAGCCAATTCATGTTTTGATCTTTTTCTTTAAAGTTATTGAATCTTGAAAAATTATTAAAATTTTTTAAGATTTTACCCCAGCATAGTCAATCTGATTTCAATTTTGACGGAACAAGAACCACATATTTTCCCGGACGATCACCACGAGGTGCTCAAATCCATTCGGTCATCACGCATTATCCTGCCGGTGCTGATTGGCATTGCCGTGGTTAGTTATTTATTGTACAAGCAGTTTGACCCCAGGGCTTTTGCCCAAATTAATTGGAATATCCATACGCTTTTTTGGTTATCATTGGCGGTGATCATCCTGGTTATCAAACATTTGTCGTACGCCACACGTTTATACATCCTCAGTCGTGGGGAGTTTTCCTTTTTAAAATGCATTGAGCTGATTTTTATTTGGGAGTTCAGTTCTGCGGTTTCTCCCACCGCTATTGGTGGCTCGGCCGTGGCTCTTTTTGTCCTCAGTCAGGAGAAACTAAAAGCCGCCCGGGTAGCAGCGATTGTTTTGTACACCATTGTTTTGGATACCGCTTATTTTGTGGTTTCATTACCATTATTGTTGCTCATTATCGGTCCTGCGATGATCAGAGCCGACCTGACCAACTTGAGTACTCTGGATGGTTGGGCTTATACTTTTATTCTTACCTATATATTTATGGGCCTTTACGGCCTGTTTTTTTATTACGGGCTCTTTGTTCGTCCGGAACACAGCAAGTGGTTATTAAGCAAAGCGACCACCTTTGGTTTTCTAAAACGGTATCACCAAAAAGCTATCAAGTTAGGAGAAGATTTTGTGGTTGCCTCCCAGGAATTAAAAACCCAAAGTAGGAAGTTCCACCTGCGGGCCTTCCTGATGACCGCTTTAGCCTGGTCCATGCGTTTTGCTTTAATTATGGCTCTGATCTACGGGTTGATAGATAGCGTAAAAATGGATCCGGCCAATGTGCTGAAACTCTATGCCCGCCTGGAGAGCATGTTTGTAATCATGTTGTTCAGTCCCACCCCGGGAGGCGCTGGGTTTGCCGAATTTGTTTTTGGCGGATTTTTGATAGACTTTGTACCTACGGGAGTCTCCCTCATCGTGGCTTTTTTGTGGCGGTTGCTGGCTTATTATTCCTATTTGCTTGCCGGGGTGATCGTAGTCCCCAACTGGATCAGGAAAGTCATCAATGCCCGCAAAGCGGCCCGTTTGGCTCTGGAAAACCAGTCCCTTCCGGACAAAGAGTGACCCCCGGAGAAGATTACTTTTCCACAATTTATCCACAAGCCATGGGAATGTTACAGGTAATCCTAGTTTTGTCGCGTTATTGTTCTTTGTTGATCTGGAATTAAACCGGTGCCGGCACTAATATTATTTATTGCCGGATAATAGGGAATTGTGTGCAAATCACAAGCTGTCGCGCAACTGTAAGCTCGCTAAGCAAATCTGCTTAGTACCTGACCAGTACATCCACTGTTCTTAAGCAAGAATGGGAAGGAGTCAGGATCAGAGTAAGTCAGGAGACCTGCCGGATTAATACATACAAATGACTTTATGGCTTTCGCGATTTAAAGCTTAGTCGGTCAAGCGAAGGGATGCTATTCCGGAATACATCTTTTCGCTTCTGCTTACCCTTTTTTCAAGCTAACATAAAGTACAATTTGGTAGATCATCAGGTCCTATGGTTTTACCTTTTTAATTTTTATGAATGAAAAATCTAATTTTTAGTGTATTGGGTTTGGTCCCGGTGCATTTACCCCATGTTATCTGTGGTCAGGACTCCATCAAGACTATCGAACTCAACCCAATCACGGTAACTGCCCATCGCTTTCCTCAACATTTATTGGCCACTTCACGCCGCATTACCGTCCTATCCAGCCAAGAGCTGAAACAAAGCCCTGGTTTTAATTTATCCGCTTTGTTGTCTGCATTACCTGGTTTACACATTACCGGAGTTCAACAAAACCCCGGGCAACTGCAAGCTGTATTTCTACGTGGGGCTAATGCCGGACACACCCAAGTATTGGTAGATGGAATTAAACTTTCTGATCCCACTTCGGTAGACAATGCGGTGGATCTCAGCGAACTTTCATTACTCAATCTGGAGAGAGTGGAGGTTGTAGGAGGTGCTCACAGTTCTATCTATGGATCATCAGCCATAGGTGGGGTAATCAATCTGATCACTAAAAAACAAGAGGATCCCGGTTGGCATATTCAAGCTGGTTTGCAAGGCGGTACATTTGGTTCACAATCCAGCCAACTCAGCGAAAAACTACGGCTCAATTACACCCATCACAAGGGGTGGTATGCAAATGCCGAAGTCTTCCATGCCAAAGTTTTAGGCCTGGATGCAACTGTGGATACATCCACCGCTACAGACTATCCATCCCTCCACCGCGACAGAGACCATTTTAAAAAACTAGACTTCCACGCCAAGACCGGATATATCCGCGGCCCATGGGACCTTTTTTTATCAGCCACTGCCATTGGTCAGCTGGCGGATATTGATGACGGAGCTTACCGGGATGATAACAATTATACCGTGGACATCCAACGCCGTTTATATACTTATGGAGCTACATATAGACTAAATAGTAATGCCCACCTGACCCTGGCCGGTGGTTTGACCCGCTTTCACCGTCATTTATTAGATGATTCTACGGTTATCGACTTGCTTGGCCGCACCGATCAGACGCATTGGGAAAGTAATAATTATGGCTGGTCTCAGCACCAAGAGCTGACTTTCCATCAGCATGGCCGCTATGGGCAGGTTGTAGCCGGAGTAGGTCATACCGGTGATCGCATGACCATACGGTCGCGTTTTTATTCCACCACATTTGGTCCGTTCACCCTGGAAAATAATTTAGACAACCAGAAAATCAACCTGGCGAATTGGTACCAGTTTATCCATGGCGAGATGGTGGCGCCGCATGAGACCTGGCCACAATTAAAACTGGGTCTCAGCTTACGCCATAATCACCATGAGCTGTATGGAAGCCAATTCATTTATGCCCTTAACCCATCGTGGAAAATCCTCCCAACCCTATTCACCTTTGTTACCTTCTCCACGGCGTTCAACGCACCATCCCTGTATCAACTGTACGCCCAAGAACAGGATTTTACTTCCGGAATTCGCCGTGGTAATGCCACCCTAAGGCCTGAAAAAGGCCAAAGTTTAGAGTGGGGCATTAAATATGACCAGGAAAAATGGCATCTGCAGATATCGCTTTACCGCAACATGGTAAGAGAAAATATAGATTTTGTTTATTTATGGGATGGTCAAACTCCCCAAGACCAGCTCAGTTACCTGGATTACCGGGGAGATACCTACCTTAATCTAGGCACTCAGACCAACCAAGGTGTGGAACTGTCTTTTTCTTATGTCCCGCACCGCCGCTGGCATTTACAAGGCTGGGTATACCTGATAAAAGGACAATTGCATTATGACCCTGCAGCCATCCCGGACCACCTTGCAGCCTATTACCTGCAGCTGTTTGCTAACGGTACCTTTTTGGCCAAATCGGTGAATCAAAATGGCTTAGGTCGACGACCTGGTTCCGCCTTCTTCAACGTTGAATGGTTACCTTCCGCCACCTGGACGACCTATGTGGGCCTTAGACACACCGGTCGTGGTCGGGATATATATTATGATGAAACCGCCGGTCCTTTCGGTGCTCTTGGTCTGCAAAGTCTGTCTGCTTACACGTTAATCCATTCCGGAATAAAGTTCCAACCCCGTAAATCCTGGAACATCCATCTGCGGGTGGAAAATCTGGCTAATACCAGGTACATCGACATCCTTGGGTATACTGTACGAGGACGCAGTCTTTATGGTGGGCTCAATGTTCAGTTTTGAAAATGAATGAGTTAGATCAAAGTTGATCTATAGCCAATGGTTGGTAGCTCTTAAATAGCCTGACTATATTGTTTGGCTGAGGCAGAAAGATTCTGGCGCTGGAGATATAAATCGAAGGCTGCAGCGATATTGCGGATAAAGTGTTGGCCTAAGCCAGTTATCTCTAATCCCTCTTCGTTCCATGTTATCAATCCATCGTCGGCCAGGTTTTGCAAAATCGGGAATGACCACTTGGACAGTTGCGGCAGATCTGACGGATTAAACCGCACCTTTCCCTGACAGGTTACTGCCAGGATATATTGACGGAAAGCCTGATCTTCAGGCGTCAACCAGAGTCCTTTAAATATGGGTAGTGTCTGCCTGCTGATGGCGGAATAATATTCGGCTAATGTCTTTTGATTCTGAGCGTGACCTGTACTTATATCGCTGATACTTGAAACCCCCAGTCCCAGCAAAAGTGCGGTGTTTTGGGTCGTATAACCCATAAAATTCCGATGCATTGTCCCCTCTTGTCTGGCTACAAAAAGATCATCACCGGGAAGCGCAAAATGATCCATGCCAATGTCGGCATAACCTGCAGATGTAAGCAAAGTTTTACCGGTCAGGTACAAATTTAGTTTTGCTTCCGGCCCGGGAAGATCACGTTCATCAAATAATCTTTGGCCCCGACTAGTCCAGGGAACATGAGCATAACTATAAAAAGCAATGCGGTCAGGGCGCAGCGTAAGAATCTCTTCAAAGGTACGAATCATTGATGATTCAGTCTGACCTGGTAATCCATAGATCAGATCAAAATTAACCGACGTGTAACCCAAGTCTCGGGCTTGTTTGGTGACTCGCACCACATTTTCAAACGGCTGAATACGGTTAATCAAGTGTTGTACATGGGCATCGTTATCCTGGACACCAAAGCTTACCCGCCGGAAACCGAGCTCAGCGAGCACAGCCAGGTGATCCCAAGATGTATTGTTAGGATGGCCTTCTACACTAGAATCTATGGGTGTCTGCCGTTCCGCATGCTCGAATAAAAAGGACACCAACCGTTTTAAATTTTCTGGCTGAAAAAAAGTCGGTGTTCCTCCCCCTAAATGTAATTCTCTCAAAGCAGGAAAATGAGAACCTGTAGCTCTGTATAAGGTCCATTCTTTTTCCACGGCATCCAGGTATTCTTCTTCCACAGCATGATTGCGCGTAATTTTCTTGTTACATCCACAATATGTACATAAGGACTCACAAAAAGGCAAGTGCACGTATAAACTCAAGCCTTGCACAGCCAAAGACGATTGGATTTGCTTACTCAAGCCATGTTTCCAGTCCGTCTCACTGAAATTTTCAGTCCATTGGGGCACTGTTGGGTAGCTGGTGTAGCGAGGTACCGCTTGATTATATTTTAATATTAGGTCACGCATAGCAGATAAAAGGTAAGAAAATCCGGTTCATCTTCCGTTGTGCAAAGGTCGTACTTTTCGAGATAATGGCAGTCATCGGCCATTGGATATTACCTAATTATTACAATAATTACATAGTTCAGGGGGATACTTTGACGTTTATCAAAAACAGGCATGATGAGTCTCATTGTTCAATAGCAGAATTATATCGTGTTTGACGGCTTTATTAAAGCAGAGGTTGTATGTCAAAATTTAATCCAATAGTAGAAACAGTTGATGAGTATGGCGTATTAAAAGCCATCAAGGCCCGTGCTTACCCATTAGAGCAATATGATGATTTGGATTTGTTTCTTCAGGCAATTGGAGACACCAAAATAGTCATGTTAGGAGAAGATACGCATGGCACCCATGAGTTTTATACCTGGCGCAACATGATTTCCAGGCGATTGATCTTGGAAAAAGGATTTAATATTATCGCAGCTCAAGGTGATATGGCTGAAGGCTATCGGATAAACAGTTTTATTAAAAATTCATCTGGGCAACCAGAGAAAGCAGCAGAAGTCCTTCTGTCTTTCACCAGTTGGCCAGCCTGGCTCTGGGCCAACCGCGAAATGGCCGCTTTTGTGGATTGGCTGCAAAAGTACAACCGGACTCTTCCTAATAACAACGACATTAGTTTTTATGGCCTTGACGGATTCAGTTTATGGCAAAGTCTGGAGGCGATTCTCCAGTACCTGAGTCAGCATCACCCAGATGCTCTATCCTCCGCCCGGGCTGCTTACCAGTGTTTTGAGCCGTACCGCAATCCAGAGACCAATGCTTATGGCGACGCCTTGCCTATAGTCCCGTCCGAAGATGAAAAAGCCGTCATTGAGCTGTTGGGTAATTTGCGGCAAAAAACCCTGACTGGTCTTTGTGCATCCGGGGATGCCTTATGTCATCAAATTCAAACCTCGCTCCTGGCTCAGGCCCGTGCATACTATCAAACCATGATACACGGAGGGGTTTCTGCTTGGAATAGCAGGGAGCAACATATGACTGATCTGCTGGACAAATTGATGCAACATCATGGCCCTCAGGCTAAAACGATTGTCTGGGCGCACAACACACACATTGGAGATGCCAGAGCATCCGTATTACTCGATCGCGGTATGTACAATATAGGGGAATTAATTCGCTACCGTCACCCTGGAAAAGTCTTTATTGCCGGTTTCGGCACGTACCGAGGTTCGGTGACAGCGGCCAGTCAATGGGGTGCCCGCATGGAGAAAATGGAGTTACCACCAGCCCGGCCCGGTAGTTGGGACCACCTTCTGCACCGGGCGAAACCGGGCAATAAATTATTATTCATGAATGAATTTCGCGAACCTTGGTTTACCGAGGACCGGCTGGATCTGCGAGCCATCGGCGTTGTTTATAACCCCCGTCTTGACGCTTATCATAACTATGTTTCCAGTGAGCTAGCTTCGCGCTATGATGCTTTCTTACATATTGATGTAACCTCATCTTTACAGAATTTGCCTTAACCATCTAACACAGACCATGGCCCTTATTGTTATAAACGGCTATAAGGAAGGTGACATCTCTTAAGGGGAGTTATCCTGTCGTGAATTTATCAACAGAAGTGAGTTCAACCTTAAGCTTGGGATTGTATTTTATTTTTTATCTTAACCAGTCAAAAAATACCTGGAATGAAAAAACTCTCCCTGGGACTATGGCTGCTCATGTCATTACATGCCCTGCCGGTAGTTTTCGGACAAAACAATGCTTCCGTAGGTTATGACCAAACCCTATTTGAAGGCTTACAATGGCGACAGGTCGGTCCATTTCGTGGAGGGCGTGCCGGCACGGTCAGCGGAGTCCCTGGCCAACCTAATTTGTATTATATAGGTACAGCCGGAGGTGGAGTCTGGCGCACCCAGGATGCCGGAACCAGCTGGCAGTGTATTTCGGACGGTTATTTTGGCGGATCTATTGGCGCGTTGGCGGTATCAGAAAGTGATCCAAATGTTATTTACGTCGGTGAAGGAGAACAAACCGTTAGAGGGAATGTGTCTTCCGGCCGTGGGTTGTGGCGCAGTACGGATGCCGGAAAAACCTGGTCTTCAATTGGATTGGCCGGCTCAGAACACATTGGCAGAATTCGCATACATCCCACCAACCCGGACCTGGTGTATGTCGCGGCCATGGGTAATTTATGGAAACCCAATCCCGTACGCGGAGTATACCGCTCCAAAGATGGAGGAAGAACCTGGGAGCGCATCCTTTTCGAAAGTGAAAAAGCCGGCGCCGTGGACCTTATCCTGGACCCTAACAACCCACGCATCCTTTATGCCAGTACCTGGGAAATCAAACGCAATGGATACCGTATGGATAGCGGCGGACCCGGAAGCCACCTCTGGAAAAGTACCGATGGTGGCGACACCTGGACCAAAATCTCTACCAAGTCCGGCTGGCCAAAGGGCCCTACCGGTATCATCGGTATCACGGTTAGCCCAGCCAACAGTGAGCGCTTGTGGGCGTGCATCGAAGCTAGCGATGGCGGAGTTTTCCGTTCAGACGATGGTGGAGAATCCTGGGTACGTACCAGCGATTTTCGCGAGCTGCGTCAACGGGCCTGGTATTATAGCCGGATATATGCGGATACTAAAAATGTGGATCTGGTCTATGTGTGCAATGTTTCTTTCTGGCGATCCAAAGATGGTGGCAAAAGTTGGGAGAGTATTGAAACGCCCCATGGAGACCATCACGACCTGTGGATAGATCCCCAAAATCCTGCCCGCATGGCCGTCGCCGATGACGGCGGAGGGGTCATCAGTCAGGATGCAGGAGCTAATTGGACGACCTATCATAACCAACCCACCGCCCAATTTTACCGTGTCACCACCGACAACCACTTCCCTTTCCGCATCCTGGGGGCTCAACAGGATAATACGACCATTCGTATCGCTCACCGGACAGGTGGAGCGCAAATCACTGAAAGAGATTGGGACATTTCAGCTGGAGGTGAAAGCGCCCATTTAGCTCCAGATCCAATAGACCCGGAAATCGTCTATGCCGGAACCTACAAAGGGTATATGAGCCGTTTTGATCATAAAACGAATCAAGAACGGTCTGTCAACGTGTGGCCGGTGAATCCAGCCGGCTCCGGAGCGGAAGTGATGAAATACCGCTTCAACTGGAACTACCCGATATTTTTCAGTCCGCATGATCCAAAAAAATTATATGCCGCTTCCAATCATCTGCACATGAGTACCAACGGAGGGCAAAGCTGGCAGGTTATTAGTCCGGACTTATCCCGCAACGACCCGGAGACCATCTTATCCTCCGGTGGCCCAATTACTCAAGACAATACCGGCGTGGAGTATTACGCCAACATTTTTGCAGTCAAAGAAAGTCAGCACGAGGCTGGCGTGATCTGGGCAGGTACCGATGATGGACGTCTACATCTCACCCGTGATGGCGGAAAGAACTGGAAGGAAGTGACTCCATCCATGTCACCCAAATGGAACATGATGAATTGTATTGATGTGCATCCCTTTAATAAAGCTGGCGTCTATGTGGTGGCCTCGATGTATAAATTTGGTGATTATACACCTTATATTTTTAAAACAGAGGACTATGGCCAAACCTGGAAACTGATCAATAACGGTATTCCCAAAGATTATTATGCGCGTTCTATTCAAGCGGATCGCCAGCGTCCGGGTCTCCTATATGCTGGTACCGAATGGGGTATGTTTATTTCTTTCGATGATGGAGCCCACTGGCAACCTTTTCAATTAAACCTGCCCATCACCTCCATTGCCGACTTGCACATCCGCGACAACAGTTTGATTGCCGCAACCCATGGCCGTAGTTTTTGGATGCTCGATGATCTCACTCCTCTACAGGAATTGTCTAAAGAAATCGCCGCACGACCTTTCTATTTATTCAAAAATAAACCCAGTTACCGGTTGGCTCAGGAAGGCAACGGCGCGGCTTCCAAGACCGCCGGCACGAATCATCCCAATGGGGTATTATTTCACTACTTTTCCAAAAAAATAGACGAACAAACCCCGGTAAAGTTAGAGATCCTGGAGTTGGATGGAGATGTAATCCGCTCGTTTGCCTCCAATGCCAAAGAAAGACGCCTAAAGCTGGACGTTAAACCGGGTGGTAACCGTTTTGTCTGGGATATGCGCTATCCGGGTTTTACCGATTTTCCAGGGCTGGTCTTATACTCTTCCCCCAACGTGGGACCCAAAGCGCCTCCGGGGAAATACCGGGCCAGACTTTCCGTGGGCTCCGAACAGATAGAACAAGAATTCGAAATAGTTAAAGACCCTCGGCTGCCCAATACACCCCAGGATTATCAGGCCCAATTTAATCACCTCATCAAGGTGAGAGACCGAGTCAGCGAAGCTCATCAGGCGGTATTGGACATCCGGTCCATAAAAAAGGATTTACAGTACCTGAAAGACAAATCCACCCAGGATGTCACTTATCAGCAACTAATCACCCAGCTGGTAAAACTGGAGGAACAACTAACTGCCGTGGAAAATAACATCCACCAGACCAAAAACCAAAGTGTACAGGACGCCTTGAATTATGGCATTAAGGTCAATAACCGGTTGGCTTTTTTATTGGCGGAAGGCCAACAGGGTGATTACCCGCCGACCGATCAGGCCAAAGAAGTTTATGAGCAGTTGTCTGCGGACTTACAAAAAGAATTGGACCGCCTGGATCAATTGCTAATAAATGAATTGGAAAACGTTAATAAAACGGTTAAGGACCTGGGCATACCTGCTTTAGCCGTTCCGGTACGAAAAGGAAGACCCTAGAGTAATTATGAATTATGAATTATGAATTATGAATTATGAATTATGAATTATGAATTATGAATTATGATGTCCCCGTATAAATTAATGTTGGTTTTAGGGCTAACTTTAGTATCTGGGTGTCGGCAAACGGATGAACCTAACACATCCGGACAAACTTTATTTAATGGGGCAGATCTTAACGGCTGGGACACCTGGCTAGGGCCACGCTTTTTACCCGATGGCGGCCAGGACACGGATACAACGGGTCTGAATATGGACCCCGACCGCGTATTTACAGTGGTGGAAGAAGATGGAGAACCGGCCATACGCATCTCCGGGCAACAGTTTGGAGGTATTTCCACCCTGTCTAGTCTTAGTGATTACCACTTGACCCTGGAATTTAAGTGGGGCACCCAAAAATGGCCACCGCGGGATAAAGCTAAACGGGACAGCGGATTACTTTACCATGCCACCGGCGCGCATGGGGCAGATTACGGGTATTGGATGCGCTCGCAGGAATTTCAAATTCAGGAGGGCGACTGTGGTGATTACTGGGGAGTGGCCGGTGGTGGGTTTTCTATTCCCGCCAAACTGGATGTGGACAGTGTTTATCATTATGACGCGGCAGGGCAGGCGCAGTTGTTTCACGAGACAAGTCCACTGGGACGCCACTGTCGTAAACATCCGGATGCCGAAAAACCAAGCGGTGAATGGAACAAAGTGGATCTTTATTGTCACGGGGATACCGCCGTACACGTGATGAATGGAATAACCATCATGGTTTTATACGGATCGGTCCAAGGTGTCCATCTTCAGGAATTGATTCCTCTGGCCGCCGGTAAAATTCAATTGCAGTCGGAAGGTGCAGAAGTATTTTACCGCCG
>JAYRWN010000342.1:0-3052 GCA_041917975.1 Saprospiraceae bacterium | reverse complement strand
GGCCATTTTTATCATGTTTTTATTTTTTAATGAATGGCGCGATCCTTTAATGATTGCTATTGCGGTGCCGGTGTCCTTAATCATTTCCCTTTTCGGATTTTATTTATTGGATTTGAGTATAAACGTGGTGTCTTTGTCGGGCCTGATCCTGGGCGTAGGTTTAATGATTGACAACACCATCATTGTCATTGACAATATCCGCCATTACCGCCATCGGGGTCATCCGGCGCTGGAAGCAGGGGTGCAGGGCACCAATGAAGTTATTTTGCCCTTGTTCAGTTCATCGCTGACGAACGTCGCGGTGTTTGTGCCTTTAATTTTTATGAGCGGGTTGGCCGGTGCCTTATTTTTTGACCAGGCTATGTCCATTGTCATAGCTTTGGGCGCGTCGATGGTGGTGGCTTATTTGCTGATCCCCACCGTGTTGCGCCTGATCGGTAAAAAAACATGGACCGCTAAAAAGAATACCGGAGGCCCTGATAATTGGTTTACCCGTTCGGTGGATGTGGTGCTGCGTCATAAAATTATTTTCAGTTTATTATTCCTGGGCTATTTGGCCCTGGCGGCCTGGCAAGAGCGGGGCTTAATTAAGGAAGCCTTTCCAGCGCTTTCCCATCAAGGCGTGGAAGTGCAAGTGGATTGGAATGAGCCGCTGACTTTGAGTGAAAACCAAGCCAGGTATCTGCAATTGTATCCTTTATTAGTGCAGCAACAGGTACAAACCTTCGCTTACGTAGGAGAAAAACAATTTCTTTTGTCGCGGCACAATCAGGACATTAACGAATTGCAGCTGGTCCTGATGACTGATTCGGCCAGGATCAGTCAGCGCGCACTCGCAGAAATTATTTTATCCTGGATAAAAGAACATTACCCGCAGGCCACCTGTCAGGTTACCCCTTTACGCAACATGTTCGACTATTTATTTGCCGGAGCCGAACCGCCTTTAGTTGCGGATATTTATACCCTAACCGGTAGGGATGCACCCGATGCTGCAGAGGCGAAAAAAGTGGTCGCAGCATTAAACCAAGCCGGGTATGCCGTCAGTGTGCCGGCTTCGCAGGAACAGATCTTAATTAAATTGAAATGGGATCAGTTGGCTTTATATAATTTAGCTCCTGAAATAGTCCTGGACAAATTGCGCAGCTTGTTTAATCAGTATGAGATTGGCCAACTGCGCACGTCGCAACAATTTATTCCCATCCGCATCCGCCATGATCATCCGGATTTATATCACGCGCTCAGCAAGACGCTGATTTTAAATTCGCAAGCGGAGCCCATGCCTTTAAATTATTTTGTTGAGTTTGCGCCGACTTCAGCGTACAAGTCTATTTATGCTGATAAAGGCGGCGAGATATTACCATTGCCCATAAGCGCTGCCGAATGGACGGACCAGGCTCGCATCCGCACCATCATCAGTAAGGAGCAGACACTGGGCGTACGTTTTCGTGGTCAATTATTTACCGACCGCCAGACGGTGCGTGAATTGGTGGTAATCCTGGGAGTCAGTCTATTGTTGTTATTTCTGATCTTAGCGGCGCAGTTTGAGTCGGTAATATTGCCTTTGTTTGTTATGTCCAGTGTACCGTTCGGATTAGCCGGTGCGGTCATGGGTTTATGGATCATGGAGGATAGCATCAACTTGTTATCGTTAATTGGGATGGTGGTGATGAGCGGTATCGTGGTCAATGACTCCATACTTAAAGTGGATATGACCATCCGGGCTATCAAAGACGGACACGCCCTGACCGAAGCCATCCACATCGCCGGCACGCGCAGGATACGACCCATCCTGATGACCACCCTGGTGGAGGTTTTAGCGGTAATGCCGGTCCTGTTCAGCAGTGGCCTGGGGGCGGAATTACAGCGTCCGCTGGCTATTACGCTCACCGGTGGATTATTACTGGGCACGGTGACCAGTTTGTATCTGGTGCCGCTGCTGTTTAAATGGTTTTGGCGAAAGATAAAATGAATAATGAATAATGGGTGGGGCTGGATGATGAATTAGTAATGATGAATTAGTAATGATGAATTAGTAATGATGAATTAGTAATGATGAATTAGTACCTTATCAATAGAATATTGACCAAAAATTTTGGTTGGCCAATATTAATTAGCTTCGATGGTTAAACGATTTCTTCCGGCCAAACAAGTTTGGCCAACTATTTAGATTTTTAGATTATCAAACTAACATTCACCGTCGTATTCAAAAGTAATGAAAGTATTAATCAAGGAGTAGCTAATAAAACTCAATCCGATGTAGTCATTCGCAGTGATGGATGGCGAGGGTTTTGTCGAATTAAAGAAATCTCAGTCAGGCATATTAAACGAATCGTTTCTCCTTTAGAATCGTCCAAAACATTTGCTTGGGTTCATACCATGATAAGTAATGCCAAAATGAACTTATTAGTCCCTTACCAATAAAATGTTGACCAAAAATGGCAAAATATTAGTGTCATTGGCACCGTAGCGGAGACATCTAACTTCCGTTTAATAGATTTCTCCATTCGTCATAAATAGTTTATTTATTTTAATTGAGTATATGATGAAGGATACGATTCTAATAAAATTATCGGTCGACTCAGTCGAAATGACATTATTTATTTTTTGTAACCTCTTGGTTCCGGCTTGTTCGGCTTAGGGATCAATCACAAAATTAATGATGAATATCACCTAATTATTTCAATGAGATTTACTATAAAACTGACCGTCGCTACTTCTCCAAATTTCTCTTTGAAAGGTTGGAAATTGCTGCAGTCTAAGTTACCTGGTATGGAAAATTTAGGTATGTTCATGGATAATCATGTTATTTAATATTATTGATCCTTTTGATATACTAAAATTCATACGCCATTGTTATTCTAATTCTAAAATCATGGTTTTTAACTTTGCTTTAACCACTATTAAATTTTCATTAAAATTTGTCTTCATTAACTCGTCAGAAAAATTTTCCTTGTACAAAAAGAAATAAAGATAAGTTCCATCATACCAAATGGGCCAGGTTTCTAACTCTCCCAGAGTACTCGAATCCAGGTCATTGATCCACTTATTTACT
>JAYRWN010000341.1:0-3628 GCA_041917975.1 Saprospiraceae bacterium | reverse complement strand
CAGGATATCGCCTTTATCCTGGAACCCCAAAAATAAATGTAGCAGACATATTTAAAAATATGCTTATGCATAATGCAGTAACGGGCTTTCCTTTTTATCTTGGTGCATAAATTGACGGATATGAAAATAGTGGGAAGCAGCCTCGTCCTGTGTTTATGGGTGAGTATACTGATGGGGCAGTCCCTATCGACCCGTAAAGGCGGACATAGTTTTACCCTGGATGTCCCCTCGGCCATGGTCCGCGCCTTTGATATCAATAGTTCGGCCACGTTGCAATATGAAGATACCGCCTCCGGAGCATTTATCATGGTCATTGAAGATGAAAAAGCCGCCCTGGCTTATTATGGCGTTTCGTTTAAAAATGTATCCGATTACCTCAACCAATTTACCCATGGTTATCTGACCGAAGTTCCCGAAAGGAAAATATCTGCCATCGAAACTTTTCAAAACGGTGCGCAAGACTTAGCCCAATGCGAGATGACTTATCGTTCGGAGGACGGCAGTGAAGCCTATGCCATGCTTATCACCTGTGTCGAAACTGCGACCTATTTCTATAAAATCATCGGTTGGACCCCGGCGCCACTGACCAAAACATTCATGCCTGTTTTTAAACAAGCTGCACGCACTTTAAAAGAATAATAGTTACCTCGTCTGCTGAAAATATTTGCATTCTTCTCTTCGGGAATGCGCAGGCTGACCTTTGGGTCGGCCTGCCTTTTTTTAAAAAAATTAAATCCAAACATCGCTTGTTGACATAAGAGCTAAGGTGAGCTCTGCAAAATTTTTATCTCAAAATTGGTGATGGTTCAAAATAATATACATATATTCATTGCATTAACTCAAAATAAAACCATGAAAAAGTTACTTAAACCCTTGCTGTGGGTGCTAGGCATCCTTTTATTAGCCATTCTGGGCTTTGCAACCTATATACACCTGGAAGGCATTCCTGAATATACCTATAATCCCCCTCCGGATATCCTCAACTTAAAAGTGGAACCGGACAGTATGATGGTGGCCCGCGGGGAAAAGATTGCCTTTACGTTATGTTTCGGTTGCCACCAGGGTGAAGATAACCGCTTCACCGGAAAATGGATGCTGGATGCCCCTAAGGAATTTGGTCAACTTTATTCTTACAACATCACTCAGCATCCGGAGAAAGGCATCGGGTCCTGGACCGACGGGGAATTGTTTTATTTCCTGCGCACCGGCATTCGCAAAGACGGTTCATGGGCGCCCATTTATATGCCCAAATTAACCCAGCTGGCTGATGAGGATATTAAATCCATCATCGCCTGGCTGCGCAGTGCCGACCCCCGGTTGGCGCCTAGCGAATCGGAACCCAGCCCTAATCAGCCCAACTTCCTGGTGAAGTTATTAACGCATGTCGCGTTCAAAGCGCCACCCGTCCCCGCCAGCCCCATTTCGCTTCCCGATACAAATGATCTGGTCGCCCTCGGTCGTTACGTAGCCAACGGCATGGCGGATTGTTACGGTTGCCATTCGGCGGATTTTAAAACCATGGACATCCTCAATCCGGAAAAGACTGCCGGATTTTATGGCGGAGGCAATCCGGTATTAAATATGGAAGGAGAAGTGGTTAATTCCGCCAATATTACCATGGACGAAGAAACGGGAATCGGAAAATGGACGACGGCCGAATTTATCCAGGCCGTAAGGTGGGGCAAAAAACAGAATGGGGATCCGCTCAGCTATCCGATGTTTCCTCATCCTAATCTAACCGACCGGGAGGTGGAAGGCATATTTGCCTATTTAAAAACCATTCCCAAGATCAAGAACCCTGTCTCACGGTACCAACCAAAATAATAAAGTCTTATACACAGTTATCTAATCGGATTGGGCGGTGATCGGCTAAAAATTTAGCTGGTCACCGCCTTACTTTGTCAGCAAATACTACCTTTGCTCCCGTTTTCGAATATAAAATACTTGCAATGAAGAATCTCCATTGGATCCTGATTGGCCTTTTGACCATACTGGTCGGAAACCTTTATCTTAAATTATATACTTCGGGCCCTGCTGCATCTGCAGATACCGACGGCGCTGTTCGCCCCGCAGGACCTTTAAAAGTGGCTTATATCAACGCAGATTCCATCCTGGTCAATTTTGCGGAATTTAATAAAGAAAAAACAGCCATGGAAAGCCGTCAGGCCGAAGCGGAAAAACAATTACAAACCAAAGTAGCTGCCCTGGAAAAAGAAGCTGGCGATATTCAGCGCCGGGCTCAGGCGGGTTACATGACTCCAAATGAGATTCAGGCTCTGGAAAGAAAATTTGGCGCCCGTCAACAACTATTGCTGGAGGAAAGGGATGAACTGGCCAAAAAATTTCTGGATGAGGGAACCACCATCAACGAAAAATTACAAACAGCTTTGTTCTCCAAATTAGAAGCCCTGAAAGCGAAGGAAGGATATGATTTTATTTTCAGTTACAGCAAAGGGGGCCAAATTCTGACCACCAATCCTGAATTCGATGTAACCAAAACCATTTTGGACGCACTCAATAGCTCGGCTATTATTCAAGATACCACCGCAAAAAAATAATCGCCTCGAAACTAGGCGAAGAGAAATCTGCAGGATGGGACAAACGGCAGAAGTAATGGCGAAAAGAAACGCCGACCAGTGGTATTATCGCCTGCTGGCCGCTAGTATGCTGGTGGTGTTAATTACCGGATTGTTATATTACCCCAAATGGAATAAACCCCATACGGAAGCTACTTTAAGCTGGGATGTCAGCGGATATTATTTTTATCTCCCGGCCTTATTCATTTATCAGGACATCACTAAACTGGCCTGGAAAGATTCGATCCAGGAAAAATATTCCCCGGCCAGTTCATTATACCAAGCCTTTCCCCATCGCAGCGGAAATTATATCATGAAATACAGTGCGGGAATGGCCGTGATGTATCTGCCCTTTTTTATCATCGGACACGCCGTAGCATTAGTGGGTCCCTGGCCCGCGGATGGATTTTCACTCCCTTATCAATTAGCCATCAATCTTGGCTGCCTGCTTGTAGCTCTGGCTGGACTGTGGTTTTTAGGTAAAGTGCTTAAAGCTTATTTTTCTCCTTTGGTGGCAGGCATTACCGTATTGTCGCTCACTCTGGCTACCAATTATTTGAATTACAGCGCTATAGATGGCGCCATGACCCACAATTATTTATTTACCTTATATGCCTTGCTCCTGTGGTCCACCTGGCGACTTTATTTACACCCCAGATGGCCTTATGCGATCATGATTGGTGCGATCATCGGTCTGGCGGCTTTGACCCGGCCGACCGAATTAATTATAATCCTGATTCCTCTTTTATGGGGTGTTTCCTCCGTTGCTCAACTGAGGGAACGCCTAAACTGGTTGTTTAAAAATAAGGTCCTGATTGTGCTTACCATAATCACCGCCGGAATGATTGGCTTTATTCAGTTAGCTTATTGGCGTTTGGCAGGATATGAATGGCTGATCTACAGTTATCAGGATCAAGGATTTAGTTGGCTGAAAGCCCATATTTATCAAGGCTTATTCAGTTTTAAAAAAGGGTGGCTGGTGTACACGCCGTACATGATTTTGGCCGTGGCCGGGTTGGCGCCCCTGTTCCGCCAACAGCGTGGCCTCTTCT
>JAYRWN010000340.1:0-8925 GCA_041917975.1 Saprospiraceae bacterium | reverse complement strand
TCTTTTACAAAGTTTAAACCTTCTTTTATGTTTTGCCAGGACCTGACCTGGTTGGTCCCTGTCAAGGGTGGATGCAATTGAAGTCTGGACATAAACAAAATACCCAGTGCCATCAGGACTGCCGTTGAACATAACGCGCCTACCAATCCGAACAGGGCTATCAGAAATCCACCCAGAGCATGGCCAAGAACAGAGGACAACAGCCAACTTCCGGAATTCAATGTGACCGCATTAGGTAACAATGCCCTTGGAACAATCAGACCTACCAATGTAGAAGATGTGGGACCTGAAAACGCCCGGATAAATCCAGTGCAGGCAATACAGCCATAAATAAGAAAAGTACTGCTGTGAGGACTGATTTTTTCGTTGTTCCAGGCCCAAGCCAAGACCATTAACATGACAACAATCAGGGTGTTAGATGCAATGGCTTTGACCATAAGGCTTCTTTTTTCGGAAGTATCTATGACTTGACCGGCATAAAGGGCAAGACTAATCGCCGGAATCACTTCAGCCAACCCGATGAGACCCAGAGATAACGGGTCGCCGGTGAGTTCATACATCCACCAGGGGATGATGGTGTTAGTCATGCGGATACCCATGACATAACAAATACGTCCGGTTAGAAAATTTTTAAACTCAGGAAGCGTCCAGGCCCCGTTGGTAAGATGGTTAAATGCCAAGAGTAAAACAATTTTACCTCGGTAAAAGTAAATCTTGACTTTGGCCTGGGAAATAAGTTGGGCAAAATGTTAATGAATTCTAAATTATTTTTTTTTGTGGATTGAATTGTTGAATTACAGCGACTTTTACACCTTTATTTTTACCTATGTTGATTGATCGTAAAGTGGTTTTAATGACCATAGCTTGCGCTGTCATGGCTATGGCTTCATGCAAGAGTGATTCTAAATCGAATGCTCCTGCGCCGGGCGGCGGTGGAGCCCAGGCAGTTCGCGTTGTCGGGGTAGAAGGATTTTTAGCTATTCCTAATACCTTAGAACGTTCCGTAGAGTCTACGGGTAATCTTATTCCAAATGAATCAGTGGCCATTCGTTCTGAACGTTCAGGACGCCTGGTAAATCTGCGCATCACTGAATCTTCCCGGGTGAATGCAGGACAACTCTTGGCCCAGATAGACGACAGCGAACTGCGTGCTCAACGTGATAAATTGAACATCCGCAAGAGTTATCTGGAGAAAGAATTGGTTCGGGATAAAGAACTCGTGATGATTCAGGCTTTACCTCAAGAGCAGGTCGACCTGAAAGAAAATGAAATAGAACAGATTGTTGCTGATATCAAATTGCTGGATATTCAAATCCGTAAGTCTGCCATTACCGCTCCATTCTCGGGATTAATTGGTCTACGGCAGGTCAGCCCCGGAGCTTACCTTACCCCAGCGGATGTGTTGGCAGAACTACAACAAATAGACCCGATTAAATTAGAATTTGATATTCCTGAAAAATATCTGGGTCAGGTAAAAATAGGCCAGGAAGTGGCTTTTGAGATCACCGGCAGTGCAGAACGACATGTGGCCAAGGTTTATGCCATGTCCACCGAAGTTGCTCCTGATACGCGTACTTTTAAAGTCCGCGCAAATGCGCCTAACGCCAGTCAAAAATTAAAACCGGGGATGTTTGCCCGGGTTCGCCTGATTACTGCGGTGAGTAATAATGTGGTTATGGTGCCCACGGACGCGGTAGTACCCACCTTGGAGGGCCAGCAGGTATTTGTGATCATGAATGGAAAAGCTGCCGCCCGACCAGTGATCACCGGTGACCGTAAAGAAGCTTACCTGGAAATTTCCTCGGGCCTTAATGTCGGGGACACGGTGATTATTACCGGTTTGATGGGTATAGCGGAAGGCACTGCAGTAAAAATAACCCGCGTTTCAGAACCTGTTAAACCAACCAAACCGTCATGAGTTTAGCTTCTATCAGTATTGACCGGCCGGTTTTAGCTACGGTGATCTCCATCACTATTATTCTTTTTGGGGTGATTGGATTCCGCTACCTGGGGCTTAGAGAATACCCCAGTATTGCTCCGCCGGTTATCTCTGTGTCTACCAGCTATGTAGGCGCTAATGCGGAGGTTATGGAATCCCAGATTACCGAACCTCTGGAAGAAAATATCAACGGTATTGCTGGAATACGGACCCTGACTTCATCCAGTTCGGATGGTCGCAGTTCCATTTCCGTTGAGTTTGAAGTTGGTGTGGATTTGGAAGCCGCTGCAAATGATGTGCGCGACAAAGTGTCCCAGGCTCAGCGTTTTTTGCCCCCGGATTGCGATCCACCAGTGGTCACCAAGTCGGATGCAGATGCTACTTTTATCATGTCCATGACTTTACAAAGCAAAGGCCGGGATTTACTAAGCCTTACAGAAATAGCCAATAATTTATTTAAAGAACGCTTACAAACCGTACCCGGGGTTAGCCGTGTGCAGATCTGGGGTGAAAAACGTTATGCCATCCGCATAGAACTGGATCCTGAAAAATTGACCGGCTATGGCTTGACGCCCCTGGATGTACGCAATGCCATCCGCAATCAGAATCTTGAATTACCAACTGGTAAAATAGAAGGTGATCGAACCGAACTTACTATCCGCACCTTTGGTCGCTTAAACACTCCTGAGGAGTTTGAAGATATGGTGCTGCGCCAAACGGGAGGGGTTGTAGTCCTGCTCAGGGATGTGGCTAAAGTTACACTGGCGCCACAAAACATCCGAACTATTTTACGCGGTAATGGAGTAATTCCCATGGCCGGAATTGCCGTTACACCTTTACCTGGAGCCAACTATATTGAGATTGCCGATGAAGTTTATAAAAAAGTTGAACAGATTAGAAGAGATTTACCGGAAGATGTGCAGTTATCCTATTCTTTTGATCGTACCCTTTCCATTCGCAAAGCCATTGCTGAGGTTGAAGAAACCATTCTGATCGCTTTTTTATTGGTGGTGTTGATCATCTTTATCTTTTTGCGCAATTGGCGGACCACACTGATCCCGGTCATTGCAATCCCGATTTCCCTGGTCGGGACATTTTTTGTCATGTATTTGTTTGATTTTTCGATCAATGTTCTTACCCTGCTGGGTATAGTGCTTTCTACTGGGTTAGTGGTGGATGATGCGATTGTGATGATGGAAAACATCTACCGGCGGATTGAGGATGGTGAAGAACCTCTGAAAGCCGGGCATGAGGGCTCCAAAGAAATTTATTTTGCCATTATTGCCACCAGCGTCACCCTGGTAGCGGTTTTTTTACCGATTATATTTTTGCAAGGTATTACGGGACGGCTATTTCGCGAGTTCGGTATTGTTGTGGCTGGAGCGATCATCATATCGACTGTTGTCTCGTTATCGCTCACCCCCATGATGAGTTCCCGGTTTATTCGCAGGAACACGCACTCCTCTTATTTATTTGATCTTACCGAAAAGTTTTTTACTGGCATGATCTCGGGCTACAATAAGCTACTGAAAGGCTTTATGAAGGTACGCTGGCTGGCGTGGTTAATTTTAATTGGAACGTTTTACGCCATATATGCTTTAATTAAAGTTATACCTTCTGAATTAGCCCCTAAAGAAGATAAAAGTTCGTTTCGGATCTTGAGTACAGCACCGGAAGGAACTTCCTATGAAGTCATGGACAATTACATCCTGAACATTACCCGCATGGTGGACACTTTACCTGAAAAGAAAGCCTTTACCGCCATTACTTCACCGGGCTTCGGAGGCACCGGCGCATCCAACTCCGGGTTTGTATTTGTGGTACTCAATGAACCTGAAGAACGTCAACGTTCACAAAGTGAGATTGTGCGCAGTTTATACCCGGCTTTGGGGCGATATAATTATGCACGGTCATTCATTGCTGAGGAAGAAACTATTTCTACCGGTGGGGGCGGATTGCGCGGACTGCCGGTCCAATATGTCATTCAGGCACCTACTTTTGAAAAATTAAAAGAAATTCTTCCGGCGTTTATGGAAGAAGCGGATAAACACCCTGCATTTGCGGTCACCGACCTAAACTTAAAATTTAATAAACCTGAATTGCATATTGATATAGATCGTGAAAAAGCACGGACTATGGGTGTGACAGTCCGCGATATTGCCGAAACCCTGCAACTGTATTATAGTGGCCAACGTTTGGGCTATTTTATTAAAAATGGCAAACAATACGAAGTCATCGGGGAGGCCTTGCGCAGCTATCGTGACGAGCCCGTTGACCTGGCTAACCTGTTGGTTAGGAACGATAAAGGTGAGCTGATTCAAATGTCTAATCTGGTCACCTCCAGCGAAAGTTCCAATCCTCCTCAGTTATACCGTTATAACCGCTATATCTCGGCTACCGTTTCGGCTTCACCGGCGGAAGGGGTGACCTTGGGACAGGCTATCCAAGCGATGGATGAAATAAAAGAAAAAGTTCTGGATGAAACTTTTTCCACCGCTTTGGCCGGTGCATCAAAAGATTTTCAAGAGAGTTCCGGGGGATTATATTTTGCATTTCTTTTGGCTTTGGCTTTGATTTATCTGACCCTCGCTGCTCAATTTGAAAGTTTTACCGACCCGTTGGTCATTATGTTTACCGTTCCTTTGGCGTTGGCCGGAGCGATGATAGCCTTAAAAGCGGGCAACCATACCATGAATATTTTTAGCCAGATCGGGATAATTGCCCTGGTTGGCATCGTGACGAAAAATGGGATACTTATCGTAGAATTTGCCAATCAACGATTCAGATCAGGATTATCCAATATTGATGCTGCAGTAGAAGCATCTACGCTCAGGCTCAGACCGATTCTGATGACCAGTCTGGCGACCATCCTCGGCGTTTTGCCCATCGCTTTAGCCCTGGGCGCAGCATCCACCAGCCGCATTCCGATGGGGGTAGCGATTATTGGTGGTTTGTTATTTTCCCTGGTGCTGACCTTATTTGTTATCCCCGCCATTTATACATTCTTTAAGCGTAAACAATTTAAACATGAATAAAGCCTGGGCACTTTGGTTAGGGGTATGCCTTAGCGTTGAATTATCTTCCCAAACCCGTTTAACCTTGGATGAAGCTATCCAGATCGGGTTGGAAAATAATTTCGATATACGTATTGCCAGGGTTAATGAAGAAATTGCGGCTAATAATAATACCATTGGCAATGCGGGCGGATTACCTGTAGCCCGGACCACCGGTGGTTTAACCTATACTTCCAATAACACCCGTCAACAATTTTTTAGTGGCGATGTCCGCGAAGGGAAATCCGCTGGTAATACAAATGCACGTGCCGGATTGGAGTTTACCTGGACGGCGTTTGACGGCTATAGAATGCAGGCCCGTAAAGAACGTCTGGACCAGTTAGAAGGACGAAGTAAAGACCTTACCGCTTTGCAAATGCATAATCTGGTGACCCAGATACAGGCGGATTATTATGATTTAGTCCGGCAGCAACAACAAATACAAATCGTCAAAGAAGCCATCGTGTTGGATTTAGCCCTGCGCAACTTGGCTCAGCAAAAATTAAGATTAGGCGTCACCACGGAATTGGAAGTGTTACAAACCACCAACCAGTTAAATGCGGATAGTTCTGCTTTAGTGTCCAGGGAAGATATTTTGCAACGAAGTGTCATTGCCTTCAATCGACTTATAGGACGCGGCCCGGATGCGGTTTTTGCTCCTGACACGGCATTTGTTCGACATGTATTGCCGGTGCAAAGTGAATTGCTGCGGCGGAGTTTATCCACGCATCCGCAAATAAAATTGTTACAAACGGATGAAAAACTGGCCTTAATACAACTGAAAGAAGCCAAAGCAGACTTGTTTCCAACCATTGGCGTTAATGCCGGGTATAATTTTAACTATTCCCGGGCCGAAGTAGGTTTTCTGTTATCGAACCGCAGTTTCGGACCAACCGGAGGTATTACCTTGAATTACGATATTTTTCCCGGCCGCAATTTGAAGAAGGATTTTGCTAACATTGATCTTTTTCGCAAAACGTTAGAACTTACCCGCCAAGATCTTGAATTGGACCTGCAGGCTCAAATAGCTCAATGGTATGCCCAGTATCAGAATTTATTGGCTCAGTCTGAGCTGGAAGCACGTTTTGTGTCCACGGCCCAACGAAATACCCAATTGGCCAATCAGTTGTTAGCGCAGGGACGAACCACGGATTTTGAGGTGCGGGAAGCCATTCTGCGTGAGTCTCAGGCCAAAGATCGTTTAAGTGATGTACAGTATCGCCTGAAATTAGCTGAAACGCAATTGTGGAGTTTAAGTGGAAACCCTTTAGGTCAGAATTAGAGCGGCGCCTGGCTTTGTTTAGATTGGTAGAGGTCTTGCAAATTCCCATGCTGAATTCAGACGCAGGTATTTATTTTAGGACGGCCCAATTATTCTTTCGCTTGGTCCCGCTGAGGTCCTTTCTTAGACTTAAGTTACTTAAGTTAATAAAATTTAAGAGCGTATCTGGAGGAATACACCTAAATGATTAGCCAAAGAGCATCACTAATTAATTTCCCTTTAAAAACTTAATCAAACCGGCATAATAAGTCGTCTGGTCATCCCACATACTCATATGACCGCCGTTCGGACACAATAAAAATTGACCATTGGGGACTTGTGTACTCATCCAGCGCATGTGTTCTGGATCCATGGTATCGAACGTAGACCCGATGACCAGAGTGGGTACTTTTATTTGTCCTAAATCTTTACTGCGGTCCCACCGTTCCAGTTTACCGCTGATTCCAAATTCACTGGGTCCCTGCATGGTCACATATAAAGATTGATTTATTTTAGCAAATGACCGGTTTATCGGGCCGGGCCATTCTTCCAGAGGGATTCGGCAAATGAATTGGTTATAAAAGTGTGGCATCAATAACTCCATATAACGTGGATTGCCAAAATCCCCTGCAGCCTCTATGGCTTTAATTTCTTTTAGCACTTCAGCCGGTAATTTTTTGCTCAGAACTTCTTCCGCATAACGATCGTAATCCGGGCAACTGGACATCATGTTGGAGATGATTAAACCTTTCAGATGCTCCTGATATTTCAGCGCATATTCGGTAGCTAAAATTCCACCCCAGGAATGACCTAACAGGTAAAAATTACCTTTGGTCAGGTTTAAACTTTGGCGCACTTGCTCCACTTCTTCCACAAAACGCGGCAAATCCCATAACGCAGTATCGTTCGGATTATCAGAAAACCCGGACCCTAACTGATCATAATAAATAAATTCAATACCCTCTGCGGCTAAATAATTTTCGGCACTTTGAAAATAGTCATGAGTTGCCCCGGGGCCGCCATGTAATAACAATAACTTTATTTTAGGATTATGTCCAAAACGTTTGGTCCATACGTTAAATGCACCCTTTGGAGTCCGAATGGTGATCATCTTCTCTCCACCAGTCTGAATTCCCGGTTCGTGGGCACTGAAATAACTCCTTAATGTTGGTGTTTCCTCATGCTTGGTTTGGGATGGGGGAGGAGTCTGACAATTGTTAAAAGTTATAATTAATACTAATAACCAAAAAGTGGAGTTTTTTGAGGTGATCATGGTATATCTATAATTAATAAATAAATCAATTTGGCGGTTACGTGTTTAAAGCAAGTACTGAAAATACGACTAAAATCAACAAAGAAAAAATTGTTTGGCTAATTTTTGAACTTAGTCTGTTTACGGTGGAATGCCAGGTTACATGGATAGTTTTATAAATTTACCACGCGCTAATATTTTTCCCTGTTTGTTTTTAATTTGTAAAAAATATAGCCCGCTGATCAATGTTGTGATATCCAAGGGAGTCAGGGTATGACTGATTTTGATTTTTCGACCATGGGCATCCATTATATCTGCGCTGAATTGGTCGCCGATATAGGTCCAAGAAAGATGATTGTAGGCGGGGTTGGGGAACAGGGTAAGCTTAGGAATCGCGGTAATAAATGGTTCCTTTACAGTTAAAATTTGTTCACAATTATTAAGGCCAACTGTCCCTATAGAATCATCGTAATAACATATGCGGTCACCACCAAATCCACCATCAAGTTGACCATAAAAATAGTCATTTGGAAAAAAATATCCTTTTCCTCCAATCAGGTTATACAGTGTATCCAGATAAAACCCAAGATTAGAATCAGGTGAGGAGACTTTCACACTTAACCAATATAACGGTATTGAATTGACCAAAGTAGTTCCGGTATCTAATACCCGGTAGTGAACATATCCCTCGGGTCCAAATATCCATTCATCAGGCCATTCAAATGTCCAACCATCTCCGGGTAAGGCGTGGTAATTAATCAGAGTGTCAAATTGTTGTACGGTAGAATCGAATAACATGAGCACCCCTTGATCAAAACTTAACCATAGGAAATTTTTAATTTCAGAGGTGGAATAGTTGGTAGATCCGCCAAAACCATGTTGCCAACTTTTTGTATAGCGGTTCAGTGAAAAAGCTTTTTTATCTTGGATGATTGAATCGACGCCCCTGGTAAAATGATGTTCACCGCTTTTGTCCCAGGTAAAATATTCAAAGACCCACTTTGAAGTCGGATGTCCAAACTGAAAATTTTGGGCAAACAAATGGGTCGACAGAGAGCAGAAAAATAGAATAAAACAGGTGCGCCACATGGATTTATTTATTAATTAGTACCTTATCAATAAAATGTAGAAAATGCGTGTGAGTTTGTAAAAATTATTACTACACAATTTTACTAAGATAGATTGGCTCTCTAAATTAGTTTGGCTAACCTTTTTGATTTTTAAAATTTACCACACTCACACTCACACTCACACTCACACTTATTCAGTTCAGGCTTGGCTTAGCCACCCCCCAATCTTTGGACAGGAATTAGCATAAATTAAATAAACATATTATTATTATCATTAATATTTTCTTTTTGCTACTTTTTCTTTTGTTAAACTAACATTTTTATGTGGATAACTATGCTGCATGAGACAT
>JAYRWN010000339.1:0-6254 GCA_041917975.1 Saprospiraceae bacterium | reverse complement strand
GTGACCCTGAAAATGTTTAACCGTACTGAGCAACCACACTCTTTATTGTTCTGGGCCAATGTGGCCACGCATGCCAACGACCAATACCGCACCATTTTTCCGCCCAGCGTGGATCTGGCGGTATTTCATGCTAAAAACAGTTTTGTGCATTGGCCGGTGTCCCGGGAGGCTTATGCCGGACATGCCTATTACGCCACCCCGACCGACTTGTCCTGGTGGAAAAATCATCCGGAACCTGTGTCGTTTTTTGCGCATGAACTCAAAGAGGGATTTATCGGGGGTTACGATTATGGCCGGCACAGTGGCACGGTGGCCGTGGGCAATCACCACATCGTAGCCGGAGTTAAACTGTGGGAATGGGGTCCCGGACCCGTGGGCAAGGCCTGGGATAACATCCTATCCGATGAGGATGGACCTTATGCTGAACTGATGGTCGGTGCTTTTTCGGACAACCAGCCCGACTACAGTTGGATCAAACCCTATGAGGTAAAAACCGCCAACCTGAAGTGGTACCCCATGCGGGAGATGGAAGGCTTGACCCGTGCGAATGAGGACGCGGCCATGAATCTGGACCTGCAACCGGAAAATAACCGGGTTCTGCTAGCCTTTAATTCAACGGCACAGTTGCCAGGGGCACGCGCGGTACTCAAAATTAAAGGGCAAACGCAGTACAACGAAACTATTGATCTGGCTCCCGGGAAACCGTTTAAGGTGGAGATTCCAGTACCAGCGGGTACACGGGCCAGTGATTGTGAGGGGATCCTCTACGCAGCCGGTGGACGGCAGATCATTCACTATCAGCCGGTACCAGCAAAGCCGTTAGCGGAAATGCCTGCCATGGTGGAACCCCCCTTACCCCCGGAGAAGATATTGAACAACGAGGAATGTTACCTGGCCGGCTTACGCATTCAGCAATTTCACCAGGCGACGGTGGATCCCCAGCCCTATTTTGAAGAAGTTTTACGGCGCGATCCCGGGGATGTACGCTGCAACGTCATGGTTGGCCTGGACCGCAAACAACGCGGTCTTTATGAGGAAGCCGCCGCGCACTTCCGCCAATCCATTGCCCGCCAAACCAAGGATTACACCCGGCCGCGGGATACGGAAGCGTTATACCACCTGGGGGTGACCCTGAAAGCCCAGGGCAAACTTTCGGCAGCCTATGATACCCTCTACCGGGCGACCTGGGACTACGCTTTTTTTGCCCCGGCTCACCAGCATTTGGCGGCGATATCTACGGCCCGCGGTGATTACGCCATAGCCCTGGACCACCTTAATCAAGCTCTGACCTCGGCCGCTGAAAGTACAATCAGTCTGAACCTGAAATGCGCTCTGTTGCGCAAACTGCAGCGGTGGAACGAAGCCGAAGCCGTGGCCCGCCAGGTTCAGGGGATCGATCCCCTGGATTTGCTGGTGCGGCATGAACTTTATCAACTCGCTCTGGCCCAGGGCCGGCAAGAAGCGGTAAAATTGGATGAGTTGCGGACTGCCTGGCGCCATCAGCTGTAGAATTACCTGGAGAGCGCGGTAGATTATCTCAATTTTGGGCTGCCCGGTGAGGCGCTCAATGTGCTGCAGCTGGCCGCCAATATTCCGGAAAATGCCCTTCAAGGCCGGGCTGAGTTGTATTACTTTATGGCCCATTTATACCATCAGCAGGGAGAAGAGACTAAAGCCCAAGAGCACCTGCAGAAGGCCACCACCGCTTCCATGGATTATGTATTTCCCCACCGGTTGGAAATGCTGCCGGTATGGTATTATGCTCTAAAAAAACAACCCGGAGATGCCCGGGCGTACTATTTTCTGGGCAACCTGTGGTATGACCGGCAACCACAGGAAGGCATTAATTGTTGGCATCGTGCGGTAGACCTGGCCCCGGATCTGGCCATTGCCTGGCGCAACCTGGGGTTTGGTTATCATCGCCACCTCAAGCAGATTCCCCAGGCCATTCAATATTATGAACAAGCCATCCGCGTTAACCCGCAGGATCCGACTTATTATCTGGAACTGGATAACCTGTATGCGCAGAATAATACAGCGCCGGCCGTGCGGTTGGCCACCATGCAGAAAAATTTGCCGCTAATGGCCACCCATAACAACTTATTTATGCATTACCTGCATGTGTTGGTATTAAACGGGCAGATCGATCAGACCATCAACCATTTGAATACGTATTTCTTCACCGCGATGGAAGGGAATGAATGGATTCATGATATTCATGTGAATGCTCATCTTCTGCAGGGGCTGCATTTGGTTAAGGCCAATAAAAAGAAAGCGGCGCTGAACGTGTATCTGAAGGCGACAGAATATCCAGCCAATCAACGCGTGGGTAAAACCAGCGAAAATGTGCGGGATATCCAGGTGCATTATTATGTCGGGGAAGGATATTTTTTAAATGGGAATAAATCTAAAGCACAGGATTATTTTCAGCGTGCTGCTACTCAGGCATGCGGGGATAATGAATATTTGTATTACCAGGCCCTGGCCCTGGAAAAATTAGGACGAACTTCTGAAGCGCAGGCGACGGTTGCCCGACTGGCGGCATCTGCTGAAAAAAAATTAAGAGATGGCGGTGAAACGGATTTTTTCTCCAAGTTTGGCGAAACCGGAAACGAGAAGTTGATGCTGGCGAATACGCATTATCAACTGGGGTTAGCCAGGTTGGCCCAGAAAAATGCCAAAGAAGCCAAGGCATCATTCCGTACAGCGCTGGAATGGCGGGCTGATCATCTGTGGGCACAGACCATGCTGAAGAGTATGGAGCAGATGAAATGAGCAGGGCCTTAATTCTTGCAAGCGGAGAAATATTATTGGTAATTAATTCTGATTTTTCAAACCATGAAACAATATGCTAAAACTATCCTGTACGGCTTTTTATTATGGGCGACAGTTTTTATGGTATCGTTTCTGATTTTCCCAATTAAAACATCTAATCCGCCTTTTTTTGAAACATTAATTAGTATTATCCTTACCGGTGTTACTATTCTGTACGGACATATTTATTTTAAACAGGAGATATTGAGCTTAAAAAATTGTGTCAAGGTCGGATTAGTCTGGGCAGGAGTTAATCTGGCTATTGACTTACCGCTGTTTTTGTTGGATAGTCCCATGAAAATGGAATTTGGCGCTTACATGACCGATATTGGATTGACTTATCTGATGATCCCCTTGATTCTGGCAGTTTATGCGAATAGAAGGGAACCGGAATGAGTATTATTCTGGATTATCAATTTTTGGTTTATTTATTTCTCGCGGAGCGATCAAAGTCCGCATAGTAGTAGTGTGGGATGGGGTGTAGGGTATGTGTGAATAAATACACTGAATGGAAATACGCGTTTTTGGTTTATTTATTTCTCGCCGAGCGCGCAAAGTCCGCAAAGTAGTAGTGTGGGATGGGGTGTAGGGCAATTGTGAATAAATATGGTGTATAGGAAATATACTGATTTGGTTTATTTTTTTCTCGCGGAGGCCGCAAGTATTAGTGAAAGTTGGTGGTGCGTGTGGTGATTGTAAAAAAAATTTGTTTGTCAATTTTGAGCGACCCGGAGAATACATTTCCTTGAATTAATAAGTAAAAATTAAGCGAACGAATAATATACATTTAATATTTTTATTTTTAACTGCAACTTAGGCCACATCCGCATGTTTATTATAGTGTTCTGATAAAAAAGCTTATGACTTCTAAAAAGAAATACAGTTTTCCAGAGGATAAATTCGTCCTTTACAAAAGATTGGTATCAACCATTCCGGTGGTCGAACTCAAAGGAGCGACCATGCCTTATACATCATGGCATGGTCATATGTTTTCTTTTTTAGATGCAGAAGGCCATCTGGGCTTGAGGTTACCATTAGCTGCGCGCGAAGAATTTATGCTACGACACGACACGCAGTTATGTATGGCACATGGCAGGGTGTTAAAAGAATATGTTTTTGTTCCGGACCAGGTATTTGAAAATTTCGACTTAATCAGGACTTATTTTGCCGTTAGTTTTGGTTACGTAGGTCAATTGAAACCAAAATCTTCGACTAAATAAGTCATTTAAAATTCACTGATTAATCTATAACTAAAGCCAATTCACCATGATTAAAACCTTGATAGTCTATTTGCTGACCGCTGGCGTATTTTTTTCGCTGGATATACTGTGGTTGGGTTTAGTAGCTAAAAATTTTTATCAAAAACACCTGCAGGGTTTTCTCAGTGAGAAAGTAAATTGGACCGCGGCGATAATTTTTTATTTATTATTTATCATCGGTATTTTTATTTTCTCCATTCTGCCGGCGGTGGAAAAAAACAGCCTTGGCAAAGCGCTTATTTTGGGGGCATTATTTGGTTTTTTCACCTATGCTACTTATGATCTGACCAATCTGGCTACCTTAAAACATTGGCCAATGATCGTGGTCTTGGTGGATATTTTGTGGGGTATATTTCTGACCGCCTGCACCAGTGTGGCCGGATATGTTATTTGGACCTGGATTAAAAGTTCTAATTAATGGAAACCTTCTGGTCTCATTGCGCCATGTTACTTATGCTACATGCATTAATCTGGTATGGGGTGAGTGTGTGGTATAAACGCAATGATGTAGCGGATCTGGCCTGGGGCGCCGGGGGAGCACTATGCGCGATGTATGTTTTAATTCAATTACCTCCAGCAGGATCTGCCAAGTGGGTTCCGGTGTTAATTATGCTGTGGGGGATACGTTTGGCCATCTATTTATTTCTGCGTAACCGCGGCAAGGATGAAGATTATCGTTACCGCCAGTGGCGCGATAGTTGGGGGCGGTGGTTTATGTTACGCAGTTTTTTACAGGTGTTTATCCTGCAGACCCTTTTGTTAGCGGTCATTGTGTTACCGCCCTTATATATTAGCTGTTCACGTTTGGACGGGTGGTCCTGGTTGTCATGGATGGGTTTATTTTTCTGGATAACCGGATTTTATTTTCAAGTCGCCGGTGACTGGCAATTAAGCCGGTTCATTCGCCATAAACCGTACCCTGGAGCCATTCTACAATCCGGCGTCTGGCGTTATACCCGGCACCCGAACTATTTCGGAGAATTGATGATGTGGTGGGGCTTGTTTTTCATAGTGGTCCCGGTCCATGGAGCGTGGTGGGCGATCATCAGCCCAATCACGATTACCTGGTTGATTTTATTTGTTTCCGGAATACCTCTGCTGGAACAAAAATATGCTCACCAGCCGGAATACCTGGATTACAAGCGGCGCACCAATGCTCTGGTGCCTTGGTGGCCCAAAAATTAGCAATCAGGCCTGTTGTACCCAAAAAAGCGAGACGGATTAATTATTATCTTTAATAATTGAATTAAGCATAACGTATTTGATTCACTTTATTAACGCGACTTATGCGAAAAGTCATTTTATCCCTGGCCGTTAGTTTGGATGGCTATATTGAAGGCCCTCATGGCGAATACGATTGGTGTTTTACCGACCAGGACTACGGCATGACTGATTTTTTTAAACGCATTGACAGCATTTTTATAGGCCGACGGTCGTATGAACTGACGTTAACGATGGGAGATGCAGCTATGCCGGGTTTTCCAAAACTTAGCGAATATGTTTTTTCGAATACGCTCAAGGAGGTAAAGCCGGATGCCATTTTGGTCAGCGGGGACATAAAAGCGGAAATAGAACGGATAAAACAGGCACCCGGAAAAGATATTTGGTTGTTTGGCGGAGCTGATTTGACCGCATCCCTTTTAGAACATAACCTGATCGATGAAATTGGGTTAGCCATCCACCCGGTGATCCTGGGCGCGGGGAAGCCATTATTCAGCAGGATCAGAGAGAGAATTAATTTACATTTATTGGATTCAAAAACATATTCTTCCGGGCTCGTGGCGTTGACTTATGCGCTGAAGTAAATTATTAGTAAGCTGTGGCTCATCAGGATTTGGAAGAATCCAAAGCCCTTATTTCGATGATTAGAACACCCTAAAAAGGGCGGTGAAGTACTTGAAGGACTATTTGGCTGTCCACCCGCCATCCACGGTAAGGATGGAACCCACACAATAATTGGCGGCCGCGCTGGCAAAGAAAAGTACTGCACCTTGTATTTCGGCCAATTCACCCCAGCGGCCTAAAGCGGTGGCGCCCAAAACAAACTTTTGGCCATCCTCCGTACCGGCGATGGAGGCATTCATTTCGGTAAGAAAAGGACCTGGGCAGATGGCGTTGACCTGGATATTAAAGGGTGCGAGCTCCAGGGCCAGGGTTTTGGTTAGTTGAACCACGGCGCCT
>JAYRWN010000338.1:0-3164 GCA_041917975.1 Saprospiraceae bacterium | reverse complement strand
GTTTGGGTCAGCTCGGCCTTGACGCTGTTTACTATCATTGTCATCATCAATGCCTTTAATCTTATCGATGGTATAAATGGTTTGGCCGGATCAGTGTGCGTGCTGATTGCCGGTACTCTGGGTACTTGGTTTTTATTAGTGGACCGGATGGAAATGGCCATTGTGGCATTTGCGCTCTGTGGCTCCGTCATCGGTTTTCTAAAATATAACTTTACTCCGGCTAAAATATTTATGGGTGATACGGGATCCTTACTAATCGGTACCATCAGTGCTGTTTTAGTTATTGCGTTCATCGAAATGAATCGCGTGATACCCGATTCCAATTATAACATCCAGTCTGCACCGGCGGTGGCCTTTGGCATCCTTATTTTGCCTCTATATGACACCTTGCGTGTTTTTGCCATACGTTTATTTCGTGGCCATTCACCATTCAAACCAGACCGTCGGCACATTCATCATATGCTCTTGGACCTGGGCATGAGTCATATGGAGGCCACCATCACCCTGGTTACCATTAATGCTTTTTTTATAGCCTTCGCGTTTTATTTTCACCGGTTGGGTAATCTAAATCTCATTGCTTTACTTCTCTTGTTGGCAACGGTTTTGTCAGCTATGCCTTATTATTTCATCCATTTCTTAAAAAAACCGTCTAAGCCGGTTGGGGCAGGTCATGTTTAAACTTTTGCTGATATTTATAGGTGGAGGATTGGGCAGCCTAGCTCGCTTTGGATTGTCTTATTTAATCCCTTACCAGTCGGGTAAGTTTCCCTGGGCTACTTTTTGTGCTAATCTATGGGCCAGTTTTTTCCTGGGCATTCTTCTCCACTTCCTGAGTGAGCGTCAATTGGCTGATTCCTTGCGCTGGTTGCTGATCGTCGGTTTTTGTGGAGGATTCAGCACATTTTCAACCTTCGCCGGTGAATCATGGCAGATGTGGCGCGCGGGGGATTGGACGTTGTGGAGTATCTATGCCTTGTCCAGTGTTATCGGCGGGATCGTAATTTTGTTGGCCGGCATTAAATTAATGTCCTATTTTCATGTCAACGGATAAGCGTCAGATCTCCGTATAAATTTTTTTGAATCCCTTTGTCGTCTGTATATTTTAATCAATAGGCATATACTCCCGTTTGAACATCCTTATTGCTTACACGACCATCCCAGCCAACCAAGGGGTTATTGGAAGAAAAAATTAGTTTACCCCAGAGGTCAAAAATGGACAGCGCGTAACTTTTTAATCCATTGGTAGGTAACCATGGAAGCCAAACATCGTTCTGACCGTCTTGATTAGGCGAAAAAATATTAGGTATAAATAAAGCTGCTGAAGGTAATATATTCATGAATTTACTGGTGGAATTTTGGCAACCATAAATATCTGTAGCTTGTAAAGTCACCAAATACTGACCGTATTTATTTACTTCATAGGATAATTGTTGATCAGTTCCAATAGTATTTCCATTTAATTCCCATTGAATATAGTCCAATGCCGAATTCGAAAAAATATTTAATTGCAATAATTTATCCTCATTTGAAGAAATGATATCGAGTGATGGAGCCGAGTATACCTGAATATAACCAGGATATTTTCCTTCCAGAATGCATCCAAATGTAGTCATAATCCGGTAGGTTAAATCGTAAGTGCCGGTGTCCTTAAATAACAATGTTGGATTAGTAGATGTGCTCATCCCCGATTCGTAATTCCAGTTTACCGAATAATTTTCATTAAGCTCGAAGGACGGTGGAAATAATTTAACAGTGTCCGGGGCACAAATTATTAAAGGAGGTAGGTCTTGAAAAACTGAACTATCCAAAGGCAAATAATCAATATCAACATTATAGGATCCCCGGCATCCGCTGCTGTCCGCTACATCCAATGTGACTTTATCGCTTCATCTAAAGTGACCGTGCTGACCACCTGCTTACTGTCGCTGCGAAATATGGTCTATGTACCCGCACCTAACAACCTATGCGTTGGTGAATCGAAATTGCTGTAAATATCAGGGTCATAACAATCTCGGATTAAACTCATAGTAACTCGTAAATTTAAGGTAGAATTTCTTACACCCAGGCAAGTATAAGAGATCGTTCCAGCCACTAAATGATTTTGTGCCCGCAGGGAAAACCCAAAGAAAATAAGAATCCCCGGTAAAAAATATTTAATAAGCCGCCTTGGTTTTAGATCACTTTGGTTACCTGCCATCTTACGTTTTGAATGAATTAATTGCGTAGAGGTTATCAAAATAATAAATACAAATATCTCATTAGCGTATTAAGTTAATTGCTTCGCTGATCAGTTGTTTTTTACCAAGTATATTGGTATACTTTACCACCGCCGCGTAGACTCCGGGCGGTAATGGTTGTTGTTTAAAACGACCATCCCAGTTCATTTGTGGATCGGTACTAAAAAATAATAAATTGCCCCACCGGTCGAATACATAAATTTCCAAATCCTGCACACCCTCAAAAAAACCTTCTGGGCGCCAACCATCATTAAAACCATCTCCATTCGGCGAAAAAACATTTGGTAAATAAAACTGGACCAAAGGTTCGATACTCACTTGTTTTGACACCTCCGTTGTGCAGCCTGCACTGTTTATGGCTTGCAGGCGAACGACATACGTGCCAAATTCAGTTACTTGATAAGTTTGATATGCGCCGCTACCTATTTGGTTCGTATTGATCCACCAGGTAAAGTCCAATGTTTCTGTAGTGGAGTTTTTTGCTGTTAGTTCTAGGTTTCGTGAAGACTGTTGACTTTGTACTGAGACGGAAAGGTCTATCTGAGGTCTCTCAAAAGCTTGCAAATGGTTCAGCAATGTACCGCTCAGGGCACATCCGGTGAGTGAAGTTATTTGATATTTTAAATCATATACTCCTGGTTGATCAAATACGACCCTTGGGTTGATTAACGTGCTGGTATCCAGGCCATAGTCCCAGATAAATTTATAGAGATCACTATTTAAAAAAACAAACGGATTTACATTCACGGTATCCGGCAAACAAATCATTCGGGAAGTTTGAGCGTCCAGTACCGCTGTGTCTAAAGGTGCGTAGAGCAGATCATGCTTCGCCTGGGCTATGCAACCATTTTGGTCGGTCACCTCCAGATTAACCTGGTAATTACCTGGTCGTGGAAATAAATAAACAAAGGTATCCGCTACCTTGCG
>JAYRWN010000337.1:0-2215 GCA_041917975.1 Saprospiraceae bacterium | reverse complement strand
TATTACTTAAAAGTACGCCCTGAGCCATCGTTCATGGGTATCTCCTTTACATCATGAACCGCCGTATACGCGGTCCGTATGTACGGTGGTGTGAGAGCCTCTCCCTGTCAGCGTAAGCTGGCAGGGCGGGCTACTCGATTAGCAGTAGTTAAGCTTCTCCCGTTATTGTCTCTTTTCCTTATTAGATATTTGAAGTCAACAGGGATATCCACTATCTTAAAGTCAAGACATTTAGATATTTAAATACCTTTCAATATCTGAAAATGTGTTAGATCTATATAATATGACACCTTCACTGTCCAATATTAAGTAAGTAGGATAAACGTCTATCATCATTTTAGTCCGCATTCTATTTTCATGTTCATCTACCTCTCTGTAGTTCTTCCAGGAATATTGCTTTTCATCTAAGAACTTTTTCCATTGCTCATGAATATTATCTATTGATATTCCTATTATCTCTACCTTTTTGTCATTTAATGAGTTCAGATTTTTAATTATTGATTTATGGTCTTGAATACACGGTGCGCATCCAATAAACCAAAAATCAATCAGATATTTCTTGCCGTCAGAAAGATTAATAGATGTAAGTGTTTTGCTTTTATCATAAAACTGATATTGTGAAAAGTCAATTTTATTGATTGATAATATCTTTTCAATCTTGTGATACGGATTAATTAAATGATTTCTGATTAAATCATTTTGCGTTTGGAGAATTGCAAATAACCTTTTTAGTTCATCTGTATTGCTGATATTTCTACTCGTAAAGGCTTGAGCTATTTCAATAGAAAATGGATTATCGATTTCTTTTTTTAGTTCCGTTATTAAGAAATTGTTTATTAAAGATGAATCAGATTCATTGGTCACTATGTCCTTATATCTTTGTCGGAAATCAAGTGCTTTGTAATATAAGTATGAACCAATAACGGTATCAACTTGTATTTTTATTTTGCTAGAGACTTTACCTTTTATGATTACGCTCTCGCCATTTAACCAAAGCTGAACCATTCTATGGTCATTTCCAGCAAAGAAATTGATGGCGTACAAGTCATTGATACTATCATTTAAGTCAACATTAATGGCGTTGGAGTATTTGAAGAAATGAAACTCCCTGTCTTGGGTAATGTTGGTTACAAGGATGCTATCTATTTTGATGTCCGAATCGAAATATAGATTCAAATCTGCTAATGGTTTTTCTTGTTTATTGAAATAGCATCCAACTATCAAGAAGGGTAACGTGATTGCAAGTATTTTCTTCATTTGGTTTATATGTATAACATCTGTCCACGAAGCAAGCCCAATTATTGCCAACATCTGTATATACGCATGTTATTGCGTATATATTTTAATATCTAAAGTTACCAACTCTCAAGAAAATTTAAAGGACTGATGTGCCTTTTTTTTATTTACATCGGTCAGGTGGGTGTATATTGCTTTGGATTTTAACGGGTTCTGCCCAAGCGACTCCCGGATGACCGCAGATCTAACTTCACGACTCGCCGGGAAGCGTGCATCGGATGGGATTGCCGCCAAAGAGGTTAGGCCATGGCACAGTCACCGATTCTGACCACTACTATGATCACACTGGATCGCCTGGCAAAACGGGGGCGGAATTCCTTTCCTGACTTCTATTTAAAAGTGCCTCCTGAGCACACGTTCAAGGGTTTTGCCTTTACCTCGTAGCTTCCATTTACCGGGTGTCGGTGCTGATTAAAGGTACAACAGCTGATTGTTAATGCTGTTGCTCAGTGCTATTGGCTGAAGAAACCGAAACTGATTAGCGAACCAAAAGCTTAGAATATATTCGTTGTTCCCCATATTTGGCAAAATAGTGTTACCTGCTGCTGGTGTGCCGGTTCGGTAATACGATATTAGCTCATTTTATTTCGCATACATCATACCAAGCTTTGTCATTACCTTTTGCAATTCCCACGGCTAAAATGTGGTTCAACCAACTGTATTTTTTTGAAGCAGTTTCATAAAAATTGCATACCCTCCAGTATTTTGTACCATCTGGATTATCGTATATATAACCATTATAGATATTATAAATCAACTCGCCATCATCCGTTTCGAGGATTAACCGCACTTCAAGCTTCATGGTGACTGAATCTAACCTTAAAGCATAATCCCCTCCTGATGAAAGCACTCTGCCTTTTAACCTTGGACCTTCAAAGGTTCCGCCATTGACCCGATAAAAGATCCTATCGCCTACGAG
>JAYRWN010000336.1:0-21026 GCA_041917975.1 Saprospiraceae bacterium | reverse complement strand
ATGCAGGAGTAAATCAAAATTAATATCTACCTCATCATATATTTTTATCATCCCCAACATAGGTTTGGGTGGAGTCAGTTGATGATCCGAAAGGCGGATGATAGTAAAAGCGGTAATACGAAAACGATTTTCGCCCAGGGATTTGATACGGACCGGTAAAATATAATTTTTATGGACTTGAGCAATGGTGATGGTTAAATGAGCATCCCATTCCATCCATTCGCTGTAATCTAACTCTTCCGGGGACACCAGTTTTTTTAGTTCAATGGAAATCTGCGGGTATTGCGCCGCTTGCAAGGTGAGGCGCATGTCTTTATTAATGCCGAGATTATTTCCACAATTGAGTTTAAATTTATTTAAATGTAATAACGTCTGATTAAACGTCACGATTTGTCCTTCCTCGGCAGATAAGTTGATGGGCTGGGGCAGAAACTTTTCTTCACAATTGCATTTGACCTGGGTGATGTTAGTGTACACGGTCATCAGTAATTTACTGCCAGCTTCGATGTGATAGCGAGTGGGAATTTTTTGTTCCTGAAAAAAAAAGGGGGAAAGAATTAGCAATAGCCACATGGCAGTCAAAAAATTTCGTCCAAAGATAATAGGAAGCTTAAAGAATAAAAGTTTCATATGGCTAAAAAGAAACAGGCTGCCTGTTTAGGCAGCCCATTTCTGTTAACGATGTAATTTTCTTAGAACCCAACCACAGCTTCAATAGTTAAACCGTTAAATTTACCATTATAGCGGATGTCGGTGTTGGGGAAATCTTTGTAATTCTGGTTGACAATTTCCATTTTTAATAACAGGTTCGGAGTTGGGAACCAACCGGCGACGAAAGCGGTGCGGTCCAAATTAACGTCCACATTATTGGCACCTACTCTCATGGTAGCATTAACGGAATTGTAGCGACCCCCGATGTACATTTGTTCGTTTTTCAGGAAACGGTATACCAGTTCACCTTCCAACTGGGTAGCTTTTCTTTCGTTACCGTCGGCTTCTTTGTAGGTACGGCCTTTAGCTGATTCGAACGCTCCGAACAATTCCAGGCCATGAAACTTAATGAATGGGTTAATCTGGAAAGCAGTCAAGTTATTGGTAAAACCAGGATTAAAACGCCCGGAGAAAGCGTTTGCCGTCAAAGTAGCTTTGGTGTTTTCAAGGACCCAGTAATAACGGGAGCCGGTACGGTCACCACCAAATAAAGTGTTTCGTTGCGTACTGGAGTTGGTAACCATTGAAGCAGATAATCTGAAACGGAAATTTTCGGTGATATTTTTATCAAAGGAACCTTTTAAGTAGAGGGATGGATTTTTCTTGGTCGGCTCCAGGTTGCCAGATTCCGGTTCATCCGCATATTTTATTTGATTGTAGTTGATAAAACCGTTGGTTAAACCTAACATTAAGGAAATACCTTTGACCGGGAAGATGTAAGCTTCTCCACCTACTTCTGTGGTGAAAGCATCCATAATGTAGTTACCGACGAAGGGGTTATAGATGGCATTACCATTGTCAGTACGGCGCATCATTTGATCTCCATAATTAGGTTGCATGTGGCCTAATTTTACCCGCACATATTTAGAAAACCATTCGGGGTTACCAAACATCGGTAATTTGTCAATTTGGATGTAACCGCCTTTTACCCAAAATTCGTTGTGGTGACGGGAAGACATGTAGTTTTCCAGGTTAAGACGAATCCCGTCGGCTAATTGTACGTCCAGGTTAAGATTCGCCGTTGCCAGGTTAAATCCGCTGCCTAGTTTATACAAGGTATTATCCGCATTAGCGGTGGGGTTTTCATTTTCATGTTTTAAAGCCTGGTATTGTAAGGAAAAAGCGCCGCCAACCCTGACTTTGACGCCATCGAACTCCTCACCTTGTTCTTTGGGAGCTTCAAAGACATTGATACCATCTTTATTTACCGGACGAAAGAACTGAATCTGGGCAGAAAGCATATTGACCAACAACAGACTTAAGCTGATCATCAATAACGAATAAAAAGAACGTGGTTTCATAATTTGGTATATTTTATGGTTAACAGAAAATAGATTTTATGTTTTAGTTAAAGTTAAATTGAATTTTAGTTTGACTTCATCACCGGTTTTTAGTGTACCCAACAGGGCTACGGGAGGCTTAATCCCAAAAGTGGTCATCTTTAGTGCATAGTTTAAATTGACCTCCACGCTAGCTCCGACTTTGAGTTTTGCTTCCAGAGTGACCGGTTTAGTGACGCCGGCGACGGTCAGGTTACCGGTGACGTTAGCGGTATAATCGGCAGCGGCCGGGGTGATGCTATTCACTTTAGTCAGTTTAAAAATTATTTTCGGGTCGGTATTGGATTTCAGGGCATCATAGGTTTTATTATCCATGATGGAGCCTTTGCTGCTGACTATGGATTTAACCGGTACTTCTACGGTAAGATTTTGGATGCCTTCCAGGACGTTATTATTAATAGTCAGGTCGCCACTAAAATTTACTTCCCGAATTTCCGAGGTCCATTCGTGCAAACTGGAGGTCCCGGACACGGTAGATTTATTGTTCTTGGTTATGTAGTGATTTTGAGCCATGAGTACACTGATACCCAACATCAACACACTGCATAAGACTATTTTTTTCATTTCTCAATTATTTTGTTACAAAGTAAGTCACAAGTGCCGCCTTCTTTAGATGACGCGGATACGTACTATGGGGTGATTCCTATCACAAGTGTATTTGACCGGCATCATTTAAGAAGCAATTTTGGATGGGAAAGGAACCCGGCGACCTCATTTAGAAAAATATTCGTCCGGTGGCACAGACAATCGACTAAAAAATAACAGTATTTTTTGTTTATTGCTTGGTTAATGCTTTATTTTGCGGAAATTTTAAACTAAAGACAATGTCTGTTATTGCGGAAAAAGTAAAAAAGATCATCGTTGACAAACTAGGAGTTGACGAATCTGAAGTCACCCCTGAGGCAAGTTTTACTAATGACCTGGGTGCTGATTCACTGGATACGGTTGAATTGATCATGGAGTTTGAAAAGGAGTTTGACATTTCCATACCGGATGAACAAGCAGAAAATATTCAAACTGTCGGTCAGGCCGTCAGCTACCTTGAATCTCAGATACAGGCTTAAACAGCGTTATACTGGATTCCAAGCAAATCCATAAACGAGTCAGCCTTGTTTATGGATTTTTTGTTCCAAGACCCAAACTTTAATTATAAATTTAGTGCATGAGAAGAGTAGTGGTCACCGGATTAGGCGCGGTTACGCCATTGGGTAATTCACTCGCGGCATACAGTGAAGCTTTATTTAAAGGTGTTAGCGGTGCTAACGCGATCACCCATTTTGATGCCTCTGCCTTTAAGACGCGCTTTGCCTGTGAGGTAAAAAATTTTGATCCCGGAGAAGCGCTGGATAAAAAGGAAGCGCGTCGCATGGACTTATTTACCCAGTATGCGTTGGTCGCCACCCACGAAGCGGTCCATAATAGTGGCTTAACGTCCGATCAGCTGGCTTCCGACCGGGCTGCAGTCATCTGGGGATCCGGAGTGGGTGGATTAAAATCCTTGGAAACTGAAATAGTGGATTTCGCCATCCATAATTATCAGCCTCGCTTCAGTCCTTTTCTCATTGTGCGCATGATCGCGGATATTGCCCCGGGGTATATCTCCATCAAATACGGTTGCCAGGGCATTAATTACAGCACCGTCTCCGCTTGTGCCTCTTCTAACCATGCCATGATCAATGCGTTCGACTATATCCGTCTCAACAAAGCCGATATAGCCATCACCGGAGGATCAGAAGCCGCAGTTATTGCAACCGGCATCGGGGGCTTCAGCAACATGAAAGCTTTATCCGAACGCAATGACGATTATCATACCGCTTCCCGCCCTTTTGATAAAGACCGTGATGGGTTCGTGTTAGGAGAAGGCGGTGGAGCGCTCATCTTTGAAGAATATGAACATGCGCGGGCACGCGGTGCACACATTTATGCTGAGGTGGTGGGAACCGGAGCCAGCGCTGACGCGTACCATATTACTGCGCCACACCCGGAAGGCCATGGTGCCGCTTTGGTGATGCGTCTGGCCTTAAAAGAGGCCGGATTGAGTACCAAACAGATTGACTACATCAACGTTCACGGCACATCCACCCCGCTTGGAGATGTAGCGGAGCTGCGAGCCATCGGCAAGGTATTCGGCGAGGATGCCTACCGGCTCAACATCAGTTCCACCAAATCGATGACCGGACATCTGCTCGGTGCTTCCGGAGCTATCGAAGCGATTGCCGGACTCATGGCTATAAAACACCAAATGATTCCTCCGACGATCAACCATTTTACCGACGACCCCGAAATCGATCCTAAACTTAATCTCACCTTTAATGAACCACAAAAACGAGCCGTGGACTATGTCCTCAGCAATACGTTTGGGTTCGGAGGACATAATTCGTCGATTATTTTTAAGCGGGTATAAACGGTGATTAAAACATTAACCAGGTTATATAATTATTACTTAGCAGCCGACCGAGAATTTATCCAAAGGCTTTACTCCCTGGTTGGTTACACACCGGTAAATCCAGCGCTCTTTAAACTGGCCTTTTTTCATAAGTCCGGGGTAAATGAACGTCATTCCAAACTGGACAGCAACGAAAGACTGGAATATCTGGGAGATGCTGTACTCAGCTCAGTGGTGGCTGAATACCTGTTTAAAAAATACCCTAATGGCAATGAAGGTTTCCTGACTAAAATGCGCTCAAAGATAGTCAAACGTAAAACGCTCAATGATCTGGCTGACCAAATCGGCATCGACGTATTGCTCAAAGACTTTAACAACCATACCCAGCTGACCACGTCGATGATGGGAAATGCACTGGAAGCATTTTTAGGCGCTATGTATTTGGAAACAGGGCACGAATTCACCAAACGATACATTACCCGCAAGCTGCTAAAAGAATATATGAACATCCATGACCTGGAAAGCTTCGATGATAACTATAAATCGCAACTGCTGGAGTGGTGTCAGAAATACAACAAAGAAATCGGCTATTCCGTATTGGAGAAAAGCCGCATGAATAACCGCGATTATTTTAAAGTTGCTGTGTTGGTGGATGGGCAGGTCGTCGCCACCGCGGAAGATTTCAACAAAAAGAGTGCGGAACAATTAGCCAGCGAGCGGGCGATCGAGGCTTTAGGCCTGCATGATGAAGAATAAGTCATGGACTCATTGACCCAAATCATTCTTGGTGCAGCCGTCGGGGAAGTCATCCTGGGCAAACGCATCGGTAACCGGGCCATGGTATGGGGGGCTGTCGGGGGCACTATTCCGGATCTGGATATCCTGGCCAATGCGGTGATGCCGGAAATAGAAGCTCTGGCCTTTCACCGGGCCATCAGCCATTCCTTTTTTTTCTCTCTGACAGGACCACTCCTTTTTGCCTGGTTAGCCCGGTCCTGGTATCGCGCCGGTTGGCGTCATCGACCCGCATACCCATATCTTAAACTGGGGATATGGCTGCTGGCTTATTTGATCTTAACGGCGGTGGTATCGGCGATCACCCTCTACTTTAGCGGAGAGAAAGGATTAGTTGCTACCCTTTTGTTAGTTGTTGCCGGCGTAGTGGTGTTCAAAAAATATTTCAGAGATCAAATCCTGGCTTTTGCCACCGAAAGCCAAGGCCCCTCAGCAGTATCGTATCGCTCTTGGTATTGGTTATTTTTTGGGGCCTTTTTTACACACATTCTGCTGGATGTGTGTACGACGTATGGCACACAAATATTCCAACCTTTTTCTAATTACCGCTCAGCATTGTCCTCAATAGCCGTCGTTGATCCAGCCTACACCGTTCCATTTCTGTTCTGTTTGATTCTATCTTCCTGGCAGGCTCGCGGGACACGTTGGCGCCGTCGCTGGAATTGGATTGGCATCATAACCAGTAGCCTGTACCTGATCTTCACCATGTTCAATAAAGCTCACGTGAATGAGGTATGGCGGCAAACCCTGTCTGCGCATAACCTGAGTTGGCAACGGATCTTTACTTCACCGACTCTGTTTAATAATATACTCTGGCACACCATAGCGGAGGCGGATAGTGTGTACTATCAAGGGGATTATGCGCTGACAGACCACCTAAAGGCGGTTAAAATCCGTGACACCTTGGTAAAAAATCATCACCTATTAACGCCCTATGCGTTAGCCCAGCCGGTCAAAATCCTGACCTGGTTTTCGCATGGATATTATGCGGTGACACCAGTGGCAGAAAATACCTGGCACGTGTGCGACCTGCGTTATGGTGGTGGTGTGGCCGGGGAAGCGTGTGTCATGGGGTTCATCGTCACCGTAGGACCCAATGGGGAAGTGTCCGTGAAAGGTCAACGTCCAGAAATGGACGATGTAAAAGGGGCCTTTCGGCAGTTAGGACAACGCTTAAAAGGAGAATAACAACGGTAACGATGACTATGATCAGGTAACTCATCCAGGGCCCCAAAAATATTAACGCTATTGCAATTTATTTATCGTCCTTTCCGGCAGCACGCAGAGCTGCTTCCAAATGACGGTAATTTTCTGAACTCAGGGGACTGAGCGGCAAACGCACCTCTGCTGAGCATAAGTCCAGAATGTGTAAAGCAGCTTTGATGCCCACAGGATTTCCTTCTACATACAACCAGGGGTGTAAATCCTGCACCTGACGGTGTTTAGTCAGAGCGGCCGCAAAATTACCCTGCAAGGCCAGGCGGGTCATAGTGGAAAAGGTGGCCGGAAAGGCGTTGGCGATAACGGAGATAACTCCTTGCATGCCCAAAGCCATAGAAGGAAGGGCCGTAGGGTCGTCACCGGAAACCACGGTAAACCCAGTTGGAACAAGTTTGGTCAAAGCATTGATCTGGTCAAAATTGGCCGATGCTTCTTTAATAGCCACGATGCGCGAACAGTTTTGGGCCAGACGACGGATCGTAGCAGGAGCCAGATTTGATCCGGTGCGTCCGGGAACATTATATAGAATGATGGGCACTGGTGAAGCGGCATTCAGCGCCTGGTAATGCTGAAAAATACCTTCCTGAGACGGTTTAACATACGCCGGACTGGCAGATAATATAGCGCTGACACCCTCAAAATTAAAGCGATCCACCCAACTGAGCATGCGGGCAGTGTCATTAAATCCAAAACAACCGGCCACGACCGGTACGCGCCCATTGACCTGAGCCACCGTAAAAGTGACTAATTCCTGCATTTCTGCTTCGGATAACGTGGCCGCTTCGCCCGTAGAGCCAAGGGAAACAATATAATCTACTCCGCCCTGTAAGACGTATTCGATCATTTTGACCAAAGCCTGCATATCCGGAAGACCTTGTTTAAAGGGAGTAACCAAGGCTACGCCGGTGCCGGCAAATGCATGGTGCTTATCCATGATATTGGATGGTACTTAATAATTTTTTAATCTGGGCAATGGTATCGTTCAAATCTAACTCATTTTGGTCACTTAACATCAACTGATAAATTTTTAAGTGATGGCAATACGGGCCTATTTTAAACCTGGCCTGCGCCCTGGCGGCGATATAATGCATCGGCCAAAGATCGGCAGGGGCCAAATTAATTAAGATGTGGTAGGGCAAACGCAGGAAACTTTCGATATCATCATGGGTGGGGAGGTAATACCAATTCAGGTTTTTGCGATAAAAGTGTTTAAACGAATAACTCACCGCTTCCGCATAAGTATCCACATACCCCAATACCGAAACATTGTGTCCATTGTCTCGTAACTCCTGAACCAGTTTATCTGCTGTATGTCGATCCTGAGGATTCGTCCCATTAAATAAGATGGCGATATTGGTTTTTTTAAAAGCGGATAAATCCGGTGTACTAGTCAGCGCCAACTGATGATGGGTTGCCCTGATGAATAAGTTGAGTTTGATTTTTTCTAGCCACGTCATGTCAGCATACCTATTCCTCTTCGCTGGTTGATGGGATTGGCCTAATACCCTGATGATTAGGTTCATTGCCTACTTTAAAGCGGCCCATGCTGCTATACTTTTCAATGCGTTTATTAATCCGGTCATCCGGATCCATATCTTTTAACGCTGCTAACTCCTTTTTAATATGTTTCTTCAGGGTTTTGGCCATGCTTTCCGGATCAAAATGTGCCCCGCCCAGGGGTTCTTTTACTATCCCGTCGATCAGTCCAAAATCCAGCATATGTTCGGAGGTTAGCTTGAGGGCTTCCGCAGCCTGCTCCTTATAATCCCAACTCCGCCATAAGATGGAGGAACAAGATTCCGGAGATATCACCGTGTACCAGGTATGTTCCAACATAAACACTTTATCCCCTACGCCTATACCCAAAGCTCCTCCTGAAGCGCCATCGCCCAGGACATAACAGATGACCGGCACCCTGAGCTGAACCATCTCAAAGATGTTCCGGGCTATGGCTTCTGCCTGTCCCCGTTCCTCCGCTTCGATACCGGGAAAAGCGCCCGGGGTATCGATAAAGGTCACCACCGGAAAACCAAACTTTTCAGCCATTTTCATCAGCCGCAGGGCCTTGCGATAACCCTCCGGGCTGGCCATGCCAAAATTGCGATATTGCCGCATTTTGGTGTTGATGCCCTTTTGGTGGCCGATGAGCACAATGGTGTCACCATTTATTTTGGCTAAGCCGCTCACGATAGCCTTATCATCACCAAAATGACGGTCGCCATGCAGCTCAAGGAATTTTTTACAAATCTGACTGACGTAAAAGAGGGTGTACGGCCGCTCCGGATGGCGGGCAATTTGCACCCGTTGCCAGCCGGTAAGATTATTGTAGAGGTCTTTTCTGGTAAGTTTGATCTTATTTTCCAGTTCGGTGATGGTCCCGGATACATCCAAACCCCCTTCTTCTCCCACTTGTTTGATCTTTTCAAGTTGGTCATAAAGCACCTCCAGGGGTTTTTCGAATTCCAGAAATACCATTCAGGTCAGTTTAAGACAGAGAGCGAAGGTATAAATATGCACACATTCCGAAAAGAAATATTTTCAATTTTGAAAATTTGAGGTTTGGTCTTGCATTATTGACAGAAGCCGCTTATTTTTGCCATCCCTTTTCAAGGGTACGGTCTGGTAGTTCAGTTGGTTAGAATGCCGGCCTGTCACGCCGGAGGTCGCGGGTTCGAGCCCCGTCCAGACCGCAAAGCCCGATGAAGTCACTTCGTCGGGTTTTTTTTTACGAAAAAATCACTATTCATAAAGGACAGAGAAAAATTACCGCGTCCTTGACCCCACTTAACCAAACGGCCTCTGTCAAACAGAGTTTTTCAAAAATGATTTCAACCAGGCTGGAAGGCGCTAGTCAATTTTTCCCTATCAGCTTACCAGGGTAACTATGGAATTGTTAAATTTTTTCCACTAAATGACCGTTAATGCAAAATATTTTCCACTAAAAACTAAATAAGCTAAATTTTTTCCACTAAAAAGCAGACTGAGATACCTTCGACTCTCGCCAAATTGGCCCAAAGAGCCGTGAATTCCTGGAGTATTTTTAAGTCGAATTTAAAGCTCATTTTAGGAACACCACCGCCTGCGCCCTGTATTTAAGAATGCTCAGGCCGGTGATCAGCAATAACATGATTAAAGCCAGCAAGCCCCAGGTGGACAAGGTGGGAATAGCCGCTGCAGGCAGGAGCTGCAGATTGGCCCGGATTTCGCCACCGGCATTATTTTGTGTGTGGATATTAAAATAAGCCTGCCCGGCGTCCAGACCAGCCTCCAAAGCTGCCGATGCTCCGGCTGCCGTTCCGCCATGATTGGTTAAAAAAGTCCCACTATAACTCATGACATCTAACAGGTTTAAAGTCTGGTCCAGAGAGCCGCTGGTGACCCCCACCGGAAAACTACTTAGGGATGGCAACATGGTGGCCACTCCGCCATTATTACCTGGAAGTGCACAACAATGAACATGAGCCATGGTCGTAGTGCTGCCGAGATTGGTGAACGTAACCTGTATGCGCATGGTCTGCGCCGCGGTATTCAGGGTGAGCGTAACCTGACCGGTACCAGGGGTCATGACCGGCGGAACTTCGTTGAGACCGGACAGCGTACCGGTATAGATTTTAATCTGGGCGTTTAATGGCTCTAAATACATCGACAAGAGACTGATCAGAGTCAAGAGCGCCATACCCTGCCGGAAGTGTAAATTACTGGTCATTGGGTTAAAAAATTTGATATTCCCCACAAAATATAAATAATTTACCGACCATCGAGAATTACACATCTAAATCTCAGCGTATTATCAGGCGGCTATACTTTTTACTCAATGCCTAAAAAAAATGCTGAACATTGGAGGTAATAACCCATCCGGAAGATTTTACCCTCAAGCCACTTCCCGATAACTGATTTACCCTCTGTGCACTTTTAACTGGTCCGGATGGTTCATTTCGACATTTTACCTGTATATTTCATTCCGGTATTTATCCAACAAATTTTATGATTATGTCTTCATCACGCCGTCATTTTCTGCGTTCGGCTGCTCAGGCCGCCGGCAGTGTAACCCTCAGCGCCGCTGTGCCATCATTTTTAACTGCCCGGCCGCGGCGCACCCCGCCCAGCGATCAGGTGAACGTAGGCCTCATCGGTTGTAACAACCGCGGCTTCCATGTGCTGCAAAACCACCTGCGCGTGCCGGGGGTAAATTGCCTGGCCCTCTGCGACATCGACGCCAACGTCCTGAACAAACGAGCCGCAGAACTGGAAACCACCACCAGCAAAAAACCGGCCAGGTACGGCGATTTCCGCCGCTTACTCGAAGATAAGGCCATTGACGCTGTCATCATCGGTACGCCGGACCACTGGCACTGTCTGCCCACCGTATACGCCTGCCAGGCCGGCAAAGATGTCTACGTAGAAAAACCGCTGGCTAACAGCATCGGCGAGTGCGAACTGATGGTGCGCGCCACCCACCGTTACCGGCGCATCGTCCAGGTGGGCCAGCAACAGCGCAGCAGCGAGACCTGGCTGGACGTGATGGACTATTTGCGCAGCGGCAAGCTGGGCCGGGTGCAGAAAGCAGATATCTGGGGCAACTTCAACTATGGTCTGGGGCCGCTGCGTCAGCCTGATGCCCCGGCGCCGGCCGGCGTGGATTACGACCTGTTTTTAGGCCCGGCCCCCGCCCGTCCGTTTAATCCCGCCCGCTTTCACGGCTCGTGGCGCTTTTTCTGGGATTATGGCGGAGGGCTGATCACCGACTGGGGCGTCCACCTGCTGGACATGGGCCTGTGGGCCAAAGACCTGGCCGTACCTCCGGACTCGGTGGTGGCCCAGGGCCGGCAGTACGACCTGCCCGAGCGCTCCCGCGAGACGCACGACCTCCTCACCGCCGTGTTTACTTTTGGCGACTATGTGGTGCAATGGGAACATAATGCCGGCAAACAGGTGGGACCCTATGGGCGTAGCTATGGCGTAGCCTTCATCGGCGAAAACGGCACCCTGGTAGCCGACCGCTCCAAATGGGAAGTCTATCCGGAATGGGACGACACCGCCAAAAAAGAAAAAATGGAAAAATTCGAACCGCGCACCGGCCAGCACGGTCATCCCGAACACGCCGCCAACTTCATCGCCTGCATCAAAAGCCGCCAGGAACCGGCCTGCCCCGTCGAGATCGGGCGCGCCGCCGCCGTCACCGCCCACATGGCCAACGTGGCCCTGCGCAGCGGGTCGTATCATTTGCAGTGGGACGAGTCCGCAAAAACGTTTACCAATAATCCGGCGGCAAATGCCATGATCGTGCCGGAATACCGCAAACCGTGGAGCTGGCCGGTGGTGTAGGAAATGATGTTGTTAAAAAATATATCCTATTTACTCCACATTTAGGCAGTAATTATTAATTTATTTCTATAAATTTTCATGAAAATATTTAAGCCATAAAAGCATTTGCTTTAAGCTCTATTTCATTTTTGGGAATATTATATTTCAATGCATACTTCCTCCAATTTTTAACTACGTCTTTAATTCTTTGAATTATTTCTTTAGCTAACTTTTCATTTATTCTAAAATACTGGCCAACTTCCATTACAAGGTCAAGGCTAAGAGAATTATCATTTTCAGAAATATTTAAACTCAAACCATGACTGGATTCATTTGGATTTAGGTCATATGCCGGTGATAAAATCCATCCATTATCTTTAAATATAAATCCATGATTCCTCAAATGATCATCTGTATTTGATACACAAATATTAAATGCTATTCTACGCCACAATTCTTCTAAATCGTGAAGGACATTTGTGCCATGTTGCTGAATAAATTCAGCTATTTCGAGATAGGAAACACCCTGCTGATGGTTCTCCCCATCAATGTGGCCCAACAAGGTCATTGCTGAAGCAAAATGAATTCTTCTTTTTAAAGGATTCCTGTCAAATCTTCTTGATAAATATATATCAAACTTTCCGCCATAGTTAACCATTTTAGCTTGGGGAACATTTAGACCAGCTGATAGAGCTAACTCATGAACAACCATTTCCCATGCCCCGATATTTTCTTGATCGGATTTACTTGGAAATTTGGCGATCCATAATTGCCCTTGTTGATCAGAGATATTAGCCTTAGGTCTGGCTCCCCCGATAGAAGAACCTGGTGCAATTAATGTATTCAACCAATTTAAATATTCCTGATCATTATAATCTTCATCTTCCTCTAATTTCAAACTAATTTGAGCTAATTCTGGTAATGATGTCCAGGGAGGAACGGTCATCTTAGAATTGTTCAGATATTCCCCATTTAATGCGGATTTAAATCTAAGCCCTCCCATGCGAAAGTCATCATATACACCTAAGAGGTAATCTAGTTCGAATAACTTTTTTTCAGATCTCTGTTCAATTCTTGCTAGTACGGCTTCACGTCTACGCATTAATATTCTCCCCCACCTATCAGGAGAAGAATCAAGAAACAATCCAAAATTTGCCTTTTTCTCATCAGCTAGATATTGAATTCCGGGATAGAAATTTAGATCTGGATCCAATAACTGAACCTGACTAGTGCTTAACCAATCTTCATTATATTGAAAAGAAAAAATTTCCTTACCTCGAATTAATTCAGCATATAAAACTCCCAGAAATTTAGTTTCTGACAATCCGTCCCAATCGGCAAACACAAATACTTCCCGCTTTTTAATTGGATTAGACATTTTTTTTCTTTTTCGGTGCCCTTTCTTTCACCACCAGTCCAATATCCTGCAGCTTCCTCCCCAGCACATCGTCTTTAGCCACCTGCAAGAGGTCTTTTTCCAGGCCCAGGACATGCAGTACGGCGAGATAAAAACCGATGCTCACGCCGGCCGACCCTTTCTCAATGGCGACCAGGGTACTGCGGCTGATGCCGGCCCGTTCAGCGATCAGGGTACTGCTTTGCCGCCGGCGCAAACGGGCCAGCTTCAGATTTTCACCCAGTTCGGCCAGGAGACGCTGAAGTTTGGGTAACAATATTGGACTTTTATTAGGCATAATGTTAATTTATTCACACAAATATAGCTATTTATGTCTGATTATTCAATCTTTATAAGCTTATGTCATTTTTGACCTTATTCTTGACTTGATGTATTTCTGGTCATGTTTTGATTAATTTAGCTTCATCTTGATCAGAAACTTACCACCTATGACTAAACTTAACAATATCCACCCCGGAGAAGTGCTGGCGGAAGAATTTCTGCAGCCGCTGGGCATCACCGCTTATCGCCTGGCGCACACCCTGCACATCCCGCAGACCCGCCTCAGCCAGATCATCAAAGGCCGGCGGCGCATCAGCGCGGATACCGCCTTGCGTTTGGCGAAATATTTTGGGACGACAGTGAATTTTTGGTTGGGTTTACAAAATGACTTTGATGTGGAGGAGGAACGGAAGAAGATAGGGCGGGAGCTGGAACTGATTAAGGCTATGCCCAGGCACAACCCCGGATTAGAAGCAGACCATCCAGCTGCAGAGTTATGATTTAGCCTATTTTTGTTACTGAGCGCGGGAAGTTGGCAGAGCTATTTACCAATGGCCAACACCCTGCCTTATCCACAAATACTCTATTAATAATCTTACTGTCAATCGTATTCTAAATCAAAATTGGCCGTTAGGTGTTGGCCGTTAGCCGTTGGTAAATACGAAAGAACTCTACGAACTCAGCGAGCTCTGCGAGAAAAAATTAACCTTAATTTAGGAATAAGCAGGCCAGGAATCGACCACCCACACTTTCGGCAAGCTTATAGAAATAAATAAGACAAACTGGTGACTTTATGGCTGTTCATGACACCTATCATACATATAAACCTCACAGATTATGGCAAATTTAAAACATCTGGGCATTTCGGGCGGCGGCACCAAAATTTCCGGATTATTCGGCGCGGCCGAGGTGGTTATTTTCGATAAAAACTACCGGCCCGACCTTATTTCCGGCATCTCCGCCGGAGCTATTCTGGCCGTGCCTTTGGCCATGGCGATGCACCATAATGACATCCGCGAAAAAATAAAAGAAAAAGTGCTCAACCTCAAACAGAGTGATTTTTTTAACCGCGCTCCGGTGACGGAAGAAGGTGCGGTAAAAAAACTAAATGCTTTGTTGAAAATAGTTTTTGGCGAGTCCGCGCTGGGTGAGCAGGAAAACTTAAAAAAAACGATCTCGGAAATCATCGGCAGAACTGAATTTGCCCGCTATGTCAACGATAATAAATACCCGGTCTGCATCGTGGGCACCGTTGATTTTTATACGGGCAAACGGTTTTATTTTAACCTGAAAAAAGTGGGCTATGAACATTTTTTAGAGTTTGTGAATGCGTCAGGTTCGTTGCCCATCTTTACCCCCGGGTATGCTACTACCGACATCCTGTTTGACTTTGAAAATGAAACCAACGGCTATACGAAAGCGCTATTATTCGACGGCGGCGTCCGGGATCATAGTCCTACGGCAAAAATTTTAGAAAGTGAGACTTACCGCCATAAAATCAAAGAAAATGTGACCATTTTCTCCCGACCGGCCCAAGTGGAAAACATTCTTGATCCGAAAGACTTTGAGGGAAAAAAAGATATCTTAAAAATTCTGGCCCGCTACGTGGACATTACAAATGCCGAAGTATCTAAAAATGATCAAGAACGAGAGGCTGGTTTGGCGGACATGTTAAAACTTGTCGCCCACCGAACTATTTTTCTGCCCCGTATACTGCGGGACGTTTATGACATCAATCCTCAGAAATTAAAAGAACTTTATGAAGCGGGTAAAAAGGCTGTTGTTGAGCAATGGAACCCTGTGGCCTGAAGTTTTACACCATTAAAAATAAAAATAGGTACCCGCCACCACACTTACCCGGTTGGCCTGCGGATTGTCCAGGTAATTCAGGCGCCAGAGGGCGTCGATGCGGATGATTTTAAAAATATTTTCTACCCCGACACCGGTCTCCAGATACGGTTGTTTATCCGGCGGGCGAAAACCGCTGTAGGTCTGCCGGTCCGCCGGGCGGTAGGCGTTCGGTGCGTTAGCCTGACGGTTGCGCGCACTCAGGGTGCCGTACACGGCCTTAAAACTGACCACTTCGCGCCATTTTAATTTGCGGAACAAGGGAAGGCGGTTCAGGAAAAATCCATCGAAATGGTGCTCCAGGATGAGGCTGGCAAAACGGTCGCTGGCAAATTCGTAGCGGTTCATGGTGTTGAACACGGCCCGGCTCATGATCACCGCTTCATTGCCGGGATGGACTTCCAACAATAAGAAGGGTGCGGTGCCCCATACCTGCCCAATACGAGCCCGGTAAGATAACCAGCCCAACGGATTCAAATAAAAATAATGGCGCCAGTGCAGCGAGACCTTGTGATAGTTATAACGGCAACCCGCCAGGCCTGGCAATCCGGCGGTGTATTCGACAGTCAAAACCGGATAAATGGTGCCCATGGAATAACGGTCAAAATTATAATCAATAGTGCGTTCACCCCAGGCATAGCGCCAGCGCAACAACAATTCGGTGGTGCGGATGGTGGTGTCCAGTTCTCCGGCTTTGGGCACATAGCCGAAGTTAAATCCTTGCGTCGTGCCGATAGAAAACGGATCCAGATGACGCGTAATTATGCCCCCGTAAATGGAAGTACCCGCTTTATAAAATTTCTCCACAAAGGCCTTGCTCTCCTGAACGTAAATTAATTTCTGGGGCACATCCCGGCGCAGCCAGTTGGAAGCAAGGTCGGCTTCCTGAAAATCCGTGCTGCTCTCACTGTTCAGGCTCAGATCCCGCCGGTGAGCGATTCCGGCCACCGTCCGCGGACGTGACCTGAGCAGCCACAAAGCATCGGCGCTGTATTTCAGCCGCCGGTCTAACGTGCCGTAGGCCAGATAGCCTTGCAAACGGTATTTGGTGCTCAGTTTGCTGGTGGTGCGCAAGCCTAACCGCAGACGATGCCCTTCGGCGACATTGCGGCTGTAAATATTAAAATAAGGCCCAAACTCCACTTTACCCACCTCAATATAGCCGGTAGTGAGGGTTTCCAGCGCATTTTTATAGATGGTAAATTCTTTCATGCGGTACAGGCTGTCCGTGACCGTATAAATGCTCTGTTCGGTAGCGGTGAGCGGTTCGTGCCGCACCGAATCCCAATAGGCGGTCGATTTTAGCAAATGGCCATAATTCACATCTTCAGCGGTTTTATCGGCGGTCTCCTCAATTGCAGGTGCATCCAGAAGGTATTGGGTACGCGATTCGGTGAAGCGACTGATCACTCCCGGTGATTTATCTCCCAATTGAAAGTTAACGATAACCCTTTGTTTGGACGGCAGCCACAAGCCCTGATATTTATTGAAATCCTGAAACACCACGATGCGTTTCACCAAATTGACATTGGCATCGGGACTTAGGCGCATATTTACCCGGCTCACGGCCCAGGTAGAGTCTTCAACCCAAAAGTCACCAAAGAAGGTGTTTTCCTGTTTGCGTCGCGGTTTAAATTTCAACTTATATTGTATGAATCCCTCCACCATCGCGCTATCGATCAGATAATATTCATAAAATGCTAAACCCACATCCGCAAACGGGCTGACGATGGGCCGCTCCAGGATGTACACCCAGTTGGCATAAACGTCAATGGGCACCTTGAGTTTGCGGATATAGTCGATCATGGTTTGATTTTCGGTACCTGAGGTGCGTTGAGAAATTAGCACTTCTTTAGGTACGGTCTGCCCTTTCAGATCGTATACTTGAGCCAGGTATTCCGTAAGATACATGGGGATGAAAGGACGATCATCCGAGGTGCTGTCAATATTATTGAAGATGAAGGAAAAAGGTTTCATCAGGATGTTGTCCGTCAGCGCTTTTGGCAAGCGTTCGACATCCACTTCTATTTTGCCGTACAACTCATACTGTTTGAGGGCAAAGCGGCTCAAATCGTTGTCTGGTTTGTGGCGAATAACCTCACGCATGATAGGGATGGCCGGGTTTTCGCCGGCCAAAACCACCACTTCCTTCAGGTTTAATGCTTCAGCCTGAAGTGAGAAATCAATGGTTTGCTCTGCAAGGCGGCGGATGGGTTTGCTGAGCAGTTCGTACCCCAATACCGAGACCGTCAGACTATCATAGTAGGCATGGAGGGTAAGGGAGTAATTCCCATCGGCATCCGAGGATTCGCCGATGGTGGTTCCGGCGATAAAAATATTGGCAAAAGCAATGCCTTCGTGGTTTTCGCGGTCAGTAATACGCCCGGAAATGTGGAAGGTATTTTGCGCCATCAGGGGAGATAACGTAAAATAAATCAATACCAACAACAGAAGTTGGCCGTGGAGACGGTAGGTATGGTGAAATCCCAGGAAATACATTTTCACTGCAAATTTGCAGAAAATATGCCGGCCCGGCACGTTACATTTATTTACTCGATCAGCAATTTCATTCACAAATGCACGCCTAAACCCATAAGCCTGCTCAAACTACCTTACCAACGGTTGATTACATAAGGGTAACGTTCGCTGTAAATAATTTGAATGTGGTGGTTAAGTTTGCTGCGCAGTGCCTCCAGGTTCTCTTTAGTCGCAGCTGAAACCAAAATCAAATCACCAGCATATTGATGACGGAGGTTTTCTTCCAGGTCTTTTTCGATCTCCAGGCGTACCTCTCCTTCCAGATATTTGTCAAAGTGTTTTTCGCGATAAAGATCCATTTTATTAAAAACCATCACCACCGGGATGTCGCCTGCCCCGATGTCCAATAAGGTCTGCCGGACGGTAAACACATGGTCTTCAAACTGCGGATGAGAGATATCCACCACATGCAGCAGCAGATCACTTTCGCGCACCTCGTCCAGGGTAGACTTAAAACTTTCTACCAGGTGGTGCGGCAATTTGCGGATAAAGCCGACCGTGTCCGACAGGAGAAACGGCATATTGTCCAGCACCACTTTGCGCACGGTGGTATCCAGGGTGGCAAACAGTTTATTTTCAGCAAACACCTCCGCTTTGCTCAGCACATTCATCAAGGTGGATTTACCGACGTTAGTGTACCCCACCAGGGCTACACGCACCATGGTCTCGCGATTTTTGCGCTGGGTAAAATTTTGTACATCGATCTGTTCCAGTTTTTTCTTCAGGTAGCTGATTTTATCGCGGATGATCCGGCGGTCGGTTTCGATCTCCTGTTCACCGGGACCACGCATACCGATACCCCCTTTTTGCCGTTCGAGGTGCGTCCACAGACCCTTAAGACGCGGCAGCAGGTATTGCATCTGGGCCAGCTCCACCTGGGTACGGGCTTGTGCGGTGCGGGCGCGCTGGGCGAAGATATCCAGGATGAGCGAACTGCGGTCCACGATCTTACAATGTAGCGTACTTTCCAGGATATTGGTTTGTTTACCGGTCAGGTCATCATCGAAGATGACCAGGTCGATGTCCTCATGTTCTTCCACATATTTGGTTATCTCCGCCAGTTTGCCGCTGCCGATGAAGGTGCGTGAGTCCGGGGAAGATAAGGATTGAGTATACCGTTTGACGGTCTCGGCGCCGGCGGTTTGGGCTAGAAATTCCAGTTCATCCAGGTACTCATTCACCTGTTGTGGGGTTTGGTCTTTTTGGATCAGTCCCACCAATACGGCTTTTTCCGTCATGATCTCTACCGGTTTCCGCCGCTTCTCATCGATGTTAAGGTTGTTTTTCATGTCAGATTATGGTATACATACCAGGGCAAAAATAACCAAATTATGTGGCCGTGTGTGTTTGAGTTATAGTTACGGAAATAACTAAATCATTAAATTTTACAACAACGCAGTTATTATTCTTTCAGTACAATAATCAGAGTAAAATTTAATACTTACTAATGAAGCAATTATGACTACAAAGAAAAGACTCAACTTTAGTACTTTTGTTCAAAACTTTAACAAAAATATTTTTATAAAAACTTGACACATTGTTTTTTTTTTTTCATTTTAGTCCCAGCATTTCCACCCATTATCTCCTTGCAAGAGATTTAGTGAAAAGCGGACGCGCTTTTTACCTGTACTATCCGACCATAACACCGGTGTCTTAAAAGGCACCCACGCACGACATCCAGCTTCATAGACCGAGTTGCGGTAAATGTTTTTATCATACATCGGTTTTAACTGACGTTACGCTGGTAGCATATAACCGCCCCACCAAATCAATCCGTATTTTGGATATTTAGGTTTTAAGTCTCCTAGCGAGACTATTAATTCCCTTTGACGTCAAAGGTAGGTTCATGCTTACTTTAGCATGCGGAGGAAGTATGTCCGAAACTCTGGTGAACAAGAAGTAGGTGATCTATCTTAATTAACAAAACTGCTTATTATGAAATTAATAATTAAATTGCTATTAACATCAGCATTATTGCTTGGAACAACATTCAATGCCCAATCAGATGATTGTATTGTTATCATTGGTGGGGAGACATTTACATTTTGCAATATCAAACGAAAAGTCTGCAGTTGTGGTTGTATTGAATATTTATGCGACACAGGTGGACTTTACTGTAGTGTATCCAGCCAACAATCTTGTTCAATGTGTTGCAGCGAGCAATAAATGGTTATGCTTCGGTGCCACTTTTGTAAAGTGGCACCGAAATGAATTTTAAAATATTCAAAATGCGCAATTATTATTACTTATTGTCATGCTTATTATTTTCTATAAGTATTATAGGCTGTTATTCAGATAAACTCAAAAATGATTATGTATTAGTTAATTTTACTGAAAAAAAGAGCGGATCGTATGAAGAATATTTTCATATCATCGATAAGATACCAATTAATAAGGCTTTAGATACTACCAACGCAAGGATATTCCCTGTAACCAGGGTTTTTAAAAGTACCAACAATTCAACATTTATCGTATTTTCTAGAAATGTTGAAACAAAGGAAGTTAAAATATTTAAAATAAATAATCATGGCGAAATTATCAGCAACTTTGGTTCCCTAAATCCAATGTACAATTTAATCGGCGTAGTTGATTTAAAGGTTAACAATGATACAATTTATTTGTTAGATTATTTTAGGGGCGAAATCAGGGTGTATAACAGTGAATTCTTACATATTACGGATCTTAAAACACCATATAACTATTCTAGGTTCGCTTTACTAAATTCTGCCTTTTATGTTTTTGATTCAGACGGTTCCTTAAATGGCGCCTCAGACAATCATGAGTTTTTATTATACAATAACAGTTCAAATTTAACCCATTCCTTCTTAAAAGTTAACTCAAATCCAAATTTACAAGTGGGAATAATAGCAGAATCCTTTTCCAATCTGCATGAAAATACACTATATTTTGTCCGTCAACATGACCCAAATATCTATAGTGTGGATAAAAATGGATTCAACATTTATTTAAATCTCAAATTTGAACCAAACAATTTTGTAACTTTAAATAATGTTGGTAACCTTACTGAAGTTGACGAATTAATATCAAAAGAAAATGGCATTTTTAGATTATTTTGTTTAAACAAATATGAAAATGGTATTTGCTTTTTCACTTTTAGCTCTACTTTAAACGAAAGGTATTTTATTAATGTAATTAATAACAAGAGTAGTGTATATAAGATCCAAGATAATGTCTTTGCGCATTT
>JAYRWN010000335.1:0-6930 GCA_041917975.1 Saprospiraceae bacterium | reverse complement strand
CGATGTAGAATGCGGGTGCCGGAAACAAAAACCATGGTGTTCTTCTCCGGTATGATAGATCATTAAAAAAATTACCATGTAAAAAGAAAACGGCCCTTGGAGATTAACCTATATTCGTCAACAATACCAACGGTTCATTTCATGCTGTCACAGTATTTAAAAATTTGCAGATTAATCCTGGTGATATTCAACCTGAGCGGATTTATTGGCATCTCTCAAGCCCAACCAAGAACGTATTGTAATCCCATCAATCTGGATTATGGCTATACGCCGCACCCCGGTTTTACAGAGTGGGGGCGGCACCGGGCCACCGCAGACCCGGTCATCGTCAACTATAAAGGCGATTTTTATTTATTTAGTACCAATCAATGGGGTTATTGGTGGAGCAAGGACATGAGTCAATGGCAATTTATTTCCAGGCGTTTTTTACGGCCGTGGAATAACACAAATGATGATCTCTGCGCACCGGCGGTAGGCATCATCGGCGATACCATGCTGGTCTTTGGGAGTACGTACACCAGCACGTTTACCTTATGGATGAGCACCAACCCAAAAGGTAATGAATGGAAACCGTTAGTAGATTCTTTCGAAATAGGTGGCTGGGATCCGGCTTTTTTTACCGATGATGACGGGCGTCTGTACATGTACAATGGCAGCAGCAACACCTTCCCGCTCTATGGCGTGGAATTGGACCGGCACACGTTTCGTCCTAAAGGGACGCGCACCCCCATGTATTTATTGGAAGGCTGGAAATTTGGCTGGCAACGTTTTGGTGAACATATGGACAATACTTTTCTGGATGCGTTCATCGAAGGAGCCTGGATGACCAAACATAACGGAAAGTATTATTTTCAATACGGCGCGCCGGGTACGGAGATGAGCGGGTATGCGGATGGCGTGGTGGTCGGAGAGGAACCCCTGTTTCAATTTACACCGATGCGTTCACAATCTGATCCCATGAGTATGAAAAGCGGTGGTTTTTCACGTGGTGCAGGCCATGGGGCTACCTTTCAGGATAATGACGGAGACTATTGGCATGTGTCCACCAGCATTGTCTGTGTAAAAAATACCTGGGAAAGGCGGATAGGCATTTGGCCGGCAGGATTTGATGGTGATGACCTGATGTGGTGTAATACGGCTTTTGGAGATTATCCGCATTATTTACCATATGCTTCCGGTCCGGCACACGGCGCATTTACCGGTTGGATGTTGTTGAATTATAAAAAACCGGTAACCGTTTCTTCTACTTTTGGCAGTTTTTCCGCCAATCATGCCGTGGATGAGAGCATTAAAACGTATTGGTGTGCAAAAACGGGTGCCCCTGGTGAATGGCTCCAATCCGACCTGGGAGAGGTTTCAACCATACATGCTATCCAGATCAATTATGCCGATCAGGATGCTGAATTTATTGGTAAACAGATGGATATATATCATCAGTATAAATTATATTATTCTGATGACGGGCAAAAGTGGACCATAATGGCGGATAAGAGCAAAAATAAAACGGATGTTCCACACGATTATATCGAACTGTCATCACCGGTCAGGGCCCGTTTTGTAAAAATGGAAAATATGCATATGCCCACCGGTAAATTCGCCCTCAGTGGTTTGAGGGTGTTTGGTAAGGCGGGAGGCGCTCCACCTGCTGCGGTGGGTCAGCTCATCGTATTACGTACGGAAAAAGATAAACGGAGTGCTTATATTAAATGGACGCCCGTTGATGAGGCTTATGCCTATAATTTGTATTACGGCACTAGGCCGGATAAATTGTATTCCTCCATCATGATCTATGACGTTAATGAATATTGGCTCAAAACCATGGATAAAGATCAACCCTATTATTTTACCATCGAAGCCATTAATGAACATGGCGTCAGTGCGCGCACCAAAGTGGTGGAAGTCAAATAAGCAGGAACGCCTGTGCTCCGGCTTAAAGTTTGATGACCAACTTCCGGCGGTACATCCACCAGGCAAATAACCAGATGAACATGGTGTAGGTCAAAGCCTGGATTAAGGATCCAAAATTCTGGCTGCCCAGGTGTTGGAACAAGGACTGGTATAACCAGGCATAAATTCCCTGATCGCCAATTTTAATCAGGCCGAACGTTTTTATCACCAACCCGGACAAGGCGTATGCAGCGAGCGGGTTGAGCCCAAAGACCTGAAAAATATAGGTCCAACGTACGTACCCTTTCATGTCGATACAATACACCAACATACAGAATAATAGTGTCGCCAACCCGGCAGTTACCAGCACATAGGATGAAGACCACAGCGGTTTATTAATCGGAAATCCAGCCCAGTGCCATATTAATCCTACGAGAATGAAACCAATAGCCCAGGGGAGGCTTTTTAGAAGCTTGTCCCGGTGATTGGTAAATTTTTGTACGTAACGCCCCAACAAATAACCACATAACACGGTTCCCACGGCGGGCAGTGTACTGAGTAAACCCTCCGGGTCAAAAGGCAGGCCATAACCTTTATAGATATGTCGTTCACCAAACAGCCATAGATCCAAAGTCCTGACTGCATTGTGTTCCAACGAAAGTGGTTCAGGACCGCCGAATAGCATCAGGATGGCATAATATCCAAGTAAAATGACCAACAGCGCGTAAGGTAGCCACCGTTCTTTCAGATATATAATGACTAAACCTGCTAAACCATAAGCCAGCGCAATGCGCGGTAAAACCCCCACCAGGCGCAAATCACCGATGGACCGGTTATAAAAAGGGAACCAATGCAGAAACAAGCCCACCAGGTAGATGAGCAAAGCGCGTTTTATGACCTTAACGACCCAGCGATTCCGGTCACTCTGTTCATATTTTAAAAAGGAATAGGCCATGGACATGCCTACAATAAAAACAAAAAAAGGGAAGACCAGATCCGTTGGGGTCAACCCATCCCATTTGGCATGTTTTAAAGGAGCATAAACGTGTTCCCATGAGCCCGGGGTGTTCACCACGATCATAAAGAAGATAGTCATACCCCGTAAGACATCAATGGAAAGTAAACGGTCTTTCATAAATTCAAGAATATATGCCCGGACAAGATAGCTAATTTCCAGGCCTGGACTTTATAATTTATTTAATCTATCTTTAGAAAAAAGTTATTCTGGTCAATGAAGACGATGTTTAAACTCAACGGGAAAAAAGTAGAAGTAGAAACCGAAGAAGGGGCAGCATTACTGTGGACGCTAAGAGAAAATTTGCATTTACCAGGTACAAAATATGGTTGTGGTTCAGAACTATGCGGAGCATGTACAGTGCTTATAGATGGCGAAGCTATGCGTTCATGCACGTTTCCGGTATCCAGACTGAAAGGTAAGGAAGTAACTACCATCGAAGGCCTGGCAAAAGATGGCCGGTTGCATCCATTACAACAGGCCTGGATAGACGAACAAGTGCCGCAATGTGGGTATTGTCAAAGCGGGCAGATCATGCAAGCGGTAGCTTTGATAAACAAAAATCCCAAGCCCTCCCGTGATGAAATTAAGGAGCACATGCACGGCGTATTATGCCGGTGTGGCGCTTACCTCCGCATCCTCAAAGCCATAGAATCTGTGGTGGCCCAAAATAAATCCAAGTAATCATTAAAACTTGAAATCCAGCTGATGGAAAGCACACATAAATCTTCTCAACTCAGTCGCCGACAGTTTATCGGCACCGCTGCAACCATTACTTTCGTTATGGCCGGAGGCAAATGGATTCCTCCAGCCCTGGGCAACACGGCGTGGAATGGGGCGATCTCACCCTGGGTGGAGTTTCGACCGGATGGTAAAATCATCATCTTCAATCCGGCTGCTGAAATGGGTCAGGGTTCAATGACGGCATTGGCTGCCATCCTGGCCGAAGAAATGGACGCAGACTGGTCAACAGTGGTCATTGAAAACTCACCAATCGAACCAGGTACCTACGGCTTAACCTGGGAAGGCAAAATTGGTGGTCCGATGATCACGGTGGGTAGCCGGACCGTGCGCGGCTATTTTCATGCATTGCGGCTGGCTGGGGCAGAAATCAGACTTATCCTGCGTGCCGCCGCAGCGCATATCTGGCAGGTAGAATCCGCCGACGTAAAGACTAAAGCAGGCATCGCCATTCATCCCCAGGGAGGAAAAAATCTTTCCTACGCAGAATTGATCGGCGGCGTAGAGAAATTAACCCGCAGGCCAAAAGCTACCCTGCAAGACTTAAAGAATCCATCCGATTATACTTTGGTAGGCAAATCCTTCCGCCGCTGGGATATTCCACCAAAAACCACTGGCCAGGCCGTTTATTCTACGGATGTATCTCTGCCGGGCGCAGTCTATGCCGTTATTCTGCGGGCCCCGGTTCACCACGCGAAGCCCCTTTCATTTAATGAGGCAGAGGTGACTCGTTTGCCTGGTGTGATCTCAGTGCATACTTTAACGCATGGGGTGGGGATCGTGGCAAAGTCGCCGGACCAGGCCATTAAAGCCCAACAAATGCTGAGCGTGTCGTGGTCCGAGGCGAAAGCCAGTGGTTTTGACAGCATAAATGCCTTTGAAACCTATCGGCAAATGTCAGCCGACCCGGAGTATAAACGCGAAATCATCGCTGAAAAGGGCCAGATGGATGATAATTTGCGGGATGCGGTCAAGGTCTACACTGCAGAGTATCTTAACGATTTTGTGTACCATGCGCAGATGGAACCCCTGAACGCTATCGTCTCTATAGCTCCCGACGGACAAAGTGCGGAAGCCTGGGTGGGATCACAGGCTCCGGACAGCGCCAGGTCAGCCATAGCTAAAGTGTTAGATGTGGAGCTGGCGAAAGTTAACCTGAATCATTGTTTCCTGGGAGGAGGCTTCGGCCGCCGTTCCCTGACGGATTATGCGGAAGAAGCCGCTTTCCTGGCTAAACAAGTCAAAAAACCTGTCAAATTGCTATGGACCCGGCAGGATGACCTGCAATACGGTGCCTTTCGGCCTGCTTCTTTACAAACCTTGCAGGTAGGCTTGGATAAAGATAAAAACATCGTAGCCTGGCACCACATTACGGCCGGTACAGGAGGAAATTTGACCGTATCCGGAGCCACCATCGATTATTATTCCATCCCGCATCAACGGATTGAGATGCGGGACGTAGATCATGGGGTGCGCACAAAACATTGGCGCTCCGTTGGCCACGGGCCGAATAAATATGCTATTGAAGCGATGCTGGATGAAGTGGCCCGCCACGAAGGCTTGGATCCCTTTCAACTGCGTCGTCGTTTAATGAAAGACAGCCCGCGGCCCCTTCAAGTGATAGAAAAAGTTGCAGCCATGTGCCGGTGGGGGGAGAAAGTAAAGGACGGCCGGGCCCGGGGTATGGCGTTTTCTGAACGCAGCGGCGCCTTGGTGGGATGCGTGATTGAATTATCCCTGGACCGGACCAGCGGAAAAATCAGAGTCCATGACGTATGGTTGGCGATGGATGCCGGCATCATCGTCCATCCGGACAATGCCCTGGCCCAGTTAGAGGGTGGGGTCATCCAGGGATTGAGCTCATGTTTAATGGAAAGTATAACTTTTAAAGAAGGGAAGGTCGAACAATCAAATTTTCATGACTATCCCATCTTACGCATGGGCGATATTCCCGAACAGGTTCAAATTCATTTGATTCCATCTACGGAAGCACCCCAGGGTGTCGGTGAAGCCAGTTTGCCGGCCGTGGGAGGAGCTCTGGCCAATGCCTTTCTGGCACTCACCGGTAAACCACTGCGGCACATGCCATTTACCCCGGAAAAAGTTCTGCAGGTTTTGGCCGGTTAATGAATTTTTTCAGGTGTACGTGTATGTCAGGGATGACTCGATAAATAATTGGGTGTACCTCCTGATTTTGCTTTTTATCAGTCTAATGATGGCCTTGGAACCAGAAGTTATCTAAAGTGTAAATCCTTCCCGGAAGGAAGGTATATTCTCATCATTTTAATCTTGAGCATTATTGGTAGGAACGATTTGCTTGACCATTTTGAATCGATCGCGATATAGCATAATATTAATTTAGTCAAACAAGTTAAGCTGACCATTTTGGATCCACTTGGTTTCGGGTTGCAGGGCTTAAGAGTATAAAATGGCAAAGTTGGCGGATGATCAAATTAAGTAAACGAATGGAAACATTTTTTTACGGGAATAAATGTACCTTTATCAGGTGCGAAAAATATTGGCCTTATTTCTACTGGTTTTATCCTTATGTTCCTGGGTAGGATGGTCAGTTATTTATCAAATAACATTACACCGGCATAAAATTACGCTGGACCTCACTGAACATTCACCCGAACAAATCATCGATTTACGCATTCCTTATGATCAATCGTCATCCCTGCATTGGGAAGAGGCCGGTCGGGAGTTTATGTACCAGGGCATGATGTATGATGTATTAAAATTGGATACGTCTTCTTCCGGCGATCTCTTATGCACCTGTTATGCTGATGTCCGGGAAACTCAGTTGAAACAAAATTATCTGGCTGGCATACATCAACATAATGCTGGTGATGAATCTGACCAATGGCCGGCGTTAATCTTAAAATTATGGTCCCTGCAGGCGATTTTGGACTCATTAAGTTCAATATTTACCGCGGAAAATGGTACTATGGATGGCCCAGTTTATGTAAACAATTGGACTAATATTACCGACTCGCCAGGGTCTCCTCCTCCGAAATTAGTTGGCGAATTATTTGGCGTATAATTAATTGATTATTTACTGCTGCTTTTTTTGGTGCAGGGGATTATTAATTGATTTTGTCTCGCGCATTTTTTGCTGTAAAATGCATCAGAAAATTTTAAGTGCAGTTAATATTTATTTGAAACAGTATTTATAGTGTGGAATAATTCATTCTAATTATTTATCGAAAAATTAATTAGACCATCTAATTACAGGTCCTTTTTCTATAAATAATTTTTTCTTAATTAAGTCCAAGGAATAATTTATG
>JAYRWN010000334.1:0-7665 GCA_041917975.1 Saprospiraceae bacterium | reverse complement strand
CCATGGCTTTATCATACATTTCCAGCGAACGGGCTTTTATGGGAGCCAGATTCCCCTCTTCAGCCGGGTGAAACGTCTGTGACATTACCCCGTGGAAATCTTTCAAGGCTGGCCAGGTGTCAAAAACGGATTGTGCTTCCAGGGTTGAACCGATCAGCCAGAAACCAAGGCTTAAGCTTATTATCCCAAATACTTTCATAACAGTTCTAATTATTAACTTTAATAATGTATAATTCGGGACAAAGGTTTTACATTACTGGTAATATATGTGTAATTATGATCAGGAAAACAGGATGATTTAGATCAATAACCGATTATTTTTTGGAATCATTTGATGTTGAACTTTAAAAACGAGTGCACAATTGTACTATCTTTCTCCCCCTATCAATAATAGTATCAACAGTAATGACAACTAACCTTGATCAATTGCGTTTTCCAGTCGGAAAATTTGTGGCGCCTGATACGTGGACTAAAGAAGAATTATTCCGGTGGATAGCAGAAATTGCCGTGTTGCCCGGCCAAATTGGCATGTTGATGCAACGGCTAAGCGAAGAGGACCTGGATACCCCTTACCGGCCGGGTGGTTGGACGGTGAGACAAGTGATCCATCATTTGCCGGATAGCCATATGAATGCGTATTTGCGTTTTAAATGGACCTTGACGGAGGAGCATCCCACCATCAAACCTTATGATGAAGAATTGTGGGCCAAACTGCCGGACACCGCCAAAACATCCCCACATGTCTCTCTGACTTTACTCGATGCATTGCATCACCGGTGGGTGGTTCTATTAAAGAATATGGCGGAAGACGATTGGCAACGCACCTATTATCATCCCGTGAGTCAGAAAACGTATTACTTAGGTCAGGTGTGTGCCCTGTATGCCTGGCATGGGCGGCACCATGCCGCACATATTGAACTGGTCTTAAACCAATAAGCCTTGTACATGGAAGAGTCGGAACTGGCCTGGAGATTAGCGGTAGCCATGGGCGCCGGGGGCCTGGTAGGCCTGGAGCGGGAACTACATAATAAACGCGCGGGATTGCGTACCAACATGCTGGTCGCGGTGGGTGCGGCCATTTATGTCTGTCTATCGGTCATGTTGACTGCGGAAAAAGGGGATGTGACCCGTATCATCGCTCAGGTAGTGACCGGAATGGGCTTTTTAGGTGCTGGGGTTATTATGCAACAAGGTTTGACGGTGTATGGGCTCACCACAGCCGCTACATTGTGGTGTAGTGCGGCCTTAGGATGTCTTGCTGCAGCCGCATCAGTTTACATGACCGCAATTGCTACCGGGTTTGTGATTCTTATTAATTCCCTCAGTTTTTTAGATACCTGGCTGGAGAAGAAAAAAACGGGTAAGCCATCGACTGACCGGAGTAAGCCTTCATAAGTATAACTTTATTAATTGTTAACTCATTTAATCTTTTTACTTATTTAAAATCATGAAGTTGAATTTTATCCATTACCTGGTTAGCGCCCTATTGACATTCATCGTGACCTGGACTGCCGGGGCGCAGCCCAAAACCGTTTTGACTCCCGGTCAACAACAGCTGGTACAGAATGTAGATGGCCAGGCGTCTTTTTATCAAAAAATGGCTAAAGACATTTGGGACTGGGCCGAAATGGGTTATAAAGAGTACAAAAGTTCCGCTCTCTTACAAAAAGCCTTGATGGATGCCGGCTTTCGGATGGAGGCTGGTGTGGCGGGCATGCCCACCGGATTTGTCGCTTCTTTTGGCCAGGGACATCCCATCATTGGTATTTTAGCGGAGTTTGATGCTTTACCGGGCGTAAGCCAGGATGCTGTGCCCTATCAGCAAGAACGGGCCGATTGCACTGCCGGTCACGCCTGCGGACACAACCTTTTTGGGGTAGGGTCGGTGGCAGCAGCTATTGCCGTAAAGAGTTGGCTGGCCAATTCAGGGCAACCAGGGACGATTCGCCTGTACGGAACACCGGCTGAGGAAGGCGGGAGTGGGAAAGTATACATGGTACGTGCAGGATTGTTTGATGATGTGGACGCTGTACTTCATTGGCATGCCGGCAGTTTCAATTCCGCTTCGGCGGGCTCCTGCCTGGCAGTGAAATCCGCTACCTTTAAATTTACCGGTATTGCTTCACACGCCGCTGGTTCCCCCCACCGCGGGCGCAGTGCCTTGGACGGCGTGGAAGCGATGAATCATATGGTCAACATGATGCGGGAACACGTACCTCAGGAGACCAGGCTGCATTATGTGATCACCAAAGGCGGGGAAGCCCCTAACGTCGTACCCGCTTACGCCGAAGTATATTATTATGTACGGCATCCACAGATGAAAGATGTTAAAGAAATCTTCGAACGCCTGGTCCTGGCCGCCAAAGGGGCGGCTATGGGCACCGAAACCAAGGTGGAATATGAAATAGATGGTGGAGCCTATAATTTATTGCCAAACGAAGCTTTGTCTGCAATCATGCACAAAAATCTGGATTTAGTAGGCGGGGTAATTTATAATACTGAAGAGAGGGCCTTCGCCGAACAGCTGATGACCACCTTGGATATGCCGGGACTTAAACCGGAAGATGCTGCCAAAGTATTGCCTTTCCGGGTCAGTAACGAGGCTGCGCCTTTTTCTACGGACGTTGGCGATGTTAGCTGGATGGTGCCAACGGCCGGCTTGTCAACCGCAACGTGGGTGCCGGGAACAACTGCCCACAGCTGGCAGGCTGTGGCTAGCGGAGGGATGAGTATTGGTTATAAGGGTATGCTTAATGCGGCTAAAACGATGGCCATGTCCGCCCAAGACTTATTTAAAAACCCTGCGGTGCTGTCACAAGCTAAAGCGGAATTACTAAAACGCCGTGGGCAGGACTTTAAATATGAAGCATTACTTGGCACCCGCGACGTTCCTCTCAATTACCGCGATAAATAAAATGGAATGTAAACCAGTCTTGAGCTGGTTCTCCGGCCATTATGTTTAGGCGAAAGGATGTAATAGTCTGTCTAAGACGGGGTTAAGAAAAATTAAACGTCTTAAGGGTTAAGTCCGTTGCCTCAAAAAAAAAATTTTTAAAAATAATCGCAAAAAAGGTTTCTACTTATGAAAAAAAAATATTATACATTTTGACCGGTATAAAAATAATAAAATAATTGTATAAATAGCTGATATACAGTAACGTAAACATAGTTTTCCACATCATGTGTATAACTTTTTGTTCAATAAATAGTGAAAAAATCTCCCGCAAATTATCTTCGACCCGAGGAAAACAGCTACACTAATTTTTTTGACCAGGAAACCGTTGTAAAAACTTTTTTTAAGTAAATTTAAGAGGTAAGAAATGGAAACGATGACCCTCCGGCCGGTGCAGGAGCCAAAATATACGCGTGTGTATTCCTATGAGGAAGCAATGCAAGCCTCATTGGCTTATTTTGACGGTGACGAACTCGCTGCCAACGTCTGGATAAATAAATACGCCCTCAAAGACTCACAAGGTCATATCTATGAAGCATCTCCCGAACATATGCACCAACGCATCGCCAGTGAATTGGCTCGCGTAGAGAAACGATATTCTAATCCCGTCAGCGAAGAGACTATTTTCGGCTTATTGTCCAAGTTTAAATACATCGTACCGCAAGGAAGCCCTATGGCCGGCATAGGAAATACCATGCAGATTTCTTCCTTGTCCAACTGTTTCGTCATTGGTAGCTCGGCAGATTCGTACGGAGGAATTATTAAATCTGACGAAGAACAAGTGCAACTCATGAAACGGCGTGGCGGAGTAGGACAGGACCTCTCACATATTCGGCCTAAAGGTTCACCAGTTAAAAATAGTGCCTTGTCTTCAACAGGTATCGTACCCTTCATGGAGCGCTATTCTAACTCTACGCGCGAGGTGGCTCAGGACGGACGTCGGGGTGCTTTGATGCTGAGCATATCTATAAAACATCCGGATTCGGAGGACTTTATTGATGCCAAATTGGAACGCGGAAAAGTCACCGGTGCCAACGTGTCGGTGCGTATAGACGATGCGTTCATGCGTTCCGCCATGGCTAACAAACCTTACACCCAGACATATCCCATCGACAGCCATAATCCGAAAGTGACCAAAGAAGTGGATGCGAATGCCATCTGGAGTAAAATTATCCATAACGCCTGGAAAAGCGCCGAACCCGGAGTCCTCTTTTGGGACACCATCATTCGCGAGTCAATCCCAGATTGTTATGCCGATCTGGGGTTTCGCACCGTATCGACTAACCCTTGTGGAGAAATTCCGCTCTGCCCTTACGATAGCTGTCGCCTGCTTGCCATTAACTTATACAGTTATGTGGACGAACCGTTTACGCCGCTGGCTTCTTTTAACATGCCACTATTTACTCAGCATGTGCAGTTAGCCCAACGTCTGATGGATGACATAATTGATCTGGAATTGGAGAAAATAGATCAGATTCTGGAAAAAATTGACGCAGATCCGGAAGCGCCGGAGGTAAAACTCACTGAACGACAGCTGTGGGAAAAAATCCGGGTCATGTGTATCACCGGCAGGCGGACCGGAGTCGGTATAACCGCTGAAGGAGATATGTTAGCTGCCCTTAACCTCCGTTATGGAAGCCAGGAAGCTATTGATTTTGCAGTGGAAATCCAAAAACGGCTGGCCCTTAACGCCTATCGCTCTTCAGTCACTTTAGCCCGCGAAAGAGGTTCTTTCCCCATTTATGATGCCGAGCGGGAAGTCAAAAACCCCTTCATCCTCCGCCTTAAAGAAGCCGATGCTGAATTGTACCAGGACATGACTAAATATGGCCGTCGCAATATCGCCCTGCTGACCATCGCTCCTACCGGTACCACCAGCATCATGACCCAGACCACCTCTGGTATTGAACCTGCCTTTTTGGTTAGCTATAAACGACGCCGTAAAGTAAATCCTAACGATAAAGAAGCCAAAGTCACCTTTATCGATGAAGTCGGAGACCATTGGGAAGAATACCATGTATTGCATCATAAATTTATTACCTGGCTGGAGTTACATGGCTATGATGTACATAAAGTAGCCCGGATGAGTAATGACGAGCTCAATGCGCTCATTGCCCGCTCTCCATACCGTCAAGCTACCGCCAATGATATTGATTGGGTCAAAAAAGTGACCATGCAAGGCGCTATCCAAAAATGGGTAGACCACTCCATCAGTGTCACCGTCAATATTCCCGAATCTACTCCTGAAGATATGGTGCGGAAAATCTACGAAACCGCCTGGGAATGCGGCTGTAAAGGCTGTACCATCTACCGCGATGGTTCACGTTCCGGCGTTTTGGTCAGTGAAACACCGAAAAAAGAAAATAAAAAAGAAACCATCACCGAAACCTTCCCTCCCAAACGCCCGGAGAAATTGGAGGCTGCTGTAGTGCGCTTTAAAAATAATGATGAGGATTGGATCGGAGTCCTCGGCATGATTGATAACCGGCCTTATGAAATATTCACCGGTAAAGCAGAAGACACCTTCCGCCTGCCACATTATGTGACCAAAGGGTGGGTCTTAAAACGTAAGGATGAACATGGCGGTAACCGTTACGACTTTCGCTTTTGCGACCGTGAAGGATATCATGTCACTATCGAAGGCCTCAGCCGGTCATTCAATAAAGAATTCTGGAATTATGCCAAACTGATCTCCGGGGTATTGCGTCATGGTATGCCCATTGTGCAAGTCATGGACCTCATCTCCGGATTAAATGTGGAAGAAGAATATATCAATACCTGGAAAAATGGCGTAGTGCGGGCATTAAAACAATTTGTTCCGGATGGCACATCGGCCTCCCACTCTGAATGCCCTCATTGCCAGGACCCGGACGGACTACAATATAAGGAAGGATGCTTGTGCTGCAAAAGCTGCGGGTACAGCGAATGCGGCTAAACGAAATATCTCCTTTTTAAACCATTCAATTTTTATATATGGCAGATGGGTATTCCGCTCTGCCATATTTTTTTTGCAGTCAAAAACAAATTACAGATATACGAATACACGTCGTGTGGTTCTCCAAACTTGTGCGGTTTAAAATGAAGATTTCCAAACTAAATAATTATTTTAACTGGGGATAATGTGGGGTGTGACTGTGGCTAATTAGGACAACAATTTATTATTCTAAAAAAGATAGTTCAAGCTAAATTTGTTTGTCTTAACGATAGTTTACATTTTCTCAAATCAATCAAAAATTGTTAACCTAAATAGATGAAACGGGAACCGCGCAGATTAAAAATGGTTAAAATAAACTTGTTTGGTTCAACGAAAATAATTGCAGTTCTTCGCCCAATTAAAATTAGTCAATTCACCACTATTTTGAAAAATTGCTCAGGGTATTATTGTTAAAATATTAATTATTTGCCTATTGCCAGCTTTAATGCTGAAGTTGTCGTGTAGTATTTGGTAATCATATTCGGTACTTCCCAGGCAGGTAATTTTCCAGACTGCAAATACTGTAAAAATTTTTCGGTCACCTGGCCGAAATGCGCTTCGTGACCCACTTTATATTTATCCGGAACACGAATTACCCACAGGTGATCATTTATTTTTTCTACCACTAATCCCGGATAAGTGTGTAATTGATCAGTAACCGCTTGTTTTAATTTATTTTCAAATAATATGTCGTCTTGACCGGCAATCGCCTCGACATATACGGTCGGTTGATAATTTTCTTCCGTCCCTTGTTTGATGATTATATTACTCAAAGTGCCACGCATAATACTGTAATGTGTATCCGCAGACCCTGGCGGAGCAGCGTAATTCCAACGCACCGAAACTTTGGCGTGTTTTCCTTTTATCCGGTAATTAATTTCACCATTGGCATAGACGGTTAATTTTCCAGCGTGCACATCTTGTTGCAGATAGTCCGGAAAAGTATCCAGCCCGGTGGATTGTTTAAATTCGTCCTGGGTCAGTTGGGTAGCCCATCGTTTGGCCGATAAAAGTTGAATGTCATTTTTGCGAATAATTTCCTCCGGGAACGCTTCCCACTGAACCAAATCCACCAAGTGTGTAGTCACATCAACAATGCCTTCACCTTGCTGGCGCGTATCATAAAACCAGGCCGGGCGTTTTAATGGACTGCCGGAAACCTGCTTATAAAAGTGATGTACACTTTCTTTGGTTATGGCCGGTTCATCCGCTGTCCCATCCTCCAACTGACCAAACACTTCTACAGACAGTGCTAACGTCCGCTGAATAATCGTAGTGATTTCAAATCTTTCAGTCATGATGTCGTAAACCAATACGCCGCGTTTTTCGGCAGCTGCAAACGTAGCTTCCAGCATTAAAAAATCTTCTTCGTTGATGGCCATAGGCTTATCAGCGAAGACATGAATACCGGCATCCACTGCTGCCTGAAGATAAGTGGATTTTTTAGCGTTATTACCGCTAACCATTAGTATATTTCCTGGCTTTTCGATTAACATTTTCTGCAAGAAGTCATTACCCCGATACACCTTTTGAACCCAATGCGTGGGCTGATCTTGACGCTGATTAAAACTGTTTATCCGTTTTAGATGTTCTTCCAAATCAGGCCCATCAGGTGCATAAACGTACACGCTCGAATCCACCTGCTGGTACATGGATTTTTGAATCAGGGCGGCATGAAAATGACCGGGATCCAAGGTCATTAGTTTCACCTCACCGGCTGCTCCGCTGAATTTATTTG
>JAYRWN010000333.1:0-8521 GCA_041917975.1 Saprospiraceae bacterium | reverse complement strand
CTTTCGATAGTAGCTTCAGCAGCTTTATACAGTTCAGGGGTTTCGGGGGCAAACTGTGCAAGAGGATGTAATCCGAGAAGATGCGACATGTGCCTGTGTCCTGGTTCAGGTTCGTCATAATCATTTATCCATTCCTGAATTACCCCTTTTGAATTTATTTTTACCAGCGGAAGACGCTTTTGGGCTTCTTTAAGGATTGAAACAAATTCCTTATCTGTTTTTAGTATAATTGCGGCCTCAATACAATTATCAAAGAGTGCATTAATAATCTCAATATCGATTGTTGCGGCGTAAGTGAGTGCCGATTCTTCCCCTGTTTTAGTATCTCTGAAAAGATTTTCGGGTGAATGTGATGGATTGGTAACAAGATATCCGTCAGGCGATTCAACAAGGAATCCCAATACAAATTCCGCTGAACCCTTCATCATCGGATAGGCTTTGCTTTTAAGGAAGGATGTATCCCGGGTAAAAAGGAAATGTTCGTAAACAGGGAATGTCATCCAGGGTCCGTTCATCGGTGTTATTCCCCAAACTCCGTCAGCCACTCCTGTCCTTCCAAACGGATCGGTCAAATGGTGAAGTACCCAGCCTTTGGTGCCATACATCTCCTTTGCTGTGGCTGTTCCTGGTTCAACAATTTTTTCCATGAAACTGACCAGCTGATCGGTTGTCTCAGTAAGATTACATACCTCGGCTGGCCAGTAATTCATCTGAAGATTGATGTTTGTATGAAAATCTGAATTCCATGCGGCATTCATATCCTTGTTCCAGATACCCTGAAGATTGGCAGGAAGAACTGCGGGTTTCCTTGAGGATGACATCAAAAGATACCTTCCATACTGAAAATAGAGAGCCAGCAAACCGTTATCAGCACCTCCGTTTTTTACTGCTTGCAAACGCTCATCTGTTGGTACTGATTTTAAAGGGTCATCTCCAAATGAGAGATAAACCCTGCTGAACAAAGAATGATATTCTTTTAAATGCTTGCCTTTTAATTCTCCATAAGTTGAATTATCGTTTCCTGAAAGGATCGTTTTGCAAACTGCAGCAGGATTTATTGATCTATCAAAATCGAGTTTACTCAGATTGTAATCGGTTGCAGCAGTTAATCTTATCATTATTTCTCTGGCATTCGTTACTTTCAAAACATCCTTTTCAGCAACAATTTCACCACTTTTTGCCGAAAGCCTCAGTTCTCCATCGAACTTCATGTGTTCACCTCCAGGACCAGTCAGCGGATCCTCTGCGTCAACAATCTGACCGTTCAATGTTATCCTATTTCCACTGGCCTTTACGACAGAATCCTTTTCACGGGCAAGGCCGAATGTTGCAGTAATAAGACCTCCGTCGATTGATTTAATATTGACGACCAAAATGTTATCAGGTGATGAAACGAATACTTCCTGAACATACTTCTTACCCTCTGCGGTGAAGAAAGATGAAACTATCCCGGTTTTAAGATCCAATTCCCTTGAATAATTAACAGGTTTGCTGTTCCACTGATAATTAATAAGAAGATCACCAAATGGCTGATAAGACCTGATTCGCGGAGGGGTTCCGAGAAAGTTTTCATGAGCAATCTTAAACGCATCTTTGTAACGGCTTTCGAACAGGGCTTTCTGCATTGCCGGAAGGGCGTTTAATGCGTTGGGATTATTGTTGTTGATTTTGCTTCCCGCCCAAATGCTTTCTTCATTCAACTGAAGTTTTTCATTTACAGCATTACCAAACACCATAGCACCAAGGCGTCCGTTTCCAACAGGCAAAGCCTCTTCCCAGACAGTCGCAGGTGATGCATACCACAGCTTCAGCGGGGTATCAGTATTGCCAGCCTTTTGTGCCATCAGGTTCTGGCAAAAAATAAGTGAGAGTAAAATAATAAGTGTGCGATTCATTCTGTTTTTTTTATATTGATCTATTTGTATTGCAACTATTCGTATGATTTTTAATGTTAATCTTGAGTTTATTCTATTATAACTTCATCACAGAATATCCATTCTTTCCCTCCGAATTATTTACGTTGCCGGCAGACTTATAATCGAATTTTATTGTTCCATCGTTGCCTGAGTTTAAAGTCAAGATAACTTTATTATCAACTGTTACAGAATAATTGCTATTCTTTTCCAGATTGCTGATTGTATAGGAAATCTTCTTTTCGATTTCGGATATTACCTGGTTCCAGGTTATCTCATCTGTTTCACATTTCAGAATTTCAAGCGACAAGTTCGTTTTTTCCTCTGTTTTTGCGGCAATCGAAAAATGATTATTATTTGAATTGAAATAAAATAATTCATTCTTATTTGAATAAAATCCAAATTCCCTTTTCGATGTTATTTTAAACTGATTATTGGAAACGGAATAATTATCAGTTGCCAGTCTAATCTTTAGTTTGTCGTTCCTGAAATTATAGATTAGCTCGGTACCTGATAACTTTGCAGGGAGATGAGGATCTAAATACAACCGGTTGTAAAGCGGATTGATGCCATAAATTGCTTTGTAAAGTCCAACCACTGCAAGACTATTTCCCGCAAGAATATCATCTCCCTCGCCTTTCTGACTGATTCTTGAATACCTTTGAAAAGCCAATCCGTCTTTATCATATTGCGTCAATAAATTTTCAACATATTTTAATGCCAGGTCGGGATTAACTTTTGCATAGCTCTCAACACCTAAGCCTCCCCACGAAAGGAATAAGTCACCATTTTCATAATATGGAAATGGAAATTGATAATCGAGTCCTTCTTCAGTTTGGTAAGGATACAAACAAATAGGCCAAAAGAACATATTCTCCATGTTCATTTGTGATTCTATTTTATTAAGAATGGAGTTTTGTCGGCTGGGGTAATCGCAAATTCCATAAGCGATTGCCATAAAATTGACTGGTGTTACAAGATTATTCCCGTGAATGGTATTGTCTTTATCTCTCCAGTGAACATACCATTTGTTTTTATTGTCCCAAAATCCTCCTTCTTCAATAGGTTTATTAAAACTTATTTTGAGTTTTGCTGCATAATCAGCATAATATAAAGCCTTTTCGTTGTCGCCAAGTTGCTTTTCAACATCAGACCACAATGTCAGCGCATAATATAATTTGGCATTTACAAAAGCATTCTCAAAGGAAGCCCACATAATATCTATCCAGTCAGAACTTTTCTTTTCGGTATGGGAATCTGTCATCATTTCAACTAGATTGTTATTATTTGAATCCCGTTTAAGCAGGTATTCCAGCGTAGTTTCACAACTTTTTTTATGTTTTCTAACCCAATCAATGTCTCCAGATAAATTATACGATTCACTTACATTAATTGCCATATCTGTATTTGAATCAAACAAATACCCCCACTGGGCTTCATAGAACCCTAATGGAGTGACTTCTCCTTGCATCATATCACTATTGTCATATGCCCAACGAGCAAAAACTCTTCCATTGGATTTAACAGCATTGTCCCTGTAATAATCCAAGCATTCCTTATACCCATTTATATAATTTGGATCATTTATAGCCATTCCTAACTGCCCAATATATTGCTCGTGCAAGCAGATAGGGCCATAGGGGGTGTGCCAGCTGTTTGCGCCGTAATGTTTTGAGTCAATTACACCAATGCGTGCAATTGTATTTAGTAGGTTTTTAATTTTATCTCCGTCAACTCCAACCAAATTACCTCGGTTGTATTCTTCAGAATAATCGGTTGGTGTTAGCGTGATTGTTTGATTGTATTTGCCGGTATTAATGGTAAACGAATCCCACACATCTGTTTTTTGCCTGATAAATCTTCTTCTTTTTGTATCAGCATCGTAGCGTGGAACAAGCTCTTTATCTGAAACAGCAATTGAATAAATCAGTTTGTCTTCATTTGATCGGCTATATTTAAAAGCTATTTGCTTTCCATTGGCTGATGAATTTATCTTTAAACCAACGTTTTTCTTATTATTCCAGAACGCAGAATAATCTGTATGGACACCGTAGGTACAAAGCTTTTCGTTGAAAAGATAAAACCATGCCACTCCTCCGTTTCCTAAAAACGCGGCGTTCCATGTATTTATACTATTGAAATTAAATACGGGGAACGAAACTTCTTCGGCCACCAGGGGTTTTGAAACCGTTCTTTCAATATCAAACCTGATATCGGTTTCAGTGATCAGGAAAGTCCAGACTTCGTTAACAGGTGAGTTATCTCCGCCGTAACGAATGCCGGAGAGCGTTACAGTGTTTTTTTGGGTTTTTATTTTCGGAGAGGCTGCCAGCTTGAGTGTTGAATAGGTGACGGCAGAAGTCCGGATCTCGGAGTATATTCCCGATTTGTCTGAAATAACATTTTGATGGTTGACGTCAAGTTTCGAAATATTACATTTTCCATTATAATCAAGGGTAATCATAATTTTACTATTTCCAAAAATGATTACTTTATTTTGTGGATTGTTATTAATCGAGATATCACTGGCATTACAAAATATAGTGCTAAACAGAGATAGCAGCACTATTCCTAATTTAATTCGTTTAAATTTCATAGTCATTCTTTTAGCTTGGTTATCCTCTGCTTTTAAAAATCATCCGCGGGATAATGGATGCCGGCTTTTTCCCGCACCTCATCCATGAGCTCCATTAAGGCTAAGGTATCGGTGTGCGCCATGATGGGACTCTCGGAGAGGCCGCCACGCAGACAGTCGCAGACGTGTGCGATCTGATAGCGATAACCCCAGCCTTTTTCTTTTAAAAAAGGCAGCAACTGCCGGGAATCCATTTTGTCAGGGTAATAGCTGACGCTGGTGGACGGTTCATAAAACCTGTGACTCAGGTGCAGCGCACCCTGGGTGCCGCCAATCCAGGCCTCGGTAGGCAACTGGCACAGAAAGGAACACAACATATGTGCCTTGGCCCCGCCGGTATAGCTGAACACCATGCTGCATTGGGCATCCACGCCGCCAGGCCCGGGGGTCATGCTGGCTTCCACCTGGTCGGGACGCCCCAGAATGGCGGTGGTGAGGAAAATGTTGTAGATGCCGATGTCCAGAAGTGATCCGCCGCCCAGAGCGGGGTCGTAAAGGCGGTCAGGGTATGGCTGGGCAGCCCGAAAACCAAAAGTGCTGATGACGCTGGTGACTTCCCCAAGCCGGCCATCACGGATCATGGCCATGGTCAGCTGATAATGCGGCAGAAATTTGGTCCACAACGCTTCCATCAGAAACAGGTTCTTTTCGCGGGCCTTGGCGATCATGGCCCTGGTCTGGCGGCTGTTGAGAGCAAACGCTTTTTCACATAACACCGCTTTACCGTGCTCCAGGCACAGCAGCACATGTTCATAATGTAAGCCGTGGGGTGTGGCGACGTAAATGATGTCCACCTGAGGATCATTAACTAAGTCCAGATAGCTGCCGTGCACCTGCGCAGCCGGATACTCCCGGCTGAACGCTTCCGCTTGCGGCCGTGTCCTGGCACCCACTGCGGCGAGGCTCGTTCCCTCCACCAGTTGCAAATCGCTGGCGAATTTGCGGGCTATTTTTCCACAACCCAGGATACCCCAGCGGATGATCGGTTTATTCATGATCACGGTTTTGGTGCAAGATAATGTGCTGGTGCTGAAGAACGTGCTGACGTTTTGAATTTATTCAAGTGCTAAGACCCGGAGTTACTCAGTCCGGAGACCTGCGCACTAATCGCACTATTGACCAGTAAAAAGTTCCCGTTGGTCGGTTTTTTTAAAATTAATTTAAGCACAGCTGCAACCTTTGTTGGCGATACACCGTCTTCACGGTAACCTGACTAGATTATGAAATATATTCTCTTACTCCCGGTAATAGCTATGGCCAACATGAGCTGGTCTCAGTTGGTCAAAAAAACGGTCTCGGCACAACGCGTTGATCCGTCGCATGAATTGATTCTGGATGGCAGACTGGATGAAACCTTTTGGTCCACTTTAACCTGGACCGGAAACTTTACCCAGTTCCGACCATCGGAAGACAAATCACCCGCTCAGCAGTCTGAGTTTGCCATTGCCTACGATGATAACTTTATCTACGTGGGATTTAAAGCGTGGGACAGCGCTCCGGATAGTATTGTCCAGCGCTTGACCCGCCGCGACGACGTGGACGGGGATCTGTTCGGGATCCAGTTCGATTCATATAATGACCAGCGTACGGCGTTTTCTTTCGTGACCAGTGCGGCGGGGGTGAAACTGGATTTTATGGTCAGTAACGATGGAGAAAATGAAGACAACTCCTGGGATCCCATCTGGTGGGTTAAGACCTCCAGAGACGGGCAAGGATGGTATGGGGAAATGAAAATACCGCTGACCCAGTTGCGTTTTGAAAATTCAGTCAGTCAATCCTGGGGCGTGCAGGTCTTGCGCAATATCTTCCGGTTTGAAGAACTCTCCGCCTGGCAGCCCGCTACCCGTAAATTGTCCACCTGGGTGTCCCAGTTCGGCACCCTGGATGCCTTAAATAACCTTAAACCCCGTCTCCCTTTGGAAATAGCGCCTTATGTGGTCGCGCGTACCGACCGCTTTAGTAAAGTGGAAGGAGATCCATTCCAAGACAAAGGCTACCGGAATACCCTTAATGCCGGGGTGGATGGTAAAGTTGGTATTTCGAACAATTTTACCCTTGACTTCAGTGTGAATCCTGATTTTGGGCAGGTGGAAGCGGACCCATCGCAGGTGAATCTCACCGCCCAGGAAGTGTATTTCCAGGAACGGCGACCCTTGTTTGTAGAGGGTAAAAACATCTTTAGTATGCCCTTAATGTTTGGTGACGGGGATTTAAGTTCCCAGAACCTCTTTTATTCACGCCGCATTGGGCGATCACCGCACCATTATCCTGCTTTAGGGAGTGGAGAATACCTGCGCCAACCCGATTTTACTTCCATTCTCGGTGCAGCTAAACTGAGTGGCAAAACCCAAAATGGCTGGTCCCTGGGGATATTGGAAACGGTGACGGCGCAAGAAGAGGCTCTTATCCGCACGGGTGAAGGTCAGGAAAGGAAAGAAGTCATTGAACCACTGACCAACTTTTTTGTCAGCCGGGTGCAAAAAGATTATGACCAGGGCAATACGCTCATCGGGGGCATGTTTACCGCGGTGAATAGACAACTGCAGCAGAACCATCTGAATTTTTTACCACAGGCCGCGTATTCGGGCGGCTTGGATTTTGTGCGGCGCTGGAAAAACCGCACCTATGAATTTAATCTTTCGCTGTTTTACAGTCAGGTGCAAGGTTCAGCCACCGCCATCGATAATGTACAGAATAATTTCGTGCATTTGTTCCAGCGGCCGGACCAAACCTATAAACCGCATGACCCGTCGCGAACCAAATTATTGGGGCATGGGGGCAAAGCCGTGCTGGGAAAATTCAGCGGCAAGGTGCGCTTTTTAGGTGCCGTAGCCTGGCAATCGCCGGGATTTGAAATCAACGATGCGGGGTTTTTACCGCAGGCGGATAATGTGCTGGAAGTGATCTGGGTCGGTTACCGGAAACTCGAACCCTTCAGTATTTTCCGCAATTTTAATCTGAACATGAACCAATGGTATTCTACCAATTTTGGCGGAGAAAACATGGGCCTGGGTGGGAATTTTAATATGCATATGCAGTTTAAAAACTACTGGTTTTTAAGTTCAGGAATGAATTACAACGGACAGGGGCTGGACCCGACGGACCTGCGCGGTGGACCAGCCTTGCTCAACCCCGGGCGATGGAATTACTGGGGTTTTGTAGGTACAAATGAACAAAAGAAATTACGCCTCAATCTGGAAGGGGGATTCAGTTGGTCTCCCGAACAATCTTATCGCCACAGCCAGCGGATGGAAATGCAGCTGAGTTACCGGCCGTCGAAAACGTTAAACCTTTCTTTAAGCACAAATTATAACCATAACCAGACTGAACTGCAATACGTAAGTCAGCAGGAGACAGATGGCGGCACCCGCTATATTTTTGGCAGTATTGATCAAAGAGTTTTAGGCTTATCGCTGCGGGTAAATTATAACCTTACCCCGGACCTCACCATCCAATATTGGGGTCAACCATTTGTGGCCACCGGAAATTACGATCAATTTAAATACATTACGGATCCGCGGGCCGAGTTGTATCAAAACCGGTTCAGGGTATTTGAGCCTAATGAAATCGAATTACGCGATGATCAATTCGCCGTGCACGAAAATCACGGTAATAATTATCAGTATGCGTTTGGTGTTCCGGATTTTGATGTCAAAGAATTTTTGTCCAACCTGGTGTTGCGCTGGGAATACCGGCCCGGCTCCACCGTGTTTTTAGTCTGGTCACAAAACCGCAATGGTTTTGAGCAGGAAGGACTATTTGAATTGCGTCGGGATTTAGGGCGTATTTTTGATATCCGTCCGACCAATATTTTTATGGTTAAGTTAGCTTACCGTTTTGGCCGGTAAAAGGTTGACAGAGTTTATGGCTTAGTTATTGGGTATTTAGGTGGTGGCTGTTAGCCGTTGGTAAATACAAAAGAACCTCTGCGGACTCGGCGAGCTCTGCGAGAAATAATTAACCTTTGATTGGT
>JAYRWN010000332.1:0-5696 GCA_041917975.1 Saprospiraceae bacterium | reverse complement strand
TTTACGTGTTGTTTTCCTTATTATTACTGGCAACCAGCTGTAATAAAGGGGGAAACGAAGTAATTGTATATTCAACCGTCGACCAGGTATTTTCGGAACCTGTACTAAAAGATTTTGAAACAAAAACAGGTATTAAGGTACGTGCCGTTTACGATACCGAAGAAACCAAATCCACAGGCGTAATGAACCGTCTTATTACCGAAAAAGAAAACCCGCAGTGCGATGTTTTCTGGAGTGGCGACCCGGTGCGCAACGGATTGCTGCAATCAAAAGAAGTTACTATGCCTTATCAATCGGAACAAACCAATCTGATTGATAAATCTTTTAAAGAAACAGATAACCATTGGATTGGTTTCTCGGCAAGGGCACGGGTTGTTATCTACAATAAAAGCCTGATTAATCCCGATTCACTTCCCAATTCAATCTTAGCTTTTTCAAAACCCGAGTATCAGGGTAAATTCACGATTGCAAACCCTTTGTTTGGCACAACCACATTTCACATGGCCGCTATATTTACCGTTATGGGAGATGAACCGGCTAAAAACTGGATGATTGCCATAAAACAAAATGGAGTGGTAATAGCGGCCAGTAATGGCGATGTAAAAAGAAAAGTAATGAACGGCGAAGTTGCGTTCGGACTTACCGATACCGACGATGCTTTTGAAGCCATGAAAGAAAGTGCCAATGTTGGTTTTGTTTTCCCCGACCAGGGAGAAAACGGGATTGGCACGCTTGTTATGCCCAACGCCATTAGCTTAATTAACGGAGCGCCCCATTCCGATAATGCAAAAAAATTGATTGATTTTCTCATAAGTCGCGAAACCGAAGCAAAATTAGCTGTTTCGTGCGCACAAATGCCTTTGATTAAAGGTGTTGAAGTGCCTGAAAGTGTGCCTTCACTTGATAAAATAAAATCAATGGGAATTGATTATAAATTAACCTCTGAGAAACTTGAAAATATTCAAACCTGGTTAAAAACGTGGACAGAAAAGTAATTCCTATATCTTACATTTTTCTCAGCTTTTTAATAATTGCCTTGCTTATTGCACCGGTTGTTTTATTAATTGTGAATTGGGTTGCCGGCTCCTCTGAGGTAATCCGGTTTGCATTTATTAATCAGTCAACACTTTTTGTAATTGGCAAGAGTCTGCTTATGGCCTCATTATCGGCCTTTTTGGCAACTTTTATTGGGGGCCTATGCAGTTTTCTGTTGTATAAACTAAATTTTACATTTAACCGCTTTTACAAAATTGCATTGCTTTTGCCTTTACTTATTTCGCCATATATATTTGCCGTAGCCTGGAAAGACGGACTTACTCTTTTATTCGGCAACAGTGCCTCAATATACAGCGAAGCGGGTGTTGTTTTCGTGCATACCATGGTTTTTTTTCCACTGGCCATGATTATTATCGGAAGTGCATTGTCGCAAATAAATGCCTCTTTCGAAGAAGCTGGCTTGATGGTGGTTTCTTTCAACAAAATGCTTATTAAAATAGTTCTGCCGCTGGTAAAGCCCGCTTTGAATATCTCCTTTTTGTTGATTTTAATTTTCAGCCTGAGCGATTTTTCGGTCCCGGCATTTTTTGGGGTACAAACTTTTACAACCGAAATATTTACACAGTTTTCGGCCTTTTACAATTTTCCAATGGCAATTGGGCAATCGGTATTATTATTGGCAATATGCCTGTTGCTTATGTTGGCTGAAGCCAGATACCTGTCCGATTCTCCGTTTTTTTCGATTTCGCTAAAAGGCAGCATCTCAAAAAAATACATGCTTAAAAAAAATATAGGATGCTTACATTTTGCATTATTGATGTTGTTGATGCTTGCACTCATCTTGCCTGTGCTTCTGCTCGTAATACAGGCTTTTAGCGGTAATGGTTCGTATTTTTCAAAAGCTTGGCAGATGTTGGCACCAACAGTGCTGCCCTCGCTTAGTATTGCTTTTGTTGCATCGCTTATAATAACTCTTATCGGATTCGTGGTTGCATATTCATCGGCCATATTAAAAAGGAATATTCCAAACAACCTGTTGTTACTGGCATTTATTATTCCATCAACCGTACTGGGCATATCTCTCATTAGTTATTACAACACGCCTTATGCAAATTTTATATATGGTTCGTCCCTTATCATTTTACTGGCATATTTAGGTAGGTTTGGGTTTATTGCATCGCGCATACTAGCAAACGGGCTCAAACAAATTCCGGCTGCATTGAGCGAAGCAGCAGCGGTTGCAGGTATTCATCCATTGCGTACTTTTTATTCCATTGCTTTGCCGCTTTTAACCCCATCGTTGTTTGCCGCTTTTATATTGACGTTTATACTTTGTTTGGGCGAATTGGGCGTGGTTATTATGGTTTATCCGCCGGGAACAGAGTTGTTAAATATCAAAACATTTACCATTAGTGCAAATGCACCGCTGGCATTAACCAGTTCAATGACAATTATAAGCCTGTGTTTAATGGCACTGCTGATTGTTTTCTTTGTTTTTGCAGGGAATGCCGTGTTTAAGAAATACCGCTATGAATAACATTATTTTAGAACATATCACTCATAAATATCAGCAAAAGGAAATATTAAGCGATTTTTCTTTTCGGTTTGAAGGTGTTAAAACAACTTGCATTATTGGTCCGTCGGGATGCGGCAAGACTACCATTTTACGTTTGGTGGCAGGTTTGGAAATTCCCAGCGCAGGATTTGTTAGCATTGGCGACCGCAGGATGTCGGGCGATGGCATTATTGAGGTGCCGCCGCATAAACGTGGTGTTGGTTTTGTTTTTCAGGATTTGGCATTGTGGCCTCATTTTACAGTCAGAGAAAATATTGCTTTAGGATTGAAGGCGAAAAAGGAAAAGAACTTTGAATCGCGTATCACAGAATTGCTTGCATTGTTTCAGATTGGCGACAAAATTAACAAATATCCGCATCAGCTTTCGGGAGGTCAGAAGCAGTTGGTGGCCATTGCTCGTTCTGTGATTCTGAAACCGGATATACTCTTACTCGACGAGCCTTTGGCCAACATCGACACCCATATTAAACAAAACATCCTGAAGCTCCTGAAAGAACTTCAGACACAACAAAATTTTACCATGCTATACGTTACACACGACCATCGTGAGGCTATTAAAGCTGCCGACACCATTTTGGTTTTAAACAATGGAAAAATAGTGGTAAGCGGCACAAAAGATGAAATACTTAACTCAACAGATATATTTGTTCAATCATTTTTAGAAACTTAAAAAATTAGAATTATGAAATTAACATGTAAATTTTTAGGACTTATACTGGCATCGGTAATCTCAGTGTCAGCATGTGGTCAAGGTGTTTCCACATCTGCAAATGAAACAAAAGCAGGTACAACAAGTTTCGATTTTGAGACTTTTAAAGCCGGTAAGCTACCTTCGGGATGGTCGCAATTTTTCACCGGTGAGGGTGGGACCGATTGGAAAGTTACCAACGATAACGGAAATAAGGTGATGGCCCAGCTTTTTAGCGAAAACCCAAATAAACATTTTAACATTGTGGTAAACGACCAGATTATGGCAAAAGACATGGAGCTTACCGTTCGCCTAAAAGGGATTTCCGGGAAAGAAGACCAGGGAGGCGGATTTGTGTGGCGGTTTATAGACCAAAACAACTATTACATTGTTAGGGCCAACCCTTTGGAAGACAATATGGTATTGTACAAGATGGAAAATGGCAAACGCACCGACTTACCTCTGGTAGGAAAAGGCAAAACTTATGGTGTTAAAGTTCCAACAATGGGATTAACATGGCATACAATAAAACTTGATATAAAGAGCAACTTATTTACCGTTTATATGGACAATGTAGAATTGTTTAAAGTTGAAGACAGCACTTTTCCTAATGCCGGAAAAGTTGGGCTTTGGACAAAAGCCGACGCGGTTACTTACTTCGATGATTTTAAAATAGTAACGAAATAAGCGGTAAATATTATATCTTCATTATTGTCTACCAACAAACGAGCAATATGTACCCTTCAACTAAATTAATTATTATAATGCGAAAAGGTGCATCACTATTTTTGTGCATGTTTATTACCCTCTCTTTAAATGCACAAGTCAATATCGATACGGCATTAATCCTTTATCCCAATAATATAATCAGGCTTACTTTTCAAAACAACGACCGAATTAAAGCAGCTTATTTTAAGTTGGAATCAGCTAAAAATGATTTTAAACTTTTCGAAAGTGAATACACGCAGTTTAATCCTTCGACAGGAAAGCAACCCGCAATCCCCAACTGCATATAGTTCCGTCCGTTACCACAAATTTTGACAATCATGACATGGACGAGAAGAAAATTCATTAAAGGCGGACTTTTAGCTGGCTTTGGCTTTATTCTGCTCGACTCTTTCATCGAGACAAACGACTTTAATCTCGGTAAAGCCAGAAGTAATTTTATAGACAGACGATAGTGTGGATCGTTTGTTTGTTATCGGAGCATCGCTAAAAATTGATTATTGATATAAAACTTTACAAAATGCACTTGTTAATAAAAGTAAGTTTCAAAAGGGCTATTCTCAAATTAAACTTATTTGCACTTGCCCTATTATTTATTGGCACCCACCTGATGGCGCAAACAGACGAGCAACCAAAATCTGTTTTAAAGAATAAACATAAAGAATTTAGTTCCTGGAAATATGGTATGTTTCTTCATTTCAATTTAGCTACATATACCGGAAGAGAATGGACGAATGGGCATGAAGACCCCTTGTTGTTTAATCCTGCTAAACTTGACTGTAATCAATGGATGAGTGCAATTAAAGCGGCAGGAATGAACTATGCTGTTTTGACAGTAAAACACACCGAAGCCTACCCTTTGTGGGATAGCAAATACACCGACCACGATATCACTGCCTTTAAAAACTATAAAGATGGAAAAGGCGATATAGTAAGGGAATACGTAAATGCTTGCAGAGAAAATAAAATAAAAGTCGGCTTATATTATTGTTTACCAGGCGATTTTGGGGTTGATAAGGTATGGTCAAATCCATTACAAAATGGGCAAAAAGATTATCATGGCTTGCCATTCGAAGCAGAAGGAGATTTTGCAGGATTTATTGAGAAACAAGTCACAGAATTGTTAACCAATTATGGCTCCATTGACCTAATTTGGTTTGACCAATATTCCAATAAATATACAGGCAAGGATTGGCTAAGATTAAAAACTCTTGTACACAAACTTCAGCCCATGTGTATTGTGGTGGCCAATAATTCAAAAAGCTATAAGGAATCAGACATTATCGGCTACGAATACCCATATCTTATGCAAGTAAGTCCTGATAAGGCGTTGCCCCAAATAGGTAATAAAGATGTCGCCGAACTTTGTGATAATTTAGATGATAATGGTTGGTTTTGGCATGCCGGTGAAAAAAAGATGAAAAGTGCCAAAACAGTGGCAGATATGCTTAAATTGTGTCAATCAAGAAAGACCAATCTGCTATTAGATGTGCCCCCGTCGCCAGACGGCTTAATAGAGCAAGTATATATCGACCGACTTGTGGAGATTAGAAAACTGACTTTTGGGAAGTAAGCGTTCAGGGAAGTGCATATCAGAAGGAAAATGTAAAGGCGATACCTTTGGCTAAAAAAGAATGGATAAGTCAAAAAGGATAGATCGGATAGTCAACGGGTATGAAGAGGGGACTAATGTGGGGGAATATTGCAAGA
>JAYRWN010000331.1:0-1874 GCA_041917975.1 Saprospiraceae bacterium | reverse complement strand
TATTTAACCGTACCGGAACATTTACAGAAAGTGCGACCTGTTTTTTCCTATGCGGCGACAAACGAATTACCCATCCTGTTGCATTTTGATAATTCGCATCCAAAATTTGGCAATCCGGACGTAATGCTGTTGACTGATTCTATTTTAGCGGACCTCCCTTTTTATCATTTGCAAATAGCTCATTTTGGCACCTCCGGAGGATTTAATGAGCGCACTAAAAGAGTCCTGGATGCAATGTTACTTTATTTTCAAAACCATCCTAATTCCGCCGACAAAAAAATAGTCCTGGATATTTCCGCTGTAGCTCTGGATAAAGACAGCGAAGGTGTCAGCAAATTAAACGTTGAAGAATGGCAACAATTGAGCGCATACTGCCGTAAAATTGGTTTTGATAAGATTGTGTTTGGCAGCGATTATCCTTTATATAATTCACCGCAGTATTTAAATATTCTTATAGAGAAATTGAACCTTAATGAGCAAGAAATTAAGCAATTATTACAAACTAAATAAATCGAATAAGGGTATATACACCCGGATAAATAAATAAACCCTCACGTTTATATCTTTGAAAATGAGGAAACCAAAAGTTTATACCGGCAGTGATGGGCTTAAATTGTATTTCAGCCCCCACCGTCATAGCTGTATAATACAGGTGTCCATAACCATCTCCAATTATTCCCGGATGCAGCACCGACAAACCATAATAATTGTTCAAATTAATAACTGAATATCCAGCATTTAAATTTGCAGTGGTGTAAAATTTAAATCTTTGGTGTGGAGAAAGTAACCTGATGTGTTTATTTTTTTATTAATACTTGGAACACTGTTAAAGTATCCATCATTGACTATAATATTTTGTAGATCAATTACTTTTAACTTTATAGGTTCTAACGGTTCTTTAAATTTTAACATACCCCAAATAAAACAGTTAGAAACACCATTTTCGCCAACAATTGGAATTTTCCCTTTACCGAAAAAAGTAGTATCCCCAGCTTCATCCAGAAATCTATGGTATTCATGATTTGGTATATTTTCCGCAAACTGCGTCATTATTTTTTTTACGAAAAAGCTGTCCTGATTAATTCTAAACTTTTAGGTACCGCGGTGAGCGGATCCTCTTTACCTTCAAATTCGATGGACACATATCCGCGGTAGTTAATTTTCCGGAAAATTTCTGCTACCCGGGTGTAATCGATGTCCAGCGTATACCATTTTCCTCCGCCAAAATAGGTCTTGGCCTGAATGAGAAAGGTATGTGGTGCAAGCATTTCTAATTGTCCATATTGATTTTCTAAAAAATTGCCGGTGTCCGCAGTGACCTGCAGCCATGGAGAATTAAGGGCTTTCACAATGCGAAGCACACCCTCTGCGGTACGTCCTAAACCCCAGTGGTTTTCCAAACCCAGCACCACGCCACATTTTTCAGCGGTGGGGAGACATTTTTCAATGGCCGAGATGACCCAGTCAAAGCCTTGATCAAGGGTGTAGCCGGACAACATCGGTTCAATGCCCTTGTTAGCCATCAGTTCATCAAAAGATTTAGTAGTGTTCCAGCGGCCCGTGTTCAGCCGCATGGTGGGTATCCCCAGCTGATAGGCCAGTTCCAATTGATGAATGGTTTTGTCTATTTCTTCCTGACGTTTAGTGGAATCCGGGTAAACAAACCCCTGGTGCGTGCTGAACCCCATCAGGTCTAACCCGGCATGAAAAGCTTGTCTTTTTAGTTTTTGCAGGTAGTTATTTTCTTCGGAGGTCATTTGCATCAGCAGGAATTCGATGCCGTCAAAACCCATGCGGGCCGCTTGCTCGATACAATATTCCATCGGCACCTTTTCTTTCGGCCCGTTAAAACCCCAAAATGAATACGTAGAGAC
>JAYRWN010000330.1:0-6953 GCA_041917975.1 Saprospiraceae bacterium | reverse complement strand
TCCAGGATCTTTACTTTCGGATGGGGCCTGGTAGCTATAGGTTTTGCCTTACTTGGCAATCTGGCTGAAAACCTGATCCAATTTGTAAATATTGTTGGTTCACTCTTCTATGGGACTATTTTAGGGATATTTTTAGTGGCATTTTATTTTAAACGGATTGCAGGTACAGCTGTCTTTTGGGCTGCCGTAATCTCAGAAATTATTGTTTTGGCAGCTTACTTCACTCAGGACATCGGTTATTTATGGTTTAATTTAATCGGATGCCTTTCGGTGATATTAATTTCGCATATTTTTAGATATACTATTGACAAGCCGGCAAATGTTGTGTAAATTTGCGTATAGCATTGCGTAAATTTACTTGTTGTGAAAAAGATTTATAAACCTATAGATGATTCTGTTGCCCTGGTGCAGGAACCAGCCGCTGCTCATTCTGGTGGTCTTGGCCAAGCTGGTGGGATTAAGGACGGTAATGATCAGCTTCTGACTATCCTGGAGACTCCGGCTTATCAAGGCAAGTTACTCCGTTATGTGTTAGAGGTGACCGGTTTGCCGTTGGTCTATCTGGCAGAAGTTGTGTTTGAGATGACCCCTAAAACCTTGAATACCTATATTAAAGATCTACACAAAGCATTACCAGTCCGTTATACCGAGCATGCTCACCGTTTACTTGAACTCTATGATTACGGTGCAGACGTGTTGGGTGACTTGGATAGCATGCGGCGCTGGATGTCGCGTCAGGCTTATGGCTTAAACAGGCGTATCCCTATGACCTACCTTAATACGCTTACCGGTATTGAGTTCATTCGGGCTGAATTGGTGCGGATAGAGTTTGGTGCTACCGCTTAGGTTTTGAAAGTGGAAATATTTCGTATCACCAAGGCCCGATGGGCAGAAACACTAACAGCGAGTGGGTTTTCTGGCCGATGGAATTCCCATGGGATTAAAATTATTTATGCAGCGGCCTCGCGTTCATTAGCTTGTCTGGAAAATTTGGTCCATCGCGGTGAAACCGGACATGAGAGTGAATTTCGCACTATGGTCATCTACGTCCCGGACCGGTTAGCGGTTCATCAACTTTTTTTGCAGAAATTGCCAGAGGGTTGGCAATTTACGGATACACATTCAATGAGTGCCTGTCAATACCTGGGAGACCAATGGGTGCGCAATAAAATTTCGCCGGTTTTAAAAGTTCCTTCAGCGATTATCAAAAACGAGTTTAATTTTTTGCTCAATCCGGTTCATCCTGATTTTGATCAAATCAAAATTATTGACCATGAGCCCTTTTATTTTGATAGTCGCTTAGACTAAAGCCAGGATCATTTCATTTCGGTAACCGTCATCATTTTATCCTCCACCAGATGCACTAATTCATTGAAACGACTAATTCGTTTTACTTCTTTATCCCGTTTAAGTGGTAAATCAACCACCACGTGTTCTACAATCCGGGACGGTTGGGACTTCATAAAATATATATCATCACCCAAATACACGGCTTCTCGGATATCGTGAGTAATAAATACAATAGTGGAGTGAAATTTATGCCAAATGTCCAGCAACAAATCCTGCATTTGTAACCTGGTGCGTATGTCTAAAGCGCCAAATGGTTCATCCATCAACAATATTTCAGGATTAGCCAGCAGACTGCGTGCAATGGCTACCCGCTGAAGTTGTCCTCCGGAAAGGGTAGGGTATTGGGCATATTTATATTCATGGCCCTGCAGACCAACTAATTTTATCAATTCCATCGCTTGAGCATCTCGTTCCGATTTTTTAATGCCCCGGTAGCGCAAAGCCAGGCTTACATTATCCAGAACGGTCATCCAGGGTAAGGAAGAATACTCCTGAAATACCATGCTGATGTGTTTGCCCCTGGTAACAGGTTGATTTTTGATCAGTACCTCGCCCAAAGTCGGTACCTGTAGCCCGGCGATATATCGCAATATGGTTGATTTGCCGCTTCCGGATGCGCCTAATAAGATCACAAATTGTCCTTGATCCGGTTTATCTTCTACAAGAAGGTTAAAGTCATTTATGATAAAAGTTTTACCCCCATCATAACTTTGAGAGATATTTCTTAATTCAATAATGTTTTGGTACTGGCTATCCTTTTGTTCAAAAGACATGATTAATTTTTTTCAGCAGTTGCCAAACTTACCGGTTTGTTGACGACCATTTTATTATACAAACTAAATCCTTTAAATGCGATGATTGCCCAAAATACCAAATGAACAGCCCAAGCAGATCTTTCAAAAAAATATACAAATATTTTTTGGGTGGTTAAGAAACCGGTCATTTCATTAAGGAACAGGACAAGATAGGCCGCAATTAACAGCCAGATCAATAAATCAAAAATAAAAGATAACAGTACATTGGCTAAACCTTCATTTTTTAATCGACCTTTTTTTGTACTATCAGCAATCTGGTATTTATGCGGAAAAAGGACACGATCAAGTTTAAGGAAAATTTTATCCTGTATAATACCAATCAAAATAATAACAATGAGTATGGCAAAAACTTTATCTGTGCGCCCTACACGTTGTCCGGCGCGATAGATTAAAGCGCCTAAACCACCTTCATTACCGATCATTTCAGCAACAATAATATAGGTCCAGGAAATAGCGGTGAGTACTCGTATATCATCGGAAAGTTTAGATAAAACCGCCGGTAAAAAAACGGTGCGGATGGTTTGCCAATCCGTTGCACCAAGTGTGGTTACTGTTTTTACATAAATGTCATTAACCTCATCGATGCGTTGAACGATGATCGGTAAAAGATAAATCACAATGCCAAAAGCTAAAAAATGGATTTTCATCGGGGTCCCAATACCAAACCAGGTGATAAACAAGGCTAAAATAGCCGTAAGGGGGACATAGCGAATAGAATCTACCTGCCGTTGAAACATGCCCCTGAATACTGGGAAAAGTCCAATAAAAAAACCTACGGGAAGTGCCAGCAGGATGGCTTCCAAATAACCCGCCAAGTTAAGACTTAACGATAAAGTTGTATTCCGAAACAGGTCATTATCCTGCATCAAATCGCCGAAGGCCGTGATAACCCGCCAGGGTTTGGGTAGGGCATTGGGCGGCACCAGTGGGTCGTCGCCCCAGGACAGCCAGGTCCACAGGGCCAGGGTAAATAGAATGCCGAGGGCACTAAATATCCAAGCATAGAATCCGGCCGGATGGCCACGGAGCTCAAAAAAATCTTTTTTGACCACGTTGGTCAATTAGCTATCAATTGAAATTCCGTACGGCGGTTTTTTGCTTTGCACTCACTGGTGGCATTGGTCTCACAACCCGGGACCGGTTTATCTGGGCCATTACCAACGATTACAAAACGATTTGCGTCCATGCCATAGGTTTTTTGTAAATATTCTGCTACCGACTGTGCCCTTTTCTGGGACAATGTCATGTTAGTTGCTTTAGAACCGACGTTGTCCGTATTGCCTTCTACTCTGATTCGGGCATTGGCAAAGATCTTAGCGATATCTCTGAACTGGAGGTCAATAATAGTTTTGGCATTTTCGCTTAAAGTGAACTCACCGGTATTAAAGTTAATACTGATGGGTTTGGAAGCGACGGCTTCTGAAGTTTTATCAGCTTCGGTGGGGGGCGCGAAAGTTTTACTTTTTTCAGCGGCTTGACCAGGTCCGGTCAGTCCGGCGTTTGCTGCTTGTATGGCGGAAGTATTTATTACCGCACGCCAATAAGGTGCAGCTGTTTCCAGAGTTTTCATTTTTACAAACTCTTTATTCATTTTATCATAAATGTCTCCACCTTTTTGTCCCAGATATTCGCTGTTTAATCCAAAAAAATTCAGATTATCACCGTGGTTTGTATTATGAACTAAGGACATTGCGCCTGCAGCGTCATCAGAGGAAATATTGAGGAACTCGCCAAGTAATTTTGCTGCTTTCATTTTATTGGATTGTTCGGCCTGGATTTCTGCTGTAGCTTTCATCCACCCTTCGTAAAAAGCCCGGATTTTATCAGGATTACTTTTTATATAATCCTCTTTGGCAAACATAATGTCCCCGATGATGTGAGATTGATTCTTGGTGGTTAAAAGAACTTTTGATCCTGGCACTGCTTTTAACACTTCATCGTAAGGTGCCCAAACTACGGCTGCATCTACATCCGGGCTTTGAAAAATTTCAGCGGAGCGAATGTTGTCCGATGTCTCTGAAATTTGTACATCCGAATATTTTAAATTTGCCGCTTCTAAGGCGGTCAATATCAGGGTTTGTGCGGGGGAAGGAACGGCAACAGCCACCCGTTTCCCTTTAAGCTCATTAATTTTATTAATGCCCCGTTTTACGATGATGGCATCACCACCGCGCGACCAGTCTACTTGCATAAATGCTTTGGGCTTCATTGCTGCAATGTCCGCCGGACCTGTATAAAGTGAAAAAGCATCCGCAGTCTGCACGAGTACCTGATACTCATCGGCTATCCACCCGTTCAAAGCGGCAATCAGATCATCATTTAGAACAAATTTTACTTTGAGGCCATAATCGGTCCAGTACCGGGACCGGGTGGTGGGCTCTGCTCCTTCATTAAAATATAATCCGGGACCATAACCGCCCCAGGTCACCAATTGAACCTTTAGCACATCTCCTTCATCTTTAAGCAGAGTGCCTTTGGGTTCTGATTTGGATTGATCGCGATCATCTGATTTCGCGCTGTTGTCAACCTGGGCTTCTTGCTCGGCCTGTTGTTTTAGATTTTTTCCAAAATTGGTATTATTCAAGAGGTACTTACCACCAAAGAATAATAAAGCCAGAATCAAAATGGTGATCACCAATTTTGAAAATCCGGTTAATCGAGTTGCCATAATTCCTATATTTTAATATTTTATTCAAACAAAGTGTCATACTGGTTGCGATGATCGGTAGCTCTTACCGGTACTTTTACCGGGGCTGATAGATCAAGTACATTGCTTTCATCACCTGCCTCCAGGATCAGTGAATCCTTCTCGTTGCCTAGGATAAGGGACACCCCTTCTTTTTCCCACTTTTCCAGCATACGTAGCCCCTCTTCTTCAAATACGCCATTCTGCAAATCGACGGATTTCATAAAATTATCAGACATTTCCATAAATCGCTCCATTTCGCCAACTTTTTGGCTTACATCATCTGCTACGGCTTCCAGCGCCTGGTCGAACAAGGCTCTTTTATCTTTATCTCCGGATATAATAGACATAGCTGACTTCATGGCCGAATGGCTGGCCCGGATGGCCTTCCTTTCTTGTTCTTTAACCATGACCTGATCCTGAACATCCTCCATCATGATGGAAGAGTTTTCATACATACGGTTTAACACACGGTATAGAATTTCCATTTTCCGGTAGAGGTCTTCCAGTTTTAGATTGGATTCTTTTAGGCGACCGGCTTTACGGGATTTGAGGATCATGATGTTTTGCTGGTTGCTGTCTTTAGCTTTGCTGGCCAGCTTGAGATTACTGTGGATATCTTTTTGGTTATTAAAGATGATCTCTTTAAGCTTATGCATTTGACCTCTGAGTTGGGTAATCTGGCGATTCATCTTACCCAGGCTGGATTTTAAATCATCCACATAACTTTTAAGAATACCGATTGGATCAATCTGAACAAAAATACCAGTGATTGCACGCATCACACTTTTGTACATATAACTGACCAAGGCCCGCATTTTAGGGTCCAAAACCATATAAATAATCGCTCCAAGTGCTAAAAGGAGGATCGCTAAATTTAGCGTATTGCTGGCGAAGAGCACTAAAGCGCCAATGTACTTGGCTAATAACAGGCCACCTCCGACCACCAGGGCAGATAAAAAAATCAGGCCGGTTATCCCTTCTGGTCGCTGCCAAAATGATTTGGGCTTAAATTCACTCATATACAATCCGCTTTTATGACAAGGTTAACAAATTATTTTAGGTATAGATTCATTTTTTCTATGTCTGACTTAATTTGACCGATTAACGTCTGGTAGGTCGCCAGGAAGTCATTTTTTGTCGTCTCCAATTTTTGTTTGGTTTGGTCTAATTCAGACTGAATACCATCCATTTCCTGACGGTGACTGGCGATCTCGTTATTGAGTTTTTCTATTTGTTGGCCTTTTTCAAGAATGATTTGTTGGAGTCGCTTAGCTTTTTCTTCCTTTTCTTTGATTTGAACCGTTTTTTGGTTGATCAACGCTTGCTCAAACTTATTCTCTTCTTGGTTTAAAACCTGAATGTAATGGTTAGCCGATTTTAACAGTCCATCAGCATTTGCCCCCATGGTTTGTGCCATGGCTAATGCAGACTTAAAACGAGTAGCCTCATCCATATTCATTTTTTCTAAGGATTGCAGGGATTGTTTATACTCCATATAGTCGAAACCCGGAAGATTATTTTGTTCCATGGCACCGGCCATGACCTCCAGAAATTTGCTGGATACGGTACCTTCCGGGTTTACAGTTGGGCGTTCAGAGGTCGGATGGCTGGGAGGTGTGGCAGGTGTGCTCACATTCGCGTAGGTCTGGTCGCTGACTTCTTTGACTTGTCCTTCTTCAAGAATGAATAAGGATTTAATTTTTTTTAGCATGGACATAACAAGACTTTTATCCCAGCAAAAATAATTAAAAAAGCCCGAGAGCACGAAAAAAAGGCAGGCTCAAATGGCTTTGGCAAAAGGTGTTTTTGATTCTTTTACGGATAAACCGTACCTTGCCGGCCTAACCAAAACAAATGAGTTTAAAAGTTAAGGTGGGTTCGGAAATTGCACCATTAAAAAAAGTCATGGTGCACGAACCAGATGCCGGTATTACCCGTGTTTCGCCTAAACAATCACATGATTTGTTGTTTGATGATATTGTGTATTTACCCCAAATGCAGCAGGAGCATCGCATTTTTACCAAAGTGCTGAAAGCAGTCATTGGGGAGGGTGTTTTGGAAACGACGGATTTATTGGCTGAAGCACTAAACCATGATGG
>JAYRWN010000329.1:0-42199 GCA_041917975.1 Saprospiraceae bacterium | reverse complement strand
TATTCCGAAAATCCTCTTCATCGATGTAAAAATTTCTTCAACTTTAATGTTGAAAAAATAAGCCAGTTTTAAAGCCAGCAGGGTAAAGGGGATGTATTTATTGTGTTACATTATTTAGGATGAATAGTCTGCGTTACAGCAGTTTGCGGAGTCATTCTACATAAAAATACTGCCGGTTGGTTTTTTTCAGCCGGCAAATGCGGTGCCTCCTTAAAAGGAGGTACGTTTATCGCCTGGTATCCCTTCAGGTAAAGTTTATTAAACTCCTGCGGAATAAAAATGTGGCTGCTGGTGGTCAATTTAGTGCCGTAACCGTCGGTGGGAGTTACATTCACCGGATTCAGATGATCGACTTTATCGATCACTTTTTTAATAGATATATATCCTTTAAGGGTTTCTTCAGACTTGATATATTCCGGATAAGCATAAGAGAACTGACTCAATAAAACGGGTATACCTTGCTGAAACTGCCAGCGGATAGGCTGGGGCAGAAAATCACCAACCAAGGTGTAATTCAGGTCTATAATACATCCGGGACCAGCCCGGGGAAATTTAATTTTTAGAACTGTTAATTTTGATTCAGCTTTTTCTAAAATATTTTTTGCGTCTAACTTATCTTTTTTTAAAGAACCATTTTCTAACCAATAAGTAGCACCGGATATTTTTGAGACCTTATATCGTGTTTCTCCTGGCAGTTCTATTGGAATGTTAACCGAAGCATAGTCTACACCATCTTCATTAATTATCTTCAGACGCGTTGCCCGTTGAAAAAAATAAGTTAGCTGACCGTCATTGGGGGTATAGTGAATATCAACATTCCCTACATCATGAATAATAAACGCTGCAGCTTGAGGTCCCAGGTGCAGATAAGGTAAAGCGAATAAATCTAACGTAACCTTATCTGTCTTGATTTGGTTGATTTCTTGACCGCTAAGACTGGTCTTGAAAAACAAACATAAAATCAACCAAAGGCCACAGGTAATTATCTTTCGGGAATTAATGATAAATTGCTTTCTCATGGTTATCGATGAAGAAATCGAATCATAGCCTAAGATAGTCTATTTTAAGCAGATACCAGTAAATATTAACACATCATTGGGACAACACTAAGCCTTAAGCCGAAATAAAAATTTCTGAGTATCTGCTTTGCGGATGGATTTCTGAAACGAATAAAACAAAGGATAATCGGAGACGGGATAGTGCCCTGGATTATAGTATTTTGACCGATAAATAATGAATCCTTCGTTTGTTTTCTCCATCTTCCATGAAAACGAACCGTATTGGCCCTTTGGACCACATTTGGTATGGACGCTTAAACGGTCGTGTAATGCCCTCCGAAGTATTTCCTGCCAGAAGTGATATTCGCGCCATTTATATCCCTTGACTTCACCTTTGGTAAGGATAAAAGCGTTCCTATAAATTCCAGAAAACATCCGAGTTTTAGTTAAGAACACCTGCTTGACATTTAATTATTAATCAGTTAATATTGAAAGGGTTGGAGCACTTTGGGACTTTTAGGGAAATAGTCTGCATTTGAGTGACTTTAGAGATAAAAAATACTACTTTTGCACAAAAATTTATCAAAATGGATCATGCGGATACCAGAAATCGTCAGGATATCATGTATTTTTTGATTTCATTGGTGGTGTGTGTGGGGTTATTGTTGATTAGTCCGGAATTTTTCTGGGTTGCCTTACCCTTTACATTGACCTACCTGGTGAAGTCTCTAAATATGATGTAAAAAAATCAGGGTGAAATATTTGATGGATTGCATGAAGTTGATGTATATTTGCCATCCCAATAATAAGTTCTTTCACCGAATGCGGAAGTAGCTCAGTTGGTAGAGCACAACCTTGCCAAGGTTGGGGTCGCGGGTTCGAGTCCCGTTTTCCGCTCCATATTATCTCGAAAATTAGCCCGCATCAGCGGGCATATTTTTTTGCAACTCGCCCGGGTGGTGGAACAGGTAGACACGCAGGACTTAAAATCCTGTGACCAGAAATGGTCGTGCGGGTTCAATTCCCGCTCCGGGTACATTTAACCTTAGAGCTATACACCTAATATTTGTTGGATTACATACTAAAACCGAATCAAATTCGGTTTACGGTATTAACCATTTTGACAATTAACGAATTTAGTTTATTTTCAACTTAAAATATAAATTATGGAAGGCCAGTCCAATAACAACCGAACTCTGCTCACGGTTATCAGCATTGTAGCTATCCTTGCTTTAATAGGGATGGTTTATTTTTACCTTAAAAGTAATAAAACGTCCGAAGCCTTGACTGTAGCGAATACCGAGGTTGATTCCCTCACCAATGTAAGGAATACCCTGTATGCGCAAGTGGATAGCATTAACCAAATCTATGAAGTGGCCGCTTTTCAAAATGATTCATTGAAAGGATCTTTAGATAACTATAAACAAATCGTAGCTCAAAAAGATAATCAAATTTGGCGTATTCAAAATAGCAGTAAAAAGGATAAAGAATCCTTAAAAGCTGAAATAGCTACTTTGACCAGTGCGAAATCAGACCTCATGTCCAATGTTCAACGACTTACGCAGGAGAATGAATCACTTCGCCAAGAAAATATCGCCCTGACCCAAAAAGTAGAAGAAGTAACCTCTGCCAATACTGAGCTTCAAGGCCAAGTTGGTGATTTGGAACGCGCAAACAATTTATTAAAACAGCGTACTTCTCAGCTGGTAGATCAGGCCTTCAAAGCTACTGCCATGCAGGTAGACATGGTAAAGGCCAATGATAAATCAACCAACCGGTCCAAACGGGCCAGGAAGGTGAATGTGGCTTTTGATTTAGTGGATGTCCCGGCAGAATATCACGGGGCGCAAAATGTCTACCTCTATGTCACCAATGCGGATGGAGTTCCTGCCGACGCAGGCACTAAAGTTAAAGTTGGAACAGGTGCCCAAGCCCTGGTCATAGATGCTCAAGCTACCAAAAAAGTTGACATTAAGAGTACTCAGCGCCTGGATATAGCCTACGAGTTTAATGAAAAACTAAAAGAAGGCTATTACATAGCATCCATTTATGCCGATAAAGGCCTGTTAGGATCAACCGTATTTAAGCTTAACTAAATTGGAATGGCTGAGTTCAGACTCATTACACTAGTCTTATTATTAACGGCTTGTGTCAGTAAGAAAGAGTATCAACTACTACTGAATAAAAATAATGAACTGAATCAGCACATTAAAACTGCTCTTAATGATTCAGAAAAAGCCCAGGATAGTTATCAAAAACTAAGGGACAACCTTATTACACAAAACAGCTTGAATAACGTTCTGCTGGCAGATAAAATTAAACTTCAGAATGATATAAAAGCTTTAGAACAAAACCTTGGAAATATATCCAACGAAGCTCAGAAACGACAGACCGCTCTCAACAAAGAACTTGCTGAACAAAACCAAAACCTTTCACAAAAACAAGCCAAATTAACACTCATCTCAGACGCTTTTGGGCATGTGATAGATGAGCAAGAAAAACTTCTTTTAGAAGTCACCAAATTAGTTGAAGATGTAGATGATTTTGAAATGGAAGTTCAGTATGTGAATAGAATTATCAGTTTAATTTTATACGATAAGTTCACCTTCCAAAGCGGTTATATTTTAACCAATTACGCCAGCAAAAAAATGGAAAAACTGGCAAATATTTTACATAAAGCCGGGGCATTCAGCCTGCACATTGTAGGTCATACCGGTCCGGATGCAAATGATAAAAAATACCCTGACCTCTTAGATCTCAGTTTAGCTAAAGCTGCAATGCTTGCCAAACATACCCAAAAAACTGGTCATGCTATAAATGTTCTTCCATCAGGCAAAGGAGCTCATTCACCTCGTGTTTCTAATGAAACCCAAGCAGGCAGGGAGTTGAATAACCGTGTCGAAATCCATATTATTCCTGATTGGAATCCAGTTCTAAAACTTATAGAGTAAACTTCGGACACAATTTTATGTGCAAGAGATACTTTAATTAGATCATTATATCGTGGAGCAAGTATTAGCCGGCTACCAAAATATTTTTCACCGTGAGCTTCTCAAAAAGGTTTTGACTCGGTTATTTGGAGTACTGGAAGAAGACCAATTCAATTCCATAGAGCCATATTTTCAGTGGATTCAACTCCCAGGTGGGGAAGTTCTGATGCAAGAAGGAGATGTTGGCGATAGCAGTTACATCCTGATTACTGGAAGGCTCAGGGCGGTAATCCAAGGTGGTCCGGACCTTCGAGTCATCGGAGAGATTTCGGAAGGCGAAACAGTAGGAGAAATGTCCCTGATTACCGGGGCACCGCGAAGTGCAACCATTTATGCCATCAGGGATTGTGTGTTAGTCCAACTATTGAAGGCAGATTTCGAAAAAATAGTTTTTGAATACCCTGCTACTTTGATGAAAATTACCCAACTACTCATCAATAGACTGGTATTACAAAATCAAGGAAAAGCTCCACGCGCCAAGCTGGAAAATATTGCAATAGTTAATTTGAACACAAAAATAGACACAGCACACTGGGCTGAAAGACTAGAGCAGGATCTTCACCGTTTTGGCACAACCAAGAGACTTGATCCGAAAACGGTAAATCAAGAGGTCGGTATTAAAGAAATAGCTAATTCAACCCATGGGGAATATGAAAAATATAACCGATTATCTTCCTGGTTAGATGGGCAGGAGCAAAAGTATGACTTCCTTTTATACATCGCTGATTTGGATCAGGATGAGTGGAGTAAACGTTGTTTACGACAAGCAGATTATGTATTTATCATCGTCCATGGAGAAGGAGAGGACCTGTTAAGAGAAAAAGTTTGGATTAATAAATTGTCTCTAATCAGTAAGGCCAGTCATTGTTTAATTATTTGTCAAAATGGACCATCGCATCCTGCACAGACAGATCAGATTAAAAATGAATATAAGATCAAAGAGCACTTTCATTTTAATCTAACCAAAACAGATGATTATAGTCGACTGGCTAGAAAAATTGCCGGCAAAAGTATTGGTTTAGTATTGTCTGGAGGAGGTGCCCGGGGTGTAGCACATCTGGGCGTTTACAGAGCTCTGGTAGAAAGAGGGTTTCCAATCGATTTAGTAGGGGGCACCAGTATTGGGTCTTTGATGGCTGCATTAATAGCTATGCACTTGCCTGTTGAAGACATGATTAATCTCACCCGCCACGAATTTATGCGCAATCCTACCAGTGACTACAGTCTGGTACCATTTATTTCTATTATCAAGGGACATAAACTTGAACGGGCGTTAATGCGTTATTTTGGCGATCAAGCTATAGAAGATCTTTGGATTCCTTATTTCTGTGTTTCCAGCAATTTAAGTAAAACCCGTGCTGAACATCATACTGAAGGGTTATTGCGACAAGCCATAAGGGCAAGTATATCCATCCCTGGGGTTCTACCACCAGTCATCAAACAGACAGAAGTGCTGGTGGATGGTGGAATTTTTAATAACCTGCCTATTGATTTCATGCAGGAATTTGGAGCAGGGACCATAATAGCAGTAGACTTGGATGGCGGGCATGCATTACATCTAGATGAATCCATTAAACCTTCGAACTGGACTTACTTAAAAAGTCGGTGGTCTTCCGTTGAAGATGGATATGATAAATTACCCGGATTAATCAACACACTGACCCGCGCTACCATTGCATCTAGTCATGACCGAGCCAAACGAAATATTAGTTTAGTGAATATCTTGTTTTCTCCATCTATTCACAAGTACGGTATCATGAATTGGAAGTCGTATGATAAGATTCTGGCTGAGGGCTATCAACATGCCCAATCGGTCTTGGACCAGGTCGACATAGGCAAGTATTTTTAATAATTCAGGACTGGTTATTTTTTTGATTCCAGGATTTTAATATAATTAGCTCTTTCGTAGGCAGATGGATCAGAAATGTGCTGAAGGCTTAGCGATCCCCGAAAGGCCTGAATTGATTTAAAGTGTTGTTGTTCCATCCATTGTTCCAATTCAATATTCATAATTTTAATGTATTCAATACCATGTTTATAAAGCGCAGAAGCTGTCATGGCTACATCTGCTCCCGCCAAGAGATATTTGATAACTTCACGAGAACTCTGTACTCCACTTGATGCGCCAAGGCTTGCTCTTATTTTTCCATACAATAGCCCAATCCACATGAGGGGTAATCTGATTTCGTTTGCATCACTGTAGGCTAAATTGGACAAGAGTTTTAGATTATGGATATCTACATCCGCTTGGTAAAACCGGTTAAACAATACTAAACCGTCAGCTCCGGCCTCTTCTAATCTTTTGAGCATATGTCCAGTAGAACTGAAGTAGGGGTTTAATTTTACCGAGACCGGTATTTTAATGATTTCCTTTACTTTTTGGAGCACAGAAACATAACGCAGTTCTACGTCCTCAGCAGAAAGACGAATATCACCAGGGATATAGAATATGTTTAATTCGAGAGCATCAGCACCAGCTAGTTCGATTTCTTTTGCAAAATTTAGCCATCCGTGCTCTGTGATGCCATTTAGACTACCGATGATCGGGATATTAACGGTCTTTTTGGCTTGTTGAATGATTTCTATATAACGGTCGGATGTTACATGATACTTGTCTAAATCAGGGAAAAAACCGGAAGTTTCAAGGGACAGTTCCTTGCCCTTCTTGAATTGTTCTTCAAACAGTGAAAAAAGGACAACCGCACCGGCACCACTATCTTCCATTTTACGGATGTTTGCCACATCCATAGACAGGGTACAAGCGGAAACTACTATTGGAGAGTCAAGATTCAGCCCAAGGTAGTTTGTTTTAAGTTCCATTCTTTCCATAAAATTTAATCATCTTTATTTTATTGGTTCAATAACTGATCGACTAAAATATTTGATATGGTCATGCATGGCCCATGTTCCGACTTCCTTTTCTGATGATCTTCTTTGCTTCTTTACCTTTAATAAGACCTTCCTTATCGTCAAGCCAGACAATGGCTCCTGTAGGACATCTTTGAATAGGTATTTGTGTATTGTGCTTTTTTAAGTAATTGATGATTGGCAAGTTTTTGACCATGGTGATGGTATTGTCTTCAGCATCCATAGCACATTTACCACACGCGGTACAACCTACATCGCAAACATCAAGGACTTCGTCGCCAGCTTCCTGACTTTTGCAGGCTACCCAAAGTCGGTGACTGATAGGATGCAATGAAAATAATCCTTTAGGGCATGCTTCAACACAATCGCCACAGGCGGTACATTTTTTTTCATCAACCACAGGAATGCCAAATTCATTCATGGTGATGGCATCAAAATCACAAACTACTTCACAATCCCCATACCCTAAACAGCCCCAAGAACAAGCTTTACCACCTCCTGAAATCAACGTGGCTGCTTGACAAGAACTAATACCGGTATAATATGCTTGGCTGATGGCAACATTCATGCCTCCATTACATGCTAATCTAGCTACTCTTTTCTCTTCAGCCCCTAAAGCTACACCTAGAAAATGGGCTATTGCTGAACGCCCTTCATCACTACTTACTGAACATTTTCCAGGCAGAACATGACCAGATACTAAGGCTTCGGCAAATGGTCTGCATCCTGGAAATCCACAAGCACCGCAATTGGCATGAGGTAACATATCCTCGACCTGATCGATACGCGGGTCTTCAAAGACATATAGTTTTTTATTGGCAAAAGCTATTAATCCGGCCAGCGTCAACGTCAGTAGTCCAAGTGCTAATATGGGAATGAGAAAGCTCAATTTTAGTCGTTTATTTGTTTATTTTATTTTCCTGGAAAAACCAGAACATCTACAAGCTAGTATTTAGATTTTAATATTTATTAACATAAAATATAAGCCCTCATCCTAATAAATTATTTCGGCCCACTTTTTACCAGCTTTTAACTCTGCTTTTCTGGTTTCCCATTTTTCCCTAGAACCAACTATATTTGAAAAGGCCTGATCTAATTGGGTTAGAATTTTATCGTAGCCTGCAACATAAATATATGTGTTGTTTTTTGAAAGCATTTCAAGGATTTCTTCCGCTTGTCCTTCTATCATTTTATCCATGGCAATAGGATCAGCCCAATCAGGCCGTGGACTAAGTGCATAAAAGGCTTCAAAAGTTTTTTGGTCGTAATAATTGGTTAGATCGCCATCTTTATCGTTAAGATACAATAAATCCAGCCCGCTTTTTGCCCCGTAAAATAGTCGGATTTTTCCATGCCAATCTTTGACATTTTTATAAATATATTTTACAAATGTGCGAAACGGTGCAATTCCGGTACCCATACCTATCAGGATGATATTTGAATGTTTGTCATCCGGAACAGTAAATGGCAATGAGTGAGGTCCGGTGAGGGTGATTTCATCTCCGATAGCTCTATTGCACAAATAGTTGGAAGCCACCCCATCATACTTCTCACCGCTGAATTCGTCCACGTAAAAACATCTCTTGACCAGCATGGTTATCAACGGCAGCCCTGATGATGAATCAGGCAAATCTGCAACACTATAAAATCTGTGATGGTTGGCGCTGCCAAAAGGACTCTTGTATTTAACAATTACTCCAAAACTTTGATCTACATTAGGATGAAAATGCTTATCCTGAACTTCGATCGTGATTTCTCTGACATCTTCGCTTTCCGGAGGCGTCATTCTTTTAGTGCTTTTGACTATAGCTTTATAATGAGTTCCAGTTAAATAATCTGATAAATGTGCCATATTAATTCCTTTTATGGTTTACTAAAAACTTATTCAATTTCTAATTTTTCTGTTTTGTTAATACATGCTTTGGTGCACCCGCAATTTTTACATGATCTTCGCTCAGCCAGAACATCTTCATCACTTACGTATTCCCGGAAAGTTTTTTTCCAAAAAGTCTGAATGATCAGCCAACCCATCATCAAGGCGGTAATACTAGTGATTGCAATAATTAAAGATTTGATCATGTTTATCTTTTTAATAATTATTTCCTAGCCTCCTAATCCGGCAAATCCCATAAACGACAAGGATAAGATTCCCGCAACCAGCAAAACCAATGCCGTACCTTTTGCGACATTTGCAACTTCAGAAAAATCCAGTTGTTCTCTTAATCCGGCCATCAGAACCAAGGCTAAAGTAAAGCCGGCTCCGCCACCCAATGCAAAGGTTACACTTTGAATGATGTTGTATCCTTTACTGGTCTGTAGCAAGGCAATGGCCAAAACTGCACAATTGGTGGTAATCAGAGGTAAAAAAATACCTAATGCTTTAAAAAGTGCCGGACTTACTTTTTTGACAAACATCTCCACCAACTGCACGGTGGAGGCAATAACTACTATGTAACTAATCAATTGTAAAAACGGAGCATTTATTGCTGCAAGTAGCAAGTTTATCCCATAGGCGCAGATGGAACTAATCACCATTACAAATGTCACCGCTGCCCCCATTTTTGAGGCTGTTTCCATTTTCCCTGAAACACCTAGGAAAGGGCAAATACCCAAAAAGTAAGCCAATACAAAATTGTTAATCAGGCTGGCGTTTATAAAAATTGTCAAAAGTGATTCCTGACTCATACTTTACTTTTTTTGAGCTTAAAATGATTAAAAATAAGTAACCAGCATGCCAGGGTAAAAAACCCTCCTGCTGGCAAAACCATAATCACCCATTTTTCGAATACACCCGGCATAACCTGAAATCCCAGTAAGGTGCCTGCGCCGATAATCTCACGTACACTGCCAATACAAAATAAAGCAAACATAAATCCCAATCCCATCCCAAGTCCGTCCATCATTGATCTGCCAACTGTATTTTTTGATGCAAACGCCTCGGCTCGGCTCAGGATAATGCAGTTGACCACAATTAAGGCGATGAAGGCACCCAGGCTTTTATGTAGTTCTATGCTCACAGCTTGGATCACATAATCCACCATGGAAACAAAGGTGGCAATGATCAAAATATATGAAGCTATGCGCACCTGTTTAGGGATAAAATTTCTCAATAAAGAAATTAATGCATTGGACATAGTTAATACAAACGTTGTCGCCAACCCCATGGCCAAAGCATTCATAGCAGAATTGGATACGGCCAGGGAAGGGCACATACCCAGCACCTGGACAAAAACAGGATTATTTTGCCACAGCCCTTTGATAAAATCATCAGTGGAGGGATGATCCGCCAGACTACTAAGAAACCATTTTGGGGTATTATTTTGTTGGGTCAGACTCATTTTAGGTCGGTTGGATTTGATGAAAAAACCTGCTTATTTTTATATATTTTGGGGATCAATTCCTTACTGCTTGTAATTAATATGTTACCAACGGCTCGTGAAGTGATGGTCGCACCGGTTATACCATCTATTTCCCAGGCATTTTTTTTCTCACCATGTTTGACGGTCTTAATTTCATTTTTTAAGTCTGACAGGTCATCTTTCAATGCTACATCCATGGCTTTGAAATTGCTTAAAAACGGATCCTTTTGTATTTTATCACCTATGCCGGGAGTTTCTTTACTCTCTAAAACATAAAACCCAATAATTTTTTGTTGTTCAGGATCATAACCAAACAGAAGACTCAACAAATCGCCGTAAGCCTTTCCGCTTCCTTGGAAGGCAATGCCTTTGCATATTCCTTGATCATCGTATCCTGCATGAACTTTTTGAACACCTGGATTGGGAGCGGTTATTTCAGAAAGAGTCTGATCAGGGTTAAGTTGAAAGATTTTGGTGGTAGTAATACCTGGTATCACCTGAAATACTGCTTGTTCCAGGGCTTTTGCTTTATTCTCCTCAATAGTTACTTTGGTACTTTCAAAGGTGAGCACAATTAATAGAGCACAAATGGTACCAATAGTAGCCATAGCTATGATCATCTTTTTGTCATTTGATCCACCCTCGGACATTACTTTGTTGTCATCGCTCATGATGCTTTCAGTTTTTTACTGGTTCCATAAACGCGAGGTCTGATCATATTGTCTATGTGTGGAGAGATAGCATTTCCTAACAATATAGCGTACATCACGCCTTCGGGAAGCCCTCCCCATAGCCTGATCACTACTATTAATAAACCGATAATCGCTCCATATAACCATACTCCGGCTGAAGTTATCGGAGATGCGACCATATCGGAAGCCATAAAAATGGCACCCAACATTAATCCCCCGGAAAAAATGGTAAAAAATGGTGATGGATACGCTTCTGAGTTAATCATGTTAGCACTTGCACTAAAAATAAACACGGTTAGAATAATGGAAAGAGGAATCCTCCAGTTTAACATTTTTCGCCAGGCAAGGTAAAGCCCTCCGATAATTAGAAATACCGTACTAGTTTCTCCAATAGAGCCACTGCATATGCCTAAAGCCAGATCATATGCAGGGGTGCTAATCTGGTCAAACTTAAATGCGGAAAGAGGTGTAGCTCCCGAAACTGCATCAACTTTGGGCGACATCAATGGCCAGGCATAAATCGAAGAAGATAAAGATAAAAATCTTTCTGGGTCAAAAGCTTTATACCAGGTGGTTATTGCTACCGGAAATGCCGCTTGGAGGAATGCTCTTCCTACCAAGGCTGGATTAAATACATTATTACCCAGGCCGCCAAAAATAAATTTTCCTAAGGCGATAGAAATAACAGATCCTAAAAATGCCATCCACAGTGGAAAAATAGGTGGCAAAGTCATGCCGAGCAAAAGTCCAGTGATCACTGCGGAATAATCCTGAATGGTCGACGGTTTTTTGGACCATTTGTTTAAAAAGTGTTCTGTAAGAATGGCTCCCCCTGTCGTTGTGATAAGGACCAATAAGGCATTCCATCCAAACGCAAATACGCCAAATCCTGCAGCTGGGATAAGAGCAATTGCGACATGCTTCATGATAGTATCAGTCCCCAGCCCTATGACCAGATGAGGAGAGGTACTTATTTTTAAGGTAATCTTACGCATGGATTGAACTTTTGTTTAAGGCTTGTTTTCTCCTGTATCTGGATTTTGATAGGCGGAAATATTGTACCAATGGGATGTGGGATGGGCAAACAAAAGAACAAGAACCACATTCAAAACAATCCATCAGATTAAATTCCGAAACCATTCGGTCATAAGATTCAAATTTGGCCAGAATGCCGAGTTTGGAGGGGTTTAGTGATATAGGGCAGGCATCTACACAAGCACCACATTTAATGCATGGGTAGATTTTATCAGTACGGATGACATCTTTACTTCCAAATACCAGGATGCCAGAGGTACCTTTGGTAATAGAAATATCCAGATCTGCCACGGCGGGACCCATCATAGGGCCACCCATATATATTTCAGCAATATCATCTTCAATACCCACCTGATCCAAAACAAATCTTAACGGTGTACCTATGGGGATTAGATAATTACCTTTTTTCTTTACTGCAGGTCCGGTAATAGTGATTACCCGCTCTTGAATAGCACGGCCATGTGGCAATAACCGACCAATCTCTGCAGTAGTAGCAACATTAACTGTCACAACGTTTACATCAATAGGCAAGCCCCCTGAAGGTACCTCTTTGCCCAAAATAGCTGTGATCAGCATTTTTTCGGACCCTTGTGGGTATTTGACAGGAACAACTTTGACCGAGACTGGCAGGTCGGTGGGTTTAATTTTGTTGAGATGGATTGCTGCATCCTGCTTGTTTGCTTCAATACCGATTATTGCTTCTTTGGCTCCAGTCACTTTCATCAAGTACCTTATACCCATATAGATGTCATTGCCTTGCTCCAACATAACTCTATGGTCCGTCGTAAGAAAAGGCTCACATTCAATACCGTTGATGATCAAAAAATCACAAATTTTACCTTCCGGCACTTTTAGCTTGACATGAGTGGGAAAAGCTGCTCCACCTAGGCCCACAATCCCTGCATCCTGAATAGCCTTCAAAATTTCATCAGCAGAGGATGAATTGTAGTCAATAGAATTCCCCTCCGCAACTTCTTGACCTGAGAAGGGGAAAGCTTTAATAAAAACTCCGGGTGCTTTAGTTCCTGAAATGGTTGGCACCAAAGAAACTTTGACGATGGTACCGGACACCGGAGCATGTATAGGTACAGAAACATAACCCGCCGCTTTGGCGATTATTTGACCACGGGCCACTTCCTGGCCTTCCCTGACTATGATTTCCGCCGGAGCTCCTATATGTTGTGCCACTGGTATGATCAGTTCATCAGCAAAAGGAAACTGCCTAATAGCCAATCCTTTGGTATCATCCTTGTTTTCAGGCGGATGTATACCATTTTTGAAGGTATTTGAATGTAAGGAAAACAAACCCATTAGTTGTCAATTGAACTTTTCGCCTCTTTTAATCCACTTATCGACGTCTTTTTCTGTTCTGTTTGCAGGCAAACCGGGATGTATCACTCTGGCGGTACATTTTTCTGCTGCTTTCACCAAATCCTGATAAGGTCCACCATGTGGGTTGAGGATATAGGCCTTTTTATTATTATTATACGCAAATATTTTGTTGTTGAGTTTGGTGCATTCATCGCAGGACGTACAACTTTCGGTCTCTAACCATGGAGCCATATATTTGCCATCGGTAGGGGTACCACCTGCAGGAGCTGATGTTTGGGGTGCAGCTGCATCATCCTGATTTGCTAATTCGATTAGGCCTGAACCTTGGTCTCCGGCTAATTGCATTAACCCCTTGGCAATTTTGCCAACAACTTCTTTGCGTATTTTGTCTTCTAGGTCTGAAGTTTCTACTTTGTCAGTTCTTGCCAAGTTTTTGAGCATGATCCAAAAATTGGCTCTTTCTTCACAGGAATCAACAATAGGTTGAGCTACAAGCACTCTCACCAAGTTTTGTTTTTTATCCACTGTCCAAATGAAAGGAAATAGGCCTTCTCGCTCTGAAACTGGAAGAGTAAGAAATTCAGACAAGACCACCATGTTGTCATTCCAGGCGTCACGAGGTACTTTTCTGAAATGTTTCCTGAAACGAGCCTCAGTAAGAGCAAAATCCGCAAAGGTCATCGCAACATCCATAGTTTTTTCCATGCCATATTCAGTGTATTTGAGTTTATAAGTGGGCCATAGCATATCCATGGATGGATTACCAGCCAGATCCAGGCACTCTTCGATGGTCTGACCTTTGGCAGGATTGTATTGAAAGATCGGATAAGCTCTGGATTCTACCGCTAGTTTAGCCTGGTGAACGCCCATGTCATCAGCAACCCCATGCTCCGGCTGGCAGGTGGTATAAATATTAAAAAGAGCAGGACGTTTTGCCATTAACCCATCAATAAACCCTTCAATCATTTGGCTGGTATTGGCCAGAGTACTTTGCAGCACAAAAGTATTGCGGTGAGCTATGGCGATCAGTCCTATTTCTTTCCTTGGCTCGGATTTTCCTTTCCAAACTTTACCATATTGAGCCATATCTGAAACCTGTCCAATAAAACCAGAAGTACAAGCCTGGCCGCCAGTATTTGAATAAACCTGGGTATCAACGACCACTACTTTGATCGGTTTACCCGATGCCATCATGCGGGAAAGGTTTTGGAAACCGATATCATACATGGCACCGTCACCACCTAATGCTACTACCGGGGGACAGAGTAACCATTCTTCTTCACTAAATTGTTCCCAGGTGAAGTAAGTTAAGATAGGATCATGTGTGGCAGGGTCATATTTTCCATTTACAACTAGTTCAGCTTTTCGGATAGCCTTGAATCCATCGGCCATTTTGGCCATATGACCTTCAAAAATCCCCATAGCCATAGATGTTGAATCCTGGAATAGGTGATTAGCCCAAGGGAAAGGATAAGGATTAAAAGGATAAGTACTGCCCCAGACTGAGGTACATCCAGTTGAATTGCACATGCCCATAGAGGATCTTCCGTTACCGGTGGTCCCTTGCGTATATTTCCATTTTAGGTTTTTAAGTTTGGCCAATGTGCGGGTAACATCCATTAGCCATTCCTGGTCAACCGGAGAAGTTTCTTTTTCGCGGTCTAATTTTTGTGCCAGATCAGCTACTTTTAGATCTCCGGATTGGGATTCATGGATGATTCGACTCAAAGCATCTGTGTCAGATACATCTAATGAAGTGATCAGCTTTTGCTGTACAAGCTTTTCTAAGTTTCCGATCAAATCATCCAAATGGGTTATGTGTTTCTCTATACGCGGTTGCATTAATGACTCTACTGTAGCAACAAAAAGATGAACCACTGATTTTTCGGAGCACCCCATACATGCACCGTCGCCACTGGCAAAACTCAAATAGGAATCTTTATTTAACAAGATGGTTTCTAATGGCCCAATTTTTTCCTCCAGACTATCTATTCGGTTGTATCTTTTAGGGGTATTTGGCAAATCCAGCCAGAGGTCCCATTGTTTTCTCATGCCAGCAACCGATTCTTCGGTCTGAGGCACAATTTTTAGCGCATTATCCTCACAAACATTGACACACTCCATACATCCTTTACAGGTGGTGGGGTTAATGGTGATGCTGAAAAGTCCCCCGCTGTTGACTTCATTCTTTTCATGCAGATCATAATATGGTCTGGTCAATGCAAAATTAAAATCGCCTAATTCCTCCTTAAACCACCCTAACTCCCGAACTACGTTTTCGTCATCGTTGCTTTCGGCCATCACTTTGGCGATGGCATGATGGATATAATTATTTACTGTCGCGCCATTTTTCGGTTGGTTCATCAGCGTGCGGATATGACTTTCCATTTGCCTTATTGCCTTTGGCAACACTTCAACGTTTCCATGATTTTTCTTCACTTTTTTGACTACGGTTTCCATTACGTCTGGTAAAGTGCTCACCAAACCAGGTATAGCTGTGTCTGGGCAAACCGTGTAACAGTTGCCACAAGCCGTGCAATTATTAGCAACCCAAGATGGGTGCTCAAACCGGATGCCCGTCATATCTCTGAACAAAGATGTCGTAGCTGGCATCACACTCAAACCTATGAATGGGTCAGTGATATTATCATTACCCATCCCTTGGAGATAGAAATTGCCTGTTTGTTCCCAAAATCGGTGTATATCGCTAAGTTTTGATTGACTTTGAGGCGTGCTTTTCAACATGGTAGGTAATGGAAGCGTTGGCTTCCCATTGAGTTTTTCAGTTGTATTGGTGAGTTCTTTTATTTTTATTTCCCTAACCTCATCAAACCCGCGTTTTACAACTCTCATATTGTCGTCAACGACCCTTTGGCCCTTTGATCCAAACTTATGCATTAGCTGGTCTTCAATGGCTTTTAAAAGTTCTACATCCTTTAGATGTGCTTTTTCCATAAGAGGGGATGCTGCAAAAAATGCACCTTGGAAAGCTATTCCTTGCATTCTAAGTTGTAATTCTGGATCTGTAGCTTCTTCACGGGCTATCTTAAATCCATCGATAAAGAAAATGTGGATGTCCTGCTCGATAATCACTTTTTGATAAGGGACAGGAATATTAGCCCAAACTTTTTCCGGTTTATCGTGATCACTTTGAATGATAAAACAGCCTCCTCGCTTCAATCCGGCTAATGCATTGGTGTGTTTGAATACGTTAGGGTCGGGAGATAAGACCACATCCACAAAGAAAAATTCACAGTTCATTTTTATCTGTTCCGGGGCAGCAGCTAAGTAATAAGTTGTTGGCTGCCCTTTTTTCTCTGATCCATATTTGGGATTTGCCTTGATTTCGTAACCTAACAAATCGTACAGAGTCATTGCCAGGTTTTTACCAGTTGTTATCGCTCCCCATCCCCCAATAGAGTGGAATCTGACAGTTATGGCGTCTTTAGGCATCATGTTAGGGTTTTCACTGCCTCTTACGCTCAGTTCTTTGATGTTTGGATAGGCGTCTAAGATAGACTCCTGATACATTTTTTGCTTAGGGGTGTAGGGTACATCTCTAAGAAAGTCGATTGAAAGATAAAACTGCTTTTTATGTTTTCCACCGGGAAGCATATTTTCGATTGCTCCTATGATACCTTCTGGTTGAAGGTCGCGACTACCCATTCCAAACGAACCGGAATACACCGGGGGGTTATCACCTGTTTTATATGCACTTAGTTCGGGGTAGGGTATACCGTGTTGCGTATTTCCATTTTCCAAACATTTTGAAATGGTAGACCTAACTTCTCTGGCTATTGGTAAGTCGGAAGCAAGCGGTTGATCCAATCTTTCCAGTATGACAACCCCTTTTTTGCCTTTAAGAATTTTCGATAGGAGGTCACCTGGAAATGGGCGGAACATCACTAGGTCCACCACACCTACTTTTATTCCTCGCGTTTCCCGAATATAATCGGCTATCACTTCCGCACTTGAAATCAAACTACCCTGACCCAGGATCAAATAGTCTGCATCTTGAGCCTTATAAGTCATCACTCGATCATATCTACGGCCAGTAAGTTTTGCGTACTCTTCAAAAGCCTGATCAGTCAGTTCTTGGATATGATCAAAGAAAAAAGGTCGCTGAGCAGCAACACTCTGCATATAAGAATCCTGGTTTTGGACGACACCAGCCATCATAGGATTGTCCACATCCCACACTTCTGGAATGCGACGACGTTGATCACCATAGATAATTTTTTGGGCTGGTGTAGGTGTGTCAATAATATCGTCCGGTCTGCCCAGAAAGTCTCTGATCAGGTTTCGTTCGGGAAGATATAAGGATTCGATCAGGTGTGTAGTTAAAAACCCATCCTGAGCTATAGCACCAGGCGTGAGAGCAAGTTCAGCAATTCGGTGGGCAATGATATTCATGTCTGCGACATACTGTACATTTTTGGCAAATAGCTGGAAAAAACCGGTATCATTAATGGCGTGATAATCATCATGACCTGCATGCACATTCAGGGTGGATTTGGTCATGGCCCGAGCTCCAATATTCAGAACATAGGTTAATCTTTTTCCTACAGCAGCATACAAGGATTCATGCATATAGGCGATACCCTGACCGGAAGAAAAATTCGCTGCTCTAAGTCCGGTCATGGATAATCCCGCGGTAACCGCTGCTGCAGAATGTTCGCCCTCGGGTTCGATAAAAATCAGGGGCCGGTCTGATATATTCAGATGTCCTTTGGCTGCTTCTTCTGCCCAGTACTCACCCATTTGTGTAGAAGGTGTGATGGGATATGCCCCTGCACCATCAGTTGACTCACGCTCGCACATGATGGCTGCGGTATTCCCATCCATTACAGTTTTTACACCAGGATACTTTATTGACTTACTCATGATTTTTTCCTTTTTTAAGGGTTTTAATAATTTGCGGGAAAGTTAGATGCTAATATAACTGTCCCGGCTGACAACCATCATATTCTATTTTGATCATCGTCATCTTGCGCTTCCCAAATATTTGTTTGTATCGCACTATAATTCTAAAATTAAAATACTATGGCTACAGAAGTCAAATATGTTTACATCTTCGGCGATGGTAAAGCTGAAGGAAACGCGTCTATGAAGAACCTGCTTGGAGGCAAAGGCGCCAACCTGGCGGAAATGAGTTTGCTTAAAATACCAGTTCCTCCAGGATTAACCATTACCACGGAGGCTTGTAATTTGTATTCTTCCCGTGGTTGGGATTATATCAAACCATTGTTAGAAACACAAGTTAAAGAAGGTGTGGCTTATGTGGAGCGAACCATGAATAAAAAATTCGGTGATCCTACAAATCCATTGTTGCTATCCGTACGCTCGGGTGCAAGAGCAAGTATGCCCGGCATGATGGACACTATTTTGAATTTAGGTTTAAACGATGAAATTCTCGCCGGCTTGATTAAACTTTCTGGTGAAGAGCGTTTTGCCTGGGACTCGTATCGTCGCTTTATTCAAATGTATGGTGATGTCGTCATGGGCTTAAAACCCATCAATAAGGAAGATGAGGATCCTTTCGAGGTGATTATTGATGAGCTGAAGGAAGAACGAAAAATCAAACTTGATATTGAGCTGACTGCAGCAGATTTTAAAGAATTATCCGCTCGGTTTAAGAAACTAATCACCAGTCGCCTTAATCGGCCGTTCCCGACCGATCCATGGGATCAATTGTGGAATGCCATTCTGGCTGTGTTTAATAGCTGGAACAACGATAGAGCTAAAGTATATCGCAGCCTGAATAGTATACCTGAAAGTTGGGGGACCGCTGTAAATATCCAAACCATGGTCTTTGGTAATTTAAGTCAGAACAGTGCTACAGGAGTGGCTTTTACCAGGGATGCCGGAACTGGGGAGGACCTGTTTAATGGAGAATTCCTGTTCAATGCACAGGGTGAAGATGTGGTGGCGGGAATTCGTACGCCCCAACAAATTACTAAAGTAGGCTCTCAACGGTGGGCCGAATTGGCTCTGGTAGATGAAGCGACGCGGATTAAAGATTTTCCTTCCCTGGAAGAAGTCATGCCGGAAGTTTACGACCAGTTGCATCGTTTAGAATCAGCATTGGAAACCCATTATCGCGATATGCAGGATGTTGAGTTCACCATCCAGGAAGGCAAATTATGGATGTTACAAACCAGAAACGGAAAGCGGACCGGAACGGCTATGGTAAAGATAGCCATGGATATGTTAAAACAAGGGCTGATCGATGAGCATACAGCGCTGAATCGCATAGACTCCAACCGCCTTGATGAAGTACTGCACCCCGTATTTGAAAAATCCGAACTAAAAAAAGCGAAACTCATGGCCCGCGGATTACCAGCATCACCAGGCGCTGCCAGTGGCCAAATTGTATTTTTTGCTGATGAAGCCGAAGAATGGGCTAAAAAAGGTAAAGAAGTGATCCTGGTGCGCACGGAAACGAGCCCCGAAGATCTACGGGGGATGAGCGTGGCCAAAGGTATTTTAACAGCCCGTGGTGGAATGACTTCTCATGCTGCCGTTGTCGCCAGAGGAATGGGTAAATGTTGCATTTCCGGGGCGGGTGCTTTAAAAATTAATTATCATGATAGAACCTTGAAGGTAGAAGGTAAAGTTTATAAGGAAGGAGATTGGATATCACTAAATGGTAGTAGCGGGGAAGTCTACGAAGGGCACCTCAAAGCTCGCGAGTTTGAGCTCAGTAATGACTTTGCTGACTTAATGCATCTAGCCGATGAACATGCTCGCTTGCATGTCAGAACGAACGCCGATACGCCAGAGGAGGCTGCCATTGCCCGTAAGTTTGGAGCAAGAGGTATTGGTTTATGTCGTACAGAACATATGTTTTTCGAAGGTGATCGGATTAAAGCCGTTCGCGAAATGATTTTAGCCAAAAATGAGAGTGGTCGCAGAGCCGCACTTGCTAAACTATTGCCTATCCAACGTTCAGATTTCGAAGGCATATTTAGAGAAATGCATGACCTACCAGTAACCATTCGACTTCTTGATCCTCCATTGCATGAATTTGTGCCTAATGAGGAAGAAAACCAAAAAGAAATGGCCAAAGAAATGGGCATGACTTATCAGGAAATACGAGATCGCGTTGAAGAACTAAAAGAAGCCAACCCTATGCTTGGCCATCGTGGTTGTCGACTTGGCATTACCTATCCGGAAATTACTGAAATGCAGGTAAGAGCCATCATAGAGGCGGCCATCATGGTCAGACGTGAACATCTAGCCGTTATACCTGAAATTATGATCCCTTTGGTTGGTACGGTCAAAGAATTTATCGAACAAGAAAAAATCATACGCCGTACAGCAGAATCCGTATTCAAAGAAATGGGAGAACGGATAGCCTTTCACATTGGTACCATGATTGAAACTCCACGTGCGGCTTTCATTGCTGATCAAATCAGTACAAAGGCAGATTTTTTCTCCTTCGGTACGAATGACCTTACCCAAATGACCTTTGGCTTTTCAAGAGACGATGCAGCCAAGTTTTTGCCGGATTATTTAAATAAAGGTATCCTTGATCACGATCCATTTAAACAAATAGATCAGGGTGGGGTAGGCCAGGTAATAGAATTGGCTATCAAAAAAGGTCGCGACGCAAATAAAATGATTCACCTGGGAGTTTGCGGTGAACATGGTGGAGATCCTGCTTCTGTAGCCTTTTTCCATAAAGCTGGGTTGGATTATGTCAGTTGTTCGCCTTATCGTGTGCCCATTGCACGCCTCGCCGCTGCACAAGCTAAATTAAAATATGGCTTCCAGCAGTGAAAAGATATTGACTTTAGGTCAGATTATTTTAATATTAACAAGCTATTATATTGTTAAATTTCAAAAATAATTTGACTTAAAGTCAATTTTTTATTATTTTTGATCAATAAACTATTTATTGATCGTTACATGCATAATCAACTTCTTTCAGTCGATGTTATTAAAGGGGGTGAATTTTTAGTCAAAGAGACTCCCTTAGATCACATTTTTTTACCGGAAGTCCTGTCTGAGGAACAGAAAATGATCCAAGCCATGGCTTCCGGTTTTGTTTCAAGTGAAATCGAACCTAATGTTGAAAAGATTGAAAACCAGGCACCGGGAATTATGGACCATTTGTTCAAAACCTGCGGAGAATTAGGTTTATTAGGTGCACACATGCCAGAAAGCTATGGCGGCATTCATTTAGATTTTAACACGAATACACTAATCTGTCAGGCCTTTGGTTCTGCAGGATCCTTTAATACCCCATTCGCTGCACATACTGGGATTGGAATGTTACCGATCTTAAATTTTGGAACGGAAGCACAAAAACAAAAATATTTACCCGGATTAATCAGCGGAGACCTTAAGGCCGCTTATTGTCTTACGGAACCTGGCTCTGGTTCAGATGCCCTGGCTGCGAAAACGAGGGCAGACCTCAGTTCAGATGGCAATTCCTATGTGCTCAATGGACAGAAAATGTGGATATCCAATGCAGGTTTTGCTGATATTTTTATCGTGTTTGCCAAAATAGGAGGGACTCAGTTTACCGGTTTTATTGTTGAAAGAAATACTCCGGGTTTAACATTTGGGGAAGAAGAAAAAAAATTAGGCATCAAAGGTTCTTCAACACGCCAGGTATTTTTTGAAAATGTAAATGTACCATTAGAACAGTTATTAGGTGAAATAGGCAAAGGTCACCGCATCGCTTTTAATGCCCTAAATATGGGCCGTTTTAAACTGGGAGCTTTTTGTATTGGGGGAAACCGGAAATTGATAAACCGGAGCATGGAGTACGCTAAAGAGCGGGTACAATTTGGTAAAAGCATTAGTTCTTTCGGAGCTATCAAATATAAAATAGCTGAGCAAATTATCCGCGATTTCGCTGCCGAGAGTGGAATATTCCGCATCTCCAACCTAATTCATTTGAAAATAGAGGAGTTGGTCGCATCAGGCTTGGATTATGCTAAGGCCACTCTTCAAGCAGCGCAGGAATACGCGTTAGAATGTTCTATTACTAAGATAGCCGGGTCGGAGAGTTTGGATTACGTGGTGGATGAAACTTTGCAAATTCATGGCGGTATCGGCTATTCTGAAGAACTGCCGATTGCCAGGGCCTATCGGGATAGTAGAATTAACCGGATTTATGAAGGCACAAATGAAATAAACCGGTTGTTAATTATTGATATGCTCTTCAAAAAGGCTTTGAATGGAGAAATTGATTTGGTTAACGCTGCCTGGGAGGTTCAGAAAGAGCTTACGAAGATGCCTTCATTAGATCAGGATCAATCGCTTTGGGCTCAAGAAAGCAAAGCGGTTACTCAAATGAAGAAACTTGTACTCATGACTATTGGTGCTGCCGGTAAATTTCAGATGGATGGAAAATTAGATTTGCAGACCGAGCAAGAAATAATGATGAACGGAGCCGATATGATTATTGACACTTATCTTGCGGAATCGATACTCTTAAGGATTCTGAAACTTAATACTCTTGGTCTGGTGAAGCCCATCCATGAAGCTATCCTCAAAGTCTTTTTGTGGGATGTAACCCAACGCGTGGTTAAAAATGCAAAAGATGCTATTTCTTCATTTGTAGAAGGCGATTTGCATAAAACATTTATGATGGGTATAAAACGATTCGATGCATATCCACCGCCAAATGTTAAGAATCTCAGACGAATGATTGCCGACCATTATTTAGAGCATGGTTATTAACCCTTTAAAGTGTAAGCAGTTTTTGCAGCATCTTGATGAGATACTCTTTCCATTCCTGGATATCCACGGTGTGGATGCTTTTTCTTTTGCCACCTGTAGTAGTCAGTTTTAAGTAGCCCAACACCAAAGCCCAGGCAGTCAGATATAAAATTTCAGGTTTTTCGTGTTTATTGACACTGCCATCGCCCATACCCCGATTGAGTTCTTGTACGACTAAAGTCACCGGGATATTATGAATATGCTGGATTTTTTTGAAATAAAGACTGTCTTTGATCGCATCGGTCAATTTACTGAATTCCGGACCTTCTCCTGCTTGCCTTGCTAAAGCCAAATAATCCAAAAGAGTGTCTATGTACAAGGGGTATTTTTCACTAAATGAAATATAGGTATTCATTAAGGCCAAAACGGATGCCAGGCCTGGCTTTTGTTGATGTTGATGGATGGATTCGTATAATAAATTGTTCAGCATGGTTAAGGCGCGAAACACGATGGCCATGTACAGATTTTCCTTACTTTCAAAATAAAAGTAAACCGTAGCTTTACTTACACCTGCTTTCAGACCCACTTGTTCCATGCGGGCATTATTGAAGCCCAGTTCTTGGAATACCCCTTCAGCTGCATCTAAAATTTCATTTTCCTTATTGATCCTTTTAGGAGTTATTGCCATTTAATAAATGTTTGGATAGCGATAAAGGTACATCAGGTGAACTTATCATGTTGTAATTTTGTCTTTTATTTTCATTGGAAGTATGAGCAAACACGGGCGGATATTGGTAGCCATGAGCGGAGGTATTGATAGTACGGTCACCGCTATGATGCTTCATGACCAAGGTTATGAAGTAGTGGGCATCACTATGAAAACCTGGGATTATGCCACTTCCGGAGGAACAAAAAAAGAAACCGGTTGCTGCAGTCTGGATTCCATTAACGATGCACGGGAAATAGCGGTGAGAGTGGGTTTCCATCATTTTATTTTGGACATTAGGGAAGAGTTTGGCAACTACGTCATTGATAATTTTGTAGATGAATACCTGGCCGGACGAACTCCCAATCCATGTGTTTTGTGTAATACCCACATTAAATGGCAGGCTCTGTTAAGACGGGCTGATGCTCTGGACTGTGCACAAATTGCCACCGGTCATTATGCCCAGATAAAAACTGCCAATGAACGCTATTTTGTAAGCAAATCCGTCGATGCATCGAAAGATCAATCTTATGTCCTATGGGGCTTGGATCAAGATTGTCTGCGAAGGAGTAAATTCCCGGTTGGCAGCTTTCGAAAAACAGAGATCCGACAAATGGCTTTGGATTGGGGACATGCCGAACTATCCAAGAAAGCAGAAAGTTACGAGATTTGTTTTGTACCCGATAACGATTATCGCCGGTTTTTGCGTAAACAAGTTCCTGATCTGACCGAGAAAGTGGGCCAGGGAGATTATGTTAATACTGCCGGTGAAGTCATCGGCCATCACCAAGGTTATCCGTTCTATACAATAGGTCAGCGCAAGGGCTTAGGAATGGCTTTTGGGACCCCAAAATTTGTAGTGGATATTGACCCAGATACTAATCGTGTCGTTTTAGGCGATGTTGAAGATTTGATTAAAACAGGAATGTATGTCTACAAAACAAACAGTATGAAATACTTGCACATTCCGGCAAATAAAGAGTTGCTCACCAAAGTACGTTATCACGACCCAGGTGCGCTGGCGTTGGCTACCTACGATCATGAGAAAATCAAGGTAGAGTTTTTGGCCCAAGTAAAAGGTATCGCCCCTGGACAATCTGCCGTATTTTATGAAGGTGATGATGTAGTAGGTGGTGGAATAATTTTCCAAAGTATCTAGCTATGCGTTTTGGCTATTTAGCGGTAATCTCCTTCATGATATTAAATTGTCAAAAATCAATAGTACCTGATTTGATTCAGCAAGGTTATTATCCGGCTTTTTTAAATAAAGAATGGATATATGAAATAGATTCAGTGACATTTGATGTCGGACCGGCGGGAATTATTCAGCGGGCGAGTAAATCGTATCTGCGGGAAATTATTCAGGATACTTTTACAGACGGTACAGGTACATTGGCTTATCTTATTACCCGAGAAGTATCGGATCATAAAGAGGGCCCTTGGCAATTCAGTAGGCAAGATATCGTTCAAACCAGGTTTAATGGGATCGAAAAGGTGGAAGATAATTTGCGCTTTCTTAAAATTAGATACCCGGCGAAAGAAGGATTAAGTTGGAACGGCAACATTTATTTTGATGCGAGATTACGAATAACAGTGGAGGGTGAACCCCTGGAGGTATATAAAAACTGGTCTTCCTCTTATGCCCAGGTTGACTACCCGGTAAACCTCGGAGGAGTTCGTTATCCACATGCCTTGAAGATAACGTTAGCCGAAAGTGAAAGTAAAATTGAATTAAGAAAAGGTCATGAAATTTACGCGTATGAAGTTGGGCTTATTTATAAAGAGTTGCAAATAATGGATACCCAAAACATCTCTGATCTGCCCTGGGAACAAAAAGCCGAAAAGGGTTTCATTCTTAAACAGACCTTGCTTACATTTAAATGATTTTTTGCCAAAAGTTTATCTGGGCCTTTTGAAAATAATGTTACAAGAATTGGTGGCAGTTGGCCGTCTTAACAAATCGGTAGGACGTTCGGGGGAGCTTATCGCCGAATTTGATAAACCTTATTATGGGATAGTACCTCGGTTAAAATACCTCATTGTCATGGTTAATGGTGACCCTGTCCCGTATTTCATCCAACGGGCGGAAAGCAAGGTAGACCACTGGTCCATCATTTTTGAAGAAATAAATAACCCACAGGCAGCTAAACACCTGGTTACACAAACACTTTTCCTGGATAAAGATGACATCCCAAAATCAATAAAAACATCCGGCCCGGACCCCAACGAATTGGTTGGCTGGACCATTGTCGATGCGACCCATAAAGAGTTCAAAGGTATTATCAAGGATATTCAAATTTTCCCTGGTCAAACTATGCTTATACTTGACGCTCAAGGCTATGGAACTCCTATGGTTCCTTTTGTGGAGGAATGGATAATCAAGGTAACCCCAAAACTTAAACGTATTCTAATGGATCTGCCTGATGGATTACTTAATCTTACGGAAGGTCAGGAATGAAAGCAGCTGTTTTAAAACAATTACAAGCACCGCTAAAGGTGGAGCAAGTGCCACTGCCTACAACTCCTTCTGGATTTGTCCAAGTGAAAGTGTTAACAGCCGGATTAAACCGGAGGGATTATTATATTACGCAAGGTCAATATGCTAAAATAATATTACCGGCCATTTTAGGTTCTGACGGCTGCGGATGGTGCGCTGATCAGGAGGTAATCCTGCAGCCTGGCTTTCATTGGGGAAATAACCCCTCATTTCAAGACTCAACATACCAAATTCTGGGCATGCCGACTCAGGGCACTTTGGCAGAATATGTAAATGTTCCTTTGGATCATATTTATCCCAAACCTGCTCATTTGTCTTCTGAAGAGGCTGCGGCCATCCCTTTAGCCGGGTTGACTGCCTACCGTGCGGTGTTCACCAAGGCGAAAGTCGTTTCAGGCGATCGGGTATTAATAACTGGCATTGGTGGTGGCGTCGCTTTAATGGCCATGCAGTTTTGTTTAGTTTCAGGAGCCGATGTTTATGTAACAAGTTCGGATCAGACTAAGATAGATAATGCGGTCGCCTTGGGATGTCAGAATGGAGTCTTATACACAGGGAAAGATTGGGGGGTTAATTTGCATCAGCTGTCTGGCGGAATAGATAAGGTTATTGATGGAAGTGGCGGGCAAAGTTTTAATCAGGTTGTTGATGCATTACGTCCAGGTGGAATCATTGTCATCTATGGAGGTTCAGCGGGAAAAATAGAAGTCAGTCCGCAAAAATTATTCTGGAAACAGATTACTGTTTCCGGAACCACTATGGGTACGCCAGATGAATTTAAGCAGATGTTGGATTTTATTTCAACTCATAATATTAAACCTGTCCTTGATAATGTATACGATCTTGAAGAGGTAAACATGGCCTTGGAAAGACTGAAAAGCAACCAACAGTTCGGTAAAATCATCATTCGGATCAATCCTAAAGCATGAGTGTTAAATACATCGGACTGTTGTCGGATACACATGGATTCCTGGATCCTGACTTCAAAAACTTATTTAAGGAATGTGATGAGATTTGGCATGCCGGAGACCTCGGCACTCAGGATGTTTGGGATGAACTTTGCACTCAGAAACCCACTCGGGGCGTGTATGGAAACATTGATGATGCTTATATCCGGACCCAGGTTCCGGATATAATGAGTTGTGAGGTTGAAGGACTCAAAATACTGATGATTCATATTGCCGGCCCACCTGGGAAATATAATCTTCACACAAAAAATTTGATAAATAAATTGAATCCGGGGCTATTAATTTGTGGGCATTCTCACATTTTAAAAGTACAATATTATAAAGAATGGGGGCATCTTTATATGAATCCGGGAGCCGCAGGTCATCATGGTTTTCACGTCATCAGAACAGCTATTCGATTTAAAATAGGTCATGGTCAAATCAGCCAAGCCGAAGTCATTGAGCTTGGCAAAAGAGGTAGGATATGAAAGAACTAGTAATAGACGTGGGTAATTCTAACGTTGTGTTGGCTAAGTTTAATAATGGCCAATTAATCCAAAAAGCCAGATTTATTTCAAAAACCCTTGACCACGGTGTGGCTTTAACCGAAGCTCTCCTCGACGAACATTGGCCGGTGGAAATAGAAGGATCTGATGTTGGTCAAGCCATTTATTCCAGTGTTGTGCCATCCATAGATGCTGCTTTCTTTCGTTTTTTAGAGACCAAATGGAAACTTAAACCAATACATCTTGACTCCACAGTTTACCAAAAGCTGGACTTGGATGTGGTGAGCCCTGAAGAAATTGGGTCTGACCTGGTGGCTAATGCCTATGCCGGATTACATTTATATCAAACCTCGTGCATCATTGTTGATTTTGGTACTGCTCTAACCATTACGGGGGTAGATTTTGCAGAACGTCGCATTACCGGAGTGACAATCGCACCCGGATTGCGCTCAGCGGTGCAGGCTCTGTTTTTACAAGCTGAAAAATTACCGCATGTCCCTCTCGAGTTTCCAGGGAAGGTTCAAGGTCAAAATACTATTCACGCCATCCAGAGCGGTATTTTGTGGGGTTATAATGGCATGGTGAGATTTATGTTAGATGCATTTCAACAGGAAATGCCACAAAAAGCCACGAAAATTGCCACCGGAGGATTCTCGCATATTCTCGATCATTTATCCTCGGCATTTGATGTAATCAATCCAAACTTAACCCTGGAAGGGCTGAGATTAATTGGAAAAAAAATAAACAATACTGGTTAAATTCGGTCTATGGCCTGATCTATATCGCCGATAATATCTTCAATATCCTCAATACCAACGGACACTCTGATCAATCCATCGGTAATGCCATGAGTATAACGAATATCACGAGGAATATTTACATGAGACATGGTCGCCGGATGTAAGATTAAAGTATCAATATCTCCCAGGGTAGGAGCCAAAGTACAGAATTCCAGCTGATTCATAAACCGTTTCCCGGCATCCAATCCTCCATTAAGTTCAAAACTTAACATGCCACCAAAACCTGTCATTTGTTTTGCGGCCACCGCATGATCTGGATGGGAAGGTAGTCCTGGATAATTCACGCGCGCAATAGCGGGATGTTGCATCAAGTGTTCAGCTAAAGATTGCCCATTCTGACTGTGTTTATCCATCCTTAGATGCAATGTTTTTAGGCCATTATAGGTTAGCCAGGCATCAAACGGATTACAATTTGTCCCACTTAATTTCATTTTAGTCCATAAGTCTTTGGTAATAAGTTCCTTATCTCGTCCGATAACGATACCGGATGTACTGTTACCATGTCCGTTTAAAAATTTGGTAGTTGAGTGAATTATTAAGTCTACGCCATGTTTAAATGGCTGCTGCAGGTAAGGGGTACAAAAGGTGTTGTCTATGATCGTTTTGATACCAAATTCTTTAGCAACAGCGGTAAGTTCTTTTAAATTCAGACACTCTACAGTAGGGTTACTTGGTGTTTCACAATATAAGGCTGTGATGTCAGGGTGTTTTTCACACGCCTCCTTAACCGCATCAATATTTCGTAAATGCACATAGACTAGCCCAATCCCTAATGGTTTAAATATTTTTTCCATTAACTCAGTTGTTCCGCCATATAGATTGGGTTGGGTTAAAAGCTTATCCCCGGGTTTCATTAAAGTCAATAATAAAGTATGAATGGCAGCCATCCCGGAGCTAAACATGACACCGTAGGCTTCACCATCCAGCTCCCACATTTCCATTTTGACAATTTTCTCCACGACAGCATCGATGGTTGGGTTGCCATAGCGAGAATAAACATGCCCTGATTGCTTTCCAGTGAAAATATCTACACCTTGTTCCAAGTTATCAAACATGAATGAAGAAGTAGCATAAATTGGTAGGATATGCGGTTCAGTGCGGATTGTTTGTTTGAATTCTTTTGAACAAAGTGAACCAAATCCTAATTTAATATTCTTCTTGAAGACCATAACTAAATGACGAAGTTGTTAAATAAGGACAAGTATAGGGAAGAAGATGAACTTGGGCAAGACGAAAGCAGCTTGCAAAGTGAAGAAGGTTTTGAAGCAAGAGAAATAATTGTGGATCCTGGACAAGGTGCATTAAGAATTGATAAGTTTCTTCTTGATCGCATTGATACCTCTTCCCGCAACCGCATTCAGGGGGCACTAAAAAGTGGTTTAATCACAGTAAACGGGGTCCCGGTCAAACCCAGTTATAAAGTGATGCCCAACGATAGCATCAAGGTATTATGGCCCATTGATCCCAACTATCCTACCCAGATATTACCCGAACCTATGAACCTGAACATTGTCTATGAAGATGCTGATCTCCTGATTATCAATAAACCTGCTGGACTAGTCGTCCACCCTGGCGTTGGTAACTACTCCGGCACCCTAGTCAATGGGTTAGCTTACCATGTCGATCAAATAAAATCCTTACAAAATCTGCCTGGAAATGAGTTACAACCAGGTTTAGTTCATCGTATTGATAAAGAAACCTCCGGTTTATTGGTAATAGCTAAAAATGAACAGGCTATGTACAACCTGGCCTACCAATTTTATAAGCACACCATAAAACGGGAGTATATCGCGGTCGTCTGGGGTAGTCCGGATTCTGCCGAAGGCACGATCAGAAGCTATTTGGGACGGAGTCAGCAGGATCGGAAACTGGTGACAGTATATCCTGATGGGGATTACGGAAAACTTGCCATTACCCATTACAAAGTATTGGAGGACATGTATTATGTAAGTGTAGTCGCATGCAATCTGGAGACAGGGCGCACCCACCAGATCCGGGTCCATATGCAACATTTAGGTCACCCGGTGTTCAGTGATCAAAGATATGGTGGCAATAAAGTAGTAAAAGGTACGGTCTATACTAAATATAAACAATTTGTAGAAAATTGTTTTGAACTTTGCCCACGCCAGGCTTTGCATGCCAGATCATTAGGGTTTAAACATCCGATCAATGGACAGGACATGTATTTCGAGTGTGATTTACCGCCGGACATGCAGGCTTTAATCGAAAAATGGCGGAATTATGTTGCTCACCGTAAACTTGAACATTAATGCTTACCCTTGAGCAACGAATTGAGTCTTTGGGCGTGCTTGGCCGCATCATCAAATTGAACCCCAAGGCCTTGTCAGCCGCAGTCAGCAAGGCTTGTGCAGAAAACCCTTGGTTTACTCAAGAAGGATACTACTTTATGTTATCTGCCATTAATGAGCACTTTCTCGATCCGGAGAAACTACACTCATTTGCACATAGCTATCCGGAACTTAATAAACAACACACCTCAAAGTGGGTCGGGTTGGTTATGGCGGGCAATTTGCCCTTAGTAGGATTTCATGATGTTTTATGTGTATTTCTGGCCGGGCATCGGTGTCAAATAAAACTGACTGAAAAAGATCAATGGGTATGGCCGGTATTATTGGAATTGTGGATAGAAGCTTATCCTGTCATTAAAGAATATGTTTGCTTTGAGGAAAGACTTTCAGGGTTTGAGGCGGTGATAGCTACGGGTAGTAACTTATCAGCCCGCTATTTTAATAAATACTTTGGCCATTATCCACATCTCATAAGACAAAACCGCAATAGCATAGCCGTGCTCACCGGTAAGGAATCAGCAGATGAACTGGAGTTACTTGGTAAGGATATTTTTTCTTTTTTGGGGTTGGGTTGCCGTAATGTATCCAGTCTGTTTTTACCCCGGGAGTTCGATATTAAGCAGCTTTTCGGCTGTTGGGACTCATTCGATTATGTAATAAATAACCATAAGTATAAACATAATTTTGATTATCATCTGGCTACCTTGATAATCAATAACTTGCCGTACATTGAAAACGGTTTTGTAATTCTTCATCCAAATCCTCAGCTTGCTTCCAGAGTGGCCGTTGTGCATTATCAGATGTATGAAAATCTTCCCGATGTGCTAACCATGTTATCACATCAGGAGCTTCAAATACAGGTTATCGTTTCACAAAAACCACTTCCAGGCTGGAAACATGTTTATTTTGGAACCTCACAAAAGCCAGAACTTAATGACTTTGCGGATAGAGTGGACACCATGGCCTTTCTTCTTCAGCTATAGTTTAATTTCAACATGAACAAAAAAGAAAAGGCCGCAGCCATTCAAGAGATTCTAAATACATTATACCCAGAACAAGCCATACCCCTGAATCACCAGGATCCTTATACCTTATTGATAGCCGTATTATTAAGTGCGCAGTGTACCGATGAACGTGTTAACAAGGTTACACCCAGTTTATTTGCCTTAGCCAATACTCCAGCTCAGATGGTAAAACTTGGACAGGAAACAATAGAACAAATCATTAGACCTTGTGGATTAGCGCCTGCTAAATCTAAACATATCGAAAGGTTATCGCAAATTTTAGTCGAAAAATTCGATGGAATGGTGCCACATGGATGGGAAGATTTAGAAGCTTTACCAGGTGTTGGTCATAAAACTGCAGGAGTAGTTAAGTGCCAGGCTTTCCATGAACCGGCTTTTCCTATAGACACGCACATTCACCGGTTAGCTGCAAGGTGGCGTTTAAGTGATGGCACTAATGTGGGTACCACAGAGAGAGATCTGAAAAAATTATTTGCTGAAGAGACTTGGTGTAAGGTCCACTTACAAATCATTTATTATGGAAGGGAGTATTGTCCAGCCCGAGGACATATCATCGAGAAATGTCCAATTTGTACCTTGGTTTTGCAAAAATCAAAACGGCATACCTAGAGCAATATTAAAATTCAGGTCCTTGACCATTTGACGAAAATTAGCATATGGATAATAGCTATTTTCTATGCGGTATGGGTTTTTTACTTTGGAACCAATATCCAAACGGAACACAAAATAGCTAAAATCAAAGCGCAAACCCAAGCCGGAACTTAATCCCAATTCATATAAAAATCGTCTACTCAAACGCGCACCGGGTCGGGGATCATCCTGAGGCTTTCGCAAAGACCATATATTGCCACCATCTAAAAAAACTGTTCCGGCCATTCTCCAAAATATGGGGAAACGGTATTCAGCATTAAATTCCAGTTTTAAATCTGCTTGCTGATAATAAAATCCACCCGTTGATATTCCCGCTGCCGCAGTATCTATGAAAGATCCAGGTCCTAATTCTCTAATCGCCCAGCCACGTACACTAAACGGTCCACCAAGATAAAACTGTTTGATGTAAGGAACATTAGATGAAGTTCCAAATGGAAAGGCAATTCCAGTTGAAAGCCTAAGGTTAGCCGTTTGCCCTCTTCCCACCAATATCTGGCGGCGAATATCGAACTCAACACGGCCATATTGAGCAAATTCAACTTTATTATTCAAGGTGAATGTATCACGAAGTTGATTCCATATCCAATTACCTAATAATATTTCATGGCCAGAAAACTCCGCAGTAGTAATCACTCGAGTCTCAGCCCCGCTTCTCCAACTCCTAAAAATCTGATCGTAACCAAAATTTTGAAAAATGAAACCGGTAAATAGACGGTCTGAAATACTATTACGGTAATACACGTTATTATCCAAAACCGGCTGAAACCGTGGTTTTACCTCAGGAAGCCAAACATTAATACTGATGGGGGTAAATACATAGGAACTGTTTTGATTGCGGACCAGCTTGAACCCCAATGAAGACAACATGGAGTGGTATGATAAATAGTTAACCGTCGAGTTGAATTCATAATTAAGGGTGAGCCGAGTTTGTGCTTCTTCCCTCAGATTCGTCAACAAAGCGTCAGTGATAATTTTTCTGCGGCCAAGTTTGATTTTATTAAAAAATCCCATAAACCCATAGAGGTCAATAAATTTGGGAAAGTTAACCTCATTGTTTAATTGAACTAAAAAGTTGTTTATTAGATTGGCATTTTGCCGACGTAAATTGAAGTCCGTACCTATATTTACTCTATTTATCAAGGTCTCACCATTCCCGAAAGCATTCTTATTTATCAGCTGTCCGCCCACAGTTACCCCAAACAATTTTATACTGTCAGAGATGGTCGAGTAGTTCAAATCAAAATTACCCTGTAACACATACCTATTATTCGCAGGGACATACAAGCGGATATCCAGTGAATCCCCTCGAACATCAATATCTTCTTTAACCAATTGTGTGATGTCCAACCGGTTTATTTTATTGATGGTTTTGATATATTTATCTACTTGAAAGGTAGAGTCGGTGCGCAAGAAGATAAACTTATCGAAAGTCTGTGGAGCTATGTAAAATTTATTCTTGGTATAATGATAATTGATATTTTGCCAGGTACTACTGTCTCTACCTTGCTGTTTGGAAGCAAATAAAATATCGCTATCAAATATAGACAGGCTCCGTACGCTATAGACTTTGTGATTATTTTGCCCCGGTGGGTTGTTAATAATCACGATGATAACATTCCTTTCACCGGTAGTATCAGCCACATAGCGGATGTATTCGGGGTTGAAGGAATAAAATCCCTTATTTTGTAGTGCGCGGGTAATCCGGAAACTTTCAGCATCGAATAATTCCTTAGACAGTGGATTACCAGGCTTAAGATTAGTACCTTCCGAGTTGTTTTGCAAAATGTGCAAAAGGGTAGAATCATCAGTTCGGTACATAATTTCTTTCATCGTGGTCAGAGGGCCAGCGTTCACCACATACTCTGCCTCCCCCTTTTTCTTTTTTATGTGAGGAGAAAAATCCACGCTCGCAGAAAAGTAGCCTTTGGAATGCAGAAAATTTTCCAGATTGATGCGAGTTATATCAGCTTGTTCGTTGGTCATTAATACCGGAGGTTCGGCTATGCGCGTTTTTATGAACTTAGTGATGACTGTCGAATCGATTTTGTGTAAGGTGCGGTAATAATACCATAAGCGCGTGCGGAAACCAAAAAAACGGACATTGGGTTTTTGAGTTAAAACATTATATAATTGCGTATTCAATTGGCTCTTTTGGGGAATATGGTACCGGTCGCTGATGGTAATGTTGTTTTTGGTCAAGAGAACTTCGTCGGTACCAAGAAATTTTGTTGTGCGGCACTGTGAAAAGGAAAAAATGGCTAATAAAAGCAATAAATAAATCTGGATATGATGACCGTTACACCGGTTACTAAACAACAAATACAGTTTGTGACTTCTCTTCACCATGCAAAGTTTAGAGAAAAGTTTAATAAATTTATCGTTGAAGGTGAGAAAATTTGTACGGAATGTCTCTCCCAGTACCCTGGTCTGATTTTTTCCATCTTTGCATTACCAGAATGGATTAATAAAAACAAATCTAAGATACAAGAATGGGCGGTTTATGAGGTGAATGAACATACTTTGGCCAAATTATCTTGTCTGAAAACGCCAAATCAAGTCTTGATGGTATGTCACAAGATTCAAGAATCATCTGTGCAGCCCATCAGCCACCTCGGTTTTTACCTCGACCGGATTCAAGATCCTGGTAATTTAGGTACTATAATTCGGCTCGTAGATTGGTTTGGACTCTACCCACTTTGGCTTTCACCCTTCTGTGTAGAGCTTTTTAACCCAAAAGTCGTTCAAGCCAGTATGGGCAGCATTTTAGGGATCAATTATAAACAAATTGATTTAGGGGAGCTGATTCATGCTCAACCAAAATTGACCGTTTATGGAGCTGATTTGCAAGGTCAAAACTTACAAACGATAAAGTTCCAAACGCCCGGTTTAGTAATTATAGGTTCAGAAAGTAATGGCATCAGTAGCGATTCCCGCCAGTACGTTCAAAATTATTTACAAATTCCCAAAAATAAAACGGCGGTAGCTGAATCCTTAAATGCTGCTACCGCCGCGGCTATATTTGCCTTTCAGATGAGTTTAACCCTTCGCCAATAGATCTTTAATAGCTGGTTCCAGAGCTGGTCCACGCACATTGGAAGCCACGATATTGCCCTGTCTATCTAAGATAAAGGTGCGCGGGATGGAATTAACCCCATAAAGTTGGGCCGCCCCAGACGACCAACCCTGTAAATCACTAACATGATTAGGCCAGCGTAGCCCGTCTTGTTCGATAGCCTTTATCCAGGCTTCTTTGCCATTGGGACGATCCAGTGATACTGAAAATATTTCAAACCCTTGTTTATTCAGCTTGTTATAAACGTTGACTACGTTCGGATTTTCACGACGACATGGACCGCACCAACTGGCCCAAAAATCTAATAAAACCACTTTCCCTTTTAAGTCGGAAAGTTTGCGGACATTACCCTTTGGGTCCGGTAAGGAAATATCCGGAGCAGGATTTCCGGTAGCGATACCCTCTTCGATGGAACTCTGATTCTTTTGTTGTTCGAGCATGGCAATTACCGAAGTCACCGTTTGGGTAAACATAGAATTTGGGTAATCTTTCTCCAAGCGAGTGTTTATTTTCTTAAACATATCCACTTTGGTCGGATCTCCTCCAAAAGCACTTAGCCCCAAATGATATGCCACCAAAGGGTCAGCGGAAGTCACTAATTTATTTTCTAGATCTTGGGCAGAAATTTGGTTATTCCTGGCCTGATTCAGCAGCGTGTAAAATTCGCTGGTAGCGGCATTGCCCTCGATGGTCAAATTGCCATTAGACATACCTTCCAATGCACCGGATATGGTGACATTTTTTTCTTGACCATTAAAAACCACGATGCTCCGCTGGTTACCAATTCTTAAGCGATAAATTCCCGGTTGCACACCTTCTTCAAAAGCCATCTTAAAGCCGCCAGATCCATCGGCGTCAGTTTTAGCCAGGATATTGCTCTTATTTCCTTCTATTTGATCCAGATAGACTTGTAGATTTTCTGCACCTTTAAGATTACCTTTGATAATCAACCCTTTGGATTGATTACAGGCACTAATAGTAACGAATAAAACGATGAAATAAAATAATTGCTTCATACCTCAAATAACAGTTATTGTTCTAAAATTGATTCTATACTTTGTTCATAAAACTTTTTCCACTTTTCGACGCTACCAAAATTATCACCGTCAACAAATATTTGTTGTCCGCCGGTAACACCTATTTCAGCACAATTAACGCCTGCGTCAGCTAAAAAGTTTGTAACCTCGCTCACTAAGTCTGGGGTAACAGTGATCACCACCCGACTTTGTCCTTCTCCAAACCACCAGCGGTCTGGGGTCATGTCGAATCCGCTGGTTACTGTAAAACCATGCTTATGTACAAATGCTTTTTCTAATAAAGTTACTAAAAGACCTCCTTCAGATATGTCATGTGCTGAATTGACCCAACGCTTTCGTATCAAAGACCCAAGAGCAGCTTGCACATGTCCTTCTTCCTCTATCACAAAATAGGGCGCCGGCGAAAGTTCTTGTTTATGAATGAGGCGCAGGTATTCAGAACTATTAATATCATCAGTGAGGGGTCCAATAACCAGGATAACATCTCCATCTTGTTTAAATCCCAATCCCGTAAAAAAAGATAGGTCCTCCAATAATCCGATCATGCCTATGGTAGGGGTAGGGTAGATCGGAATCGTTTTTCCCTTGATTTGGGATTGATTGTAAAAGCTGACATTACCTCCGGTAACCGGCGTATCAAAAAAGCGGCAAGCATCGCCCATGCCTTTTATGGCTTCCACAAACTGCCAGTAAACTTCCGGATCATAAGGATTGCCAAAATTAAGATTGTTGGTAATGGCTAATGGGTACGCGCCCGAACAAACAATATTGCGCGCCGCCTCAGCCACCGCAATCATAGCGCCTTTATATGGATTGGCATGAACATATACTGAATTACAATCCACGGTAGAGGCGATGCCTTTTCCGGTTTCTTTAATACGAATTACGGCCGCATCAGACGGTTGATTAGTTACCATATTATTGGTGCGAACTGTTGAATCGTATTGTTCGTAAATCCAACGCTTGGAGGCAATATTTGGACTGGTAATCAATACCTTAAGTATATGTTCAATGTCTTCTCTCGGTGTAAAATGCATCGAATCAAAGCTGTCCAGTTCCTCAAGATATTTTGGTCTGGTGTATTCTCTCGAATAAACGGGAGCACCACCTCCCAACACCAGATCATGAGCAGGTGCACGACCTACCAAATGACCTTGATAATAATACTCTAGTTCTCCGCTATCAGTAACTTCGCCTATCTGTTGGCATTCCAGGTCCCATTTGTCGAAGACTTCATAGAGCTTGTCCTCCATACCTTTTTTACCGACGATCAACATCCTTTCTTGGCTTTCTGACAGGAGGATTTCAAAGGCCTGCATATTATTTTGCCGTTTCGGCACGAGGTCAAGATCTATACGCATACCTACGCCTCCTTTAGCACTCATCTCTGAAGTTGAACAGGTAATACCTGCTGCTCCCATGTCTTGCATGCCGATTACTGCCCCTGTCTGAATAATTTCAAGGGAGGCTTCCAGGAGCAGCTTTTCCTGAAAGGGATCCCCCACTTGCACTGCTGGGAGGTCCTCAGCAGAATCTTCCGTAAGGTCTGCTGAGGCAAATGTTGCCCCGTGTATACCGTCTTTACCGGTTGCCGAACCAACGATAAATACTGGGTTTCCTACACCGGCGGCAGTAGCTGAGATGGTTTCTCCTTTTTTCACCACTCCAAGGGACATCGCGTTAACCAGAATATTTTGGTTATAACACGAATTAAAATAGACTTCTCCACCAATAGTAGGAACACCCAGACAGTTGCCATAATCACCAATACCTTTCACAACTCCTTTTATCAAGTGCTGGGTGTGCGGATTCTTGATATCTCCAAACCGCAGCGAGTTTAAAGCAGCGATAGGGCGAGCACCCATGGTGAAAATATCGCGATGAATTCCGCCGACTCCGGTAGCGGCACCCTGGTAAGGCTCAATAGCGCTGGGGTGATTATGTGATTCGATTTTAAAAGCGCAACCATAGCCATCTCCGATATCCACCAGTCCGGCATTTTCTTCGCCAGCGCCCACCAACAGATTTTTACCTTCCCTGGGAAGCGTCTTTAGCCACTTTATAGAGTTTTTATAAGAACAATGCTCTGACCACATTACGGCGAAAACACTCAGCTCAGTAAAATTGGGGATACGATTAAGTATTTGTTCTATTCGGGCATATTCTTCCGCGGTAAGTCCTAATTTCAACGCCGCCTGTAAGGCTTCCTTTTGACTCAACGAATCCAACATATATTAGGAAAAAAATTAATGTGCAAATATAATGAAATATTACTTGTATTGACCTTATAATTGCTCACAAAACACTTTTAAACAATTTTTAACGCATACAAAAATTTACATGAACCAGGTTTATGATCTGATTATCCTGGGTGGTGGCGCGGCCGGATTCTTTAGTGCTTTAAGGTATAAAGAGCTCCAACCATCTGCCAAGGTTTTGATCCTGGAAAAAGGACCTCGTCTATTGGAAAAAGTTAAAATATCCGGTGGAGGCCGGTGTAATGTTACTCATGCTTGTTTTGATCCTCATCAGTTAGTGAGTTACTACCCGCGCGGTGGAAAGGAATTATTGGGGCCGTTTATGCGGTTTAATTGTAGTGATACCATCCGCTGGTTTGCTGAACGGGGCGTGATATTAAAGACTGAAGAGGATGGTCGAATGTTTCCTGACACGGATTCTTCGTCAACTGTTACTCAATGTTTTCTAAATCAAGCGAATAAGTCATCGATAAAGATATTAACCCAAAGCCGGATTGACGGATTGGAAAAAATGTACCAAGGTTGGAAAATCCATAGCCAAGGCTTTTCCTATTCATCCGAAAAAATTATGGTGTGTACCGGGAGTAATCAAGAAATCTGGTCAATGTTAGGTCACTTAGGTCATAACATCATTACCCCAGTACCCTCATTATTTACCTTTAAATCTACAGACTGTACGCTCAAAAACTTAGCAGGAGTTACTTTTAAGGATGTGGCGCTGTACTTTTCTCATGGAGGGTTTAAACAAATGACCTCTGGACCATTATTAATTACACATCAGGGTATCAGTGGCCCGGCTGCCTTGAAAATGTCAGCATGGTGTGCTAGAGTTATGCATGCGGTAAATTACCATTTCACGCTGAAAATCAATTGGATAAATACATCGATGATTGATACGCATAATGTACTGATAAACTTCCAAAAAGAGTTTGCAGACAAACAAATTAGCAATACACCACCATTCGATACCCCCAGCAGATGGTGGAAAAACATGCTCGATTGTCATCAAATTGATTCAACTCAAAGATGGAAACAACTTAATCCTAAGGTTATTCAGCACATGGCGAACTTACTCACAGGTGACGGATTGGAGATCAAAGGTAAAAATACGAACAAAGACGAATTTGTAACCGCTGGTGGCGTTGACCTTAAGGAAGTGGATACCCGTCGGTTTGAAAGTAAAATTCACCAAAGGTTGTTTTTTGCCGGAGAAGTGTTGAATATTGATGCTTTGACCGGTGGGTTTAATTTTCAGGCCGCCTGGACTACCGCTTGGGTTGCGGCTACTGCTGCTGCAGAAACGATCCAATGAAATTAAATGCTTTAATATAAAAGGTTTAAATAGTTCTTAATGAGGTAATTGGCTGTAAGTACGATTATCAACACTATCCACAGTAAATCTAAAAAGTGCCAATATAAGCGCAATAATCTTAGGCGTAATTTCTTCTCCGGGTCTGAAAAATAAACTAAAATCATTACTGGGTCTTGCATGGCGTTATAACTTAAAAAAATGAACCACGAAAGGAAGGGGATTCCGGCAATGACATGAGTAAAATGAAGCGCGGATAATGTATACAAATACCCGGCACCATTGCCACTTTGCCAGGTAACTTCATTCAGGAATAAATCGTACCAACCCAATACTTGTAAGCTCAAAAATAAAACCGTGCAAATTAACGTGCCCCAAAGGTAAAACCTGAACTCATAAGTCTGATCTTCAAGATATCTTTGATAGGCTTTATTAATACTAAGGCTACTTACAATCAGAACGAACGTAGATAAGGCGAAGACAAAAGGAGGTTTTACTGGTGATAGCCCTCTGTTTACTGTCGTGTAAAGATAGGCTGCAAGCATCCCCAGGAATAGCAAGGCGATTCCTGCCAAAATCAACACCAAAACGATATGGTAAGGATGAAAAGGCAGATATTTATATTGGCGATTCCGGATACGTAGATGGTAATTCTTTTTAGGCTCCATGAAAATTATTACGCTTTACAAGCTAAAAATAGCTGCTTTTTGGGTGAGCCAAATCAACAAATCATTCCAGCCACTTTTTTGTTTACCAATTAAATCCTTTGTATCCATGTGGAAGTTTTGGTTGGTTATTCCTTTCATTGGGGTTTGTCACGCGGCATTCGCCCAGCTTTTGCCTTATTATCCGTTGTTAAAAAGGGATCAAAAAGTCTTAACTGAAGCCTTCCAGGGAGGTGCCAACAATCCCCAATATAATTTAGCCGATTTGGACGCCGATGGCCAAAATGAAATGGTCGTATTAGACAAAGCTGGGGATGCCGTTCAGGTTTACCGTTATCTGCGTGATTCAAAAGCGTATAAACTGGCTCCGGACCTCTTAACAATATTGCCTGATTCACTAAACAGATGGCTGCTTATCAAAGATATGAATAAAGATAATGTACCTGATTTGTTTACCAATTCCATTGTCCCCGGAATTCCGGGAATCACCGTATATGTGGGGAGTTATGAAAACAGACATGTTTCGTTTAAGAAATTTTTACCCAACCAAGGCCGTCTGGAAGTTCTTAGTTATCAAAATAACAATGGTAATTGGATTAATGTGTATGTGAGCCCGGAAGACCTACCGGCTATTGAAGATATGGATGGCGATGGGGATTTGGACATATTATCTTTTGAGCCTGGTGGAAGTTCTATTTATTATTATGAAAACCAAGCATCGGGTTCAGAACTGTTTCATTTCAGGTTAGGGGATGCCTGCTGGGGAAAGGTGACCGAGAGCGGATTATCCAGCATGATGTTTTTAAGTCAAAACCCAGAAATATGCGCTTCGTCTGGGTTAGCCCCGTTAGTCATTCGCCATGCCGGGTCATCATTGTTAGCCCTGGACCTGGATAATGACGCGGATAAGGACCTTATTGTTGGTGATGTTGGCAGCGTGAATCTTACTGCCCTCATCAATGGAGGCACCAAAACCAAAGCTTATGTTACAAGCCAAATCCAGGGGTTTCCTGCCGAATCCACGCCGGTGGGGCTTACAATTTACCCATTTCCCTTTAAGGGGGATTTTGATTATGATGGAATACCAGACCTGTTAGTGTCCCCGGGAGATATTTTTAACTCCGAAAATATAAATGTCACCTGGTTTTATAAAAATATTGGTTCTATAACCAAACCGGTGTTTCAACTCCAATCAAAACAATTTCTTACCGAATTTATTTTTGATGGGGGCTCAGAGGCCTGTCCTGCATTTTTGGATTATAATGCAGATGGTCTTATGGATTTGATCGTTGGTACCAAAGGGTATTTCCCCAATGAGATTACTGGCGATCCCCGTTTCATTCTGATCCTTAACCGGGGGAATCTTGTAGAGCCTATCTTTGAGGTCGTTAATAACAATTATCTGAACATCAACCGGTTCAAAAATGAAACGGCTATGCTTAGTCCTTCCGCAGTTGATTTTGATGC